>JBLHZD010000033.1:0-19490 GCA_047631095.1 Alphaproteobacteria bacterium
TCATAGGAACCTCGGTTTTCTGATGTCCACATTAGCCTTGCCCTCCATTCGGCGGTAAGACCCTTGAATCACATCCGACTCATATGATTCAAGAACTTTTCGGACGGACACTAAGCACTCGAAGCATTTATTTGAATTTTAGTTCAATGCGCGCCAAAGATTGAATATTACGCGCCCCATAAAGGGGCTATTCCAAAAATTGGCCGCTCTTGATCCAACATGTTATATCTTCCTAAATTTTCCAGGGCGCTTAGAATTGCCAACAGTCTCAAATTCCTCGCTTATCACAGAGTCGAGCACGCGATCGCTGATCAAGCGCCTTTGGACGCACTATCTGCGCGCTCATCTGGGTAAAATCTCCTTGTCCGTCTTGTGCATGTTTGTCGTGGCCGCAGCCGCTGGCGTTCAGGCGCGGCTGATTGAACCCGCTTTGGATCAGGTTCTTGTTTCAGGCGATGAAAAGCTGCTTTGGATTCTGCCCATCGCCTTCTTTACGACATCCGTGGTCAGAGGCTTTGGGGGACTTGGACAAACTGTTTTAATGCACAAGGTCGGCCTTCGCGTCATCGCAACACTACAAAGCCAGATGTTCAGCCGGATCGTGACCGCCGATATTGCGTTTATTCACGATGACGCGACCGGAAAGTTCATCTCGCGCTTCACCAATGATGTAAATTTTCTGAGAGAAGCCGTTATCAAAGTCGTGACCGGATTCGGTCGAGATTTGATGCTGGTGATCGTTTTGGTGGGCGTCATGTTCTACACGGACGCCTGGCTGGCCTTCATGACATTCGTTGTGTTTCCCGTCAGCATCGCGCCGATTGCGATGATTGGTCGACGTTTGCGTCGAGTGTCATCCGATACGCAAAGCGAATTAGGCGTCATGACGGCGGCGCTCGACGATATTTTCAAAGGAATGCGCCAGGTTAAAGCCTATGGCGCCGAGCCCCTGGAGCAGAATCGCGCCGATCAATTGTTTGAACGAATTTATAAATTGATCTACAAGGCCGCCCGGGTGCGGTCGCTCTCATACCCGATTATGGAAAGTCTGAGCGGCTTCGCCGTGGCCGCGGTCCTTTGTTATGGCGGGTATCAAGTCCTCAACGGAGAGACGACGGTCGGCCGTTTAATGGCGTTTTTGACCGCCTTGGTTATGGCGTATCAACCCTTGCGCAGCCTGTCCAACCTGAATGCGAGCCTGCAGGAAGGTCTTGCGTCGGCGGAGCGAATTTTCGAGTTGATTGATTACCAACGGGGCATTGTCGATGCGCCAAACGCCAAACCGCTTCGCGTTACGGACGGCCATGTTCGCCTGGAAAACGTCCACTTTTCCTACAATGACGCCCTACCCGCGTTATGCGGCATATCGATTGATGCGCCAAAAGGTCATAAAATTGCGCTTGTCGGCCCGTCTGGCGCGGGAAAATCGACCATCCTTAACCTGTTATTGCGATTTTACGACGTCAACGAAGGTTCAATCTGGATTGATGGCCAAGAGATAAAGGACGTCACCATGGAATCCTTGCGCGCCTCCATCGCGCTGGTCAGTCAGGAAACGGGCCTTTTCAACACGACAATCCGGGAAAACATCGCTTATGGTCGTCCGGACGCCAGCGAAGCCGATATTATCGCCGCCGCCACAGACGCCGCCGCCCATGATTTCATTTCCGCCTTACCCGACGGCTATGACACGCTCATCGGCGAACAGGGCCAGAAATTATCCGGCGGCCAGCGGCAACGCGTTTCCATTGCGCGCGCGATGCTGAAAGACGCCCCCATCCTGCTTTTGGACGAAGCAACCTCGGCGCTCGATACCGAATCCGAGCGATATATACAAAAAGCGCTGGCCCGATTAACCGAAGGACGGACGACTTTCATCATCGCCCATCGCCTGTCGACCATCGCCAACGCCGATATCATTTGCGTCCTGGATCATGGCGCTGTCGTTGAACGTGGCAACCATCAGACACTGCTTAAGCAACAAGGTCTGTACAGGCGACTATGTGACCTGCAGTTCGGTGACAACGCCGGGAATGGATCGAATTCGCCCACGTTCAGCGCCTCGGCGGCGCCGCTTTCGTCACCGGCGTCCTAAAGCGCCTGCTATGCGTCCTTTCAAAACCATATTCCGCTCCGCATTTGTGCAAAACGCCCTATGTCTTTTGGTGATTAGCTATATCCGATTTGTTTATTGGACAAGTTCCTGGAGGCGCATCAACGAAGAGACGCCCAATAGCCTTTTTGAATCCAAGACGCCTTTCATTCTCGCGATGTGGCATGGCCGCATTGTCATGCTCGGAAAGGCGTGGCGTTACGGTGATGCGGTTACGATACTTGCGTCTGCGCACCGGGATGGCCGGGTGCTCGCAGGCATTCAGGAAGGCTTTGGCGCCTCTGTTGTCTACGGCTCCACCAACAAAGGCGGCGCCAACGCGTTGCGCCGCCTTGTCGGAGTTCTAAAACAAGGCGGCGTCGTCGCGATTACGCCCGATGGCCCCCGCGGCCCCCGAATGCGCGCCGCTGCCGGAATCATCATGCTATCCCGATTATCCAAAGCCCCCATTATCCCGGTAGCGTTTGCAACGTCGCGGCGACGTATTCTATCCTCATGGGATAAACTGCTGATCCCCCTACCGTTCTCGCGCGGCGTGTTTATGTGGGGCGAACCTATACAGCCGCCCGAAACCAATGACGCCGAAGCGATGGAGAGCAAACGCCAGGCATTGGAAACGGCCATTAGCCAATTGACGGTTCAAGCCGACCAGATCATGGGGCAAGGCGCGATGGAACCCGTCATGGAGTCCGCACCGGAACCAGCGGACCCCCCTTCATGACGTGCTTAGCGCTCTATCGCGGCGTAACGAATGTCGGACGCCCCCTCATCAATTACTTTTTACGCCGCCGCCTGGCGAAGGGGAAAGAGCATCCCGAGCGCTTTGAGGAACGACGGGGCGAGGCGTCTCGTATACGCCCTTCCGGCCCCTTGGTGTGGATACACGCCGCGAGCGTCGGCGAGGCGCAATCCGCCCTGACGCTGATTCAGCATATGTTGAGACGCCGAACCGATTTACATATTCTTGTCACAACCGGCACCGTCACGTCAGCGAAAATTATGGCGGACAGATTACCGGCGCGCAGTTTTCATCAGTTCGTGCCTGTCGATCGACTATCCTGGATCCGGCGATTTCTGGACCATTGGGAGCCCGACCTCGCAATTTGGGTCGAGTCGGAATTCTGGCCAAATTTGATCCACGAAACCGCCGATCGAAATATTCCCATGGCGCTGGTGAATGGACGGATTTCCCAGCGATCCTTTTCTAATTGGCGCCAGGCGCCCGGCTTCATCGGCGCCGTTTTAGGGTGCTTTCGGCTTTGTCTGACCCAAACCGATGATGAAGCTATCCGATTAAGGGCGTTAGGCGCGACTCGAGTTCTGTGCCACGGGAATTTAAAATATTCCGCGGAGCCACTGCCCCTAGAGGAGCATGAGTGGGACGTGTTAAGCGAGACACTTGAAGGCCGTCCGGTTTGGCTGGCCGCCAGTACCCATCCCGGCGAAGAAGCCATCGTCGCGGACGCTCACGCCAAAATCCGGGCTTCCGTTCCCGGTCTCCTGACCCTACTTGTCCCTCGGCACCCGGACCGGGGATTGGAAATCGCTGACATGATGACATCTCGCGGGTTTAAGGTTGCGCGGCGCGCGCTTGGCGATTTGATAGACGACACTGTTGAAATTTACATCGCCGATACACTTGGCGAACTTGGGTTATTTTATAGACTGACGAATATCGCCTTTATCGGCGGCTCTATGTTTGATCATGGCGGTCACAACCCGCTGGAAGCCGCTCAACTGGATTGCGCTGTCTTGACCGGACCCGATATGGCGAATTTTGCATCTGTCGCCATGGAATTACGCGACGCCCAAGCCACTATCGAAATTTCGAACGCACCAACCCTGGCGGCCACCGTAACCCGATTACTGGGCGATGAGGCCGCGGTGGACGCGCTCGCCGAGGCGGCGGCGACCGTCGCCGCCAAGAATTACGCCGTCGTCGATAGCGTTATGGAATCGCTCGCGCCGTTCCTGGACGCCCTGCCGCGAGAAGATCCCTATGCGAGCGCCTGAATTCTGGCGCTCGCGATCCTTCATGAGCGCGCTCCTCGCGCCGTTCGCCGCAATATATGGCGTCTCGGGTGCGCTTAAATGGAAGACGACGACGCCGTGGCGCGCACCTGTCCCGGTCATATGCATCGGCAATCTGGTCGCAGGCGGCGCTGGCAAAACACCCGTCGCCATGGCCATCGCGGATCTGTTACAGGAACAGGGCGAGGCGGTTCGATTTCTATCGCGCGGATATGGCGGAAATTTACCGGGACCAATTCAAGTCGATTTGGCGCGCCACACCGCCCGGAATGTCGGTGACGAACCCCTGTTATTGGCGAAGGTTGCGCCGACCTGGGTCTCCAAAGATCGAATATTCGGCGCAGAAGCCGCCATTGAAGACGGCGCCGACATCATCATCATGGATGACGGATTTCAAAACCCGGCGCTCGCGAAAACACTATCCTTCCTCGTCGTGGATGGCGGCTACGGGTTTGGTAATTCGCGGGTCATACCAGCTGGGCCTTTGCGGGAGCCCTTATCCTTTGGGCTAAAGCGGGCCGACGCCATTATCCTGCTTGGTGATGACACCACCGGGGTCGCGGAGATTATCCGAAAATCCGCGCCCGAAACGCCCCTGGTCAGAGCGCGGCTTTCCACCTTCAACAGCGCCCAGCGCTTCGTTGGCGAAAAAATCCTGGCGTTTGCTGGTATCGGGCGTCCGGAAAAATTTTTCCAGACAGCGAAGGATATCGGATGCGCGGTCATCGCCGAACGAGCATTCCCAGATCATTACGCCTTCACGCCCGATGACATGGCGTTGTTGGCGGAAGAAGCCATTGCAATGGATGCAACGCTTTTGACCACCGCGAAAGATTTCCAACGAATTCCAGAAGAAGCCCGGTCGCTCGTCGAAGTACTAGATGTTTTTGTTGAATGGCGCGAGCCTGGCGCTATCGCCGCCCTATTGGCCCCTGTAAAAATGCGCCGCGCCTCCGCAACCTCCGGATCTTAACGCCCCGATGCGCTCCGGGGCGGCGCCAGCAACGCCGGGTCCAACCGACGATCAAACCAGTTTATGCGCCAGTCGAGATGCGGACCCGTCGCGCGTCCCGTTTTACCAACGTCGCCCAAACGTTCGCCCTGACGAATTTTCTGTCCCTTTTTCACCGACAGCGAATTCATGTGCAAAAATGCAGATGTCAAACCGTGCCCATGATCGAGAATGATCGTGCCACCGGTGTAATATAAATCCGGTTGGGCCAAAACCACGACGCCATCAGCAGGCGCAATGACCGGCGCGCCAACAAGCGCAGCGACATCAACGCCAAAATGTGGCCGACGCGGTTTTCCATTTAAAATACGCTGGCTTCCATAAACGCCGGAAATTAGACCCTTCGCGGGCCATATCCATCCACTTTCAAAAAACGCCTCTGCTCGATCCTTCATGCGCACGTTTCGAATGAGGCTATTTTCTCGCTTAATCCGCGCAAGCACCGCTTTTGGAGGGGTCACCATCCCGGGCGGCAAACCGTCAATGCGCTGAATATCATAATCCCGTTTCCGGATTTTCAGGACACGTTTGCGTTCGGTTCCATCAGCGAACCGGACAGTCAGGGTTTCAATTGCCGGCGCGTCGCGCGTGAACCCCAGAATGAAGACCCCTTTCGCAGAGACACGAACATTTCGGGCTCCAACCATGACCGTCGCATCCGGATCGGTAACGCCTTGGACCAGGCCGCCTTGCACCAAATTTCCCTGCAACTTCAATGTCGCCGGGTGAACGCTGGCCATCGTGGAAAACATAAATATCGCAAAAACCGCAAAAACCGCCTTCATAGAAGATCCCCTTGGCGACCGCTATCCACGGATTTTCTTTTTGCAGGCCGTCGTTTCACGGGGACGGACCCGCCCGGCTTTTCACTGGAAACAACTGCGGTCGCCACGCCATCGGAAAACTCCAAACCGACAATGGCGCCGGGCCGCGCCTTGGAAACCGATGTAATCGGCGCCCCCAATTCATCTCGTACGACGGTATACCCCCGCTCCAGCACCCGTTTGAACGAATAACTTTCCAGAAGGTCGGAGAGCCCCGCCAGACGGGATTCGGCCGACTGAATATGACGTCCCGCCGCAGCGTCCAGAGCGGGCGATATTCGCATCAGCGTTTTATCGAACTCGTCAAACCGACGCGCCAAAGGCGCATGCGCAAAGCGGTCTCCAATCGTCGCAATCAAATTTTCAGACTGTCCGATCATGCGCCGCATATGCAAGTCGAGCGATTGAGACGCCGTCGACAGGCGCGTCCCTTTTTCCAATAGGACTTGCTCAGGACTCCGCAGCCGCGCCGCAACAATGGCCACGTTTTGACGTTTGGAATTCAGGAACGCGATCACGGAGAGATCCAAACGCTCGACCACGCCATCAAAACGCTGCGTCGCCATGTCCAGAAGATTTGCGGCGTTTGGCAGACGACCGGACAACACTGCGATGCGCATTCGGCGATCTTCGAACAAACGCGACATCGCGCCCACCAGGCGCCGTGCGCCATCAATCACGGATTCCAGCAGAATTTCGCGAACCGGTACGGCGCGCTCCGCCGCAGCGGTTGGCGTCGGTGCGCGAAAATCAGCGGCGAAATCAATCAGCGTTGTATCGGTTTCATGGCCAATTGCGGAAATTAACGGAATTTGAGACGCCGCCGCCGCGCGCACAACAATCTCTTCATTAAAGGCCCACAAATCCTCCAGGCTGCCCCCGCCCCGCGCCACGATCAACAAGTCGGGACGCGGAACAGACCCCGTTGGGGACATGGCGTTGAAGCCCTCGATCGCCGCCGTCACCTGCGCCGCCGCGTCTTTCCCTTGCACCACAACCGACGCTAGCAACACATGGCGGGGGAACCTGTCCTCCAACCGGTGGAGGATATCCTGGATGACGGCGCCGGTCGGCGACGTCACAACCCCAATGACCGTCGGCAAAAACGGCAGCGACTGTTTACGATCCTCATCGAACAGCCCCTCCGCCGCTAATTTCTTGCGGCGGTCCTCCAATAGCTTGAGGAGCGCGCCTTCGCCTGCAAGCTCCATCGACTCAATGACAATTTGGTATTTCGACCGTCCCGGATACGTCGTCAACCGGCCTGTCGCAATCACCTCCATGCCATCTTCAGGCTGAAGCGCCAGACGACCCGCTACGCCGCGCCAACAAACCGCGTCGATAACGGCCTTGTCATCCTTCAGCGTGAGATATAAGTGACCGGACGCGGCCGATTTAAACCCCGACACCTCACCACGCACTCGCACGCGCGCATAAGCGTCCTCGACCGTTCGTTTCAGCGCGTTGGATAGCGACGAAACCGAATATTCGGTCAGATTGGTGGTGGGGGTGGGCGATTTTTCGTTCATTGGTCCGTCAGTATGATAAATAGGTATTGCTGTTTTTCAAAGCGCAATGAGAGGGTCTATGAAGGTTTTGGTAGTCGGTTCAGGTGGCCGGGAACACAGTCTTTGTTGGGCGATCGCCGCGTCGCCGCTATGCGATACACTGTATTGCGCGCCGGGCAACGCTGGAATCGCGGAAGAGGCCGAATGCGTGCCCATTGACGCGGAAGATATTGACGGGCTGATCGGATTTGTCCGGGATCAAAAAATTGACTTTGTCGTCATTGGGCCGGAAGGGCCATTGGTCTTAGGCCTGGCGGACCGGCTGGACGAAGCCGGCGTTAAATCGTTCGGCCCTTCGGCGCGCGCGTCCATTCTGGAGGGCTCCAAAGGGTTCACCAAGGATTTATGCGCAAAATACAATATCCCGACCGCGGCGTATCGACGGTTTGACGACGCGGAAGAAGCCAAGGCCTGGGTGCAGGAACAAGGCGCTCCCATCGTTGTAAAGGCTGACGGGCTGGCCGCCGGGAAAGGCGTGACCGTCGCGGCCACCGTCGAGGAGGCCTGCAACGCCATTGACGAAGCGATGAGTGGCGGAAAATTTGGCGATGCGGGGAACAGCATTGTCGTCGAGGAATTCCTTGAAGGCGAAGAAGCCAGTTTTTTTGCGCTTTGCGACGGCGAAACCGCCTTGCCCTTGCTATCAGCGCAGGACCATAAGGCCGTGTTCGATGGCGACAAGGGACCCAACACCGGCGGCATGGGCGCCTATGCCCCGGCGCCCGTAATGACCGAAGACCTGACCGCAATCGCAATGGAGAAAATCGTGCTTCCAACGATTGCGGGCATGAAGGCGGAAGGGCGGCCCTATAAGGGCGTGCTGTTCGCGGGCTTGATGATCACGCCCGACGGTCCAAAGCTTATTGAACACAATGTCCGGTTCGGCGACCCGGAATGTCAAGTGCTCATGATGTTGATTAAGTCGGATATCCTACCCGCCATGATCGCCGCCCATGACGGCGTCCTCAATTCATTCGATCTTCGTTGGCGAGACGAGGCCGCTGTTTCCGTTGTCATGGCGTCTTCCGGTTATCCAAGCGACTACCGCAAAGGCGGCGCTATCAATAATCTGGATAAGGCGGGCGCCGATGACGACGCCATCATTTTCCATGCTGGAACAGGCCGCGACGAGTCCGGCCAGCTTATCGCCACAGGCGGGCGGGTATTGAACGTCACTGGTATCGGCGACACCGTCGTGCAGGCGACAGCGAAAGCCTATCAGGCCGTCGATCTTATTGACTGGCCTGATGGCTTTTGCCGTCGCGATATCGCCTGGCGCGCCATCGCGCGTGAATAGTAGGCGAGTAGGTTAGAGCGCCGTTTTATTCGCTTTTGGACTGAATAAGATGCACCGTGCGTTGCGGATACGGAATGGAAATATTGGCGGCGTCGAGCTGCAATTTCAGCGCCTTGGTCATATCGAATTTAACATTCCAGTAATCCGCCCCATCACACCAGATCCGGACAGTGAAATTTACCGAACTATCGGCCAGTTCCGCCACCAGCGCGACAGGCGCGGGGTCCGCATGGACGCGTGGATCGGCCGAAACTGTATCCACAATAACCTTCACCGCAGCGTCGATATCGTCCTCATAGGCGATGCCAACCGCCAAATCGACCCGACGCGTGGGATGATGGCTGAAATTACGCACCGCTGAACCCCAGACTTGTCCATTAGGCGCCAGGATTTGCACGTTGTCGGGCGTCGCCAACTCCGTAACAAACAAATTAATCGCCTTCACCGTTCCAGCGACGCCGCCGGCTTCGACAAAATCACCTATCTTGAAAGGACGGAAGAACAGAATCATCACCCCCGCAGCGAGATTGCTGAGCGTACCCTGCAACGCCAAACCAATAGCGAGGCCTGCGGCGCCAAAAATCGTTATCAAACTCGCGGTTTGCACGCCAAATTGAGACAGCACCGCCAAAAAAGTAATCGCCAAAACGACATAACGCGCGAAGCTGCCGAAAAACACGCGAAGTGTTTCGTCAACCTTACCGCTTTTGGCCAGCGCTTTGCGCACCGCGCCCGTCGACCATCCTGCGATCGTCCAACCAATGACCAAAATTACTAAGGCGCCGATGATGTCGAGGCCATACCCGGTAACAATATCAATGACAGTGGCGGTCATCTGTTGTGCCGAATCTTCAATAATTTAACTCCCGGTTCGTTCATTTACGTACTTTATGCCTTCAATCGACGGTCCACATTTAACATACGTTGATATGCGCGACCTGACCTTTTACGCCCTTATATAACACAGCTTGGCGAGTTGATTGAAGGCGCTCATATTCATCCATTGCGTCTTTGTCCATACGTGCCTTTGGCTTGTTTCGTTGAACCATATAACTCATTCCTGAACAGCCTCAAGAACCGAAACCTTGTTTCGGTCGATTGATCCCAATACCGCCATTACAACCGCCGCAAAATAGGGGGCTGATTGGACCGCGAGAAGGCCAAGCCAAGCCCAACTCTCCACCTCCGTAAAATTAAACCGCCATAGAGACGCCGAGAACACCATCGCTAACAGCAGCAATATCCCGGCTTCGCCACCCGCCATCGCCGCAAATCCTGGCGCTTTCGCCGCGACATCTTTGGGTGTCCGTAAAAAGGGCCTGTCCTTCGCACAGGCGCCGGTAAGAACCGCTCGTCCAATCGTGTAGCCAAGCGCCAATCCAGCAAAGGACGCGCCGATGCGCCCCCAAAATCCAAACGGCCCACAAATCGCATACAGGATTTGATCGCGGGCCTGCCGTAGACAAAAAACGCCAATCGCGGTTGCGGGAAATATCCAGGGCGGTAGCGCCGTACTTTCTGGCCACAAACAGACGATTGTCGTCCAGGATATTGCAGCGACGGTGAAAACAAGCCCCGCCGCATCCGCAACCCAGGGCAACCACCCTGCTGCATATTGAAAACGTTGCGCCCAACTCAAACCTTTGGGGCGCACAAACAGACGCCAATGGCGACGCATAATTCGCATGGCCCCATATACCCAGCGATGGCGCTGCGATTTGTACGCGCCGAAATCGTTTGGCATGAGACCACGTCCCATCGATTCCGGTACAAAAATCGATTTCCAGCCTCGCGAATGCAGCCGTAAGCCCAGCTCCGCATCTTCGGTAATGCACCATCCCGACCACCCCCCGGCGTCGACCAACGCCTGGCGCCGGATCAGGGTCATGACCCCATGCTGAATAATCGCATTGAAAAAATCGCGGCGCACCATGCCAATATGAAAAAACGCGGCATATTCCCGAAGGCAAAACCGCTTGAAAATTCCCTGCACACCGTCCCGGTAATCTTGCGGCGCCTGCACGAACCCAACCTCCGGGTCGTTTAAAAGCGGCGCGGTTTTTAAAAGCCAGTCGGATTCGACGACATAATCACTGTCGATCACGGCGATATATTCGGCCTCTGGCGCCGTTCTAGAATAGGCGAAATTCAAGGCGCCGGCCTTGAACCCTTCCAGGGATTGGAGATGATGAAATTTAAAACGCTCGCCCAATTCTTCACAGAACGCCGCAACCGGTCGCCATAACAATGGATCGTGTGTGTTGTTATCCACGACGATGACTTCGAAATTCGGATAATTAAGGCGCGCCAGGGCGCGCAGAGTCGCGCAGACCATCGCCGGTGGCTCGCTACAACACGGCAGGTGAATGGAAATCTTTGGAAAATGAGTATCGTTCGTCGTCGTGTTGGCCGCCTTTGCCCGACGACGGTTCCAGAGCCGATCCGTCATTTCCAGACCATCGATCACAAACACAAGCAACAGGAACCATTGCGCGACGATCAGCAACCGCCACACAAACGTCTCAAACGGCGTCGCATAGCGCGCCGATATGACCATCATGGACCACATTGCCGCCAAGGCGACGCCCTGTGCAATCACCGTCAATATTAACGACGCTGGCGCGGGCCCCCGCAGGGCGCCAAGCGCCACAGAAAGCAACAAACCAAAGGCAATCGAGCCGAACGCCCAAATCGGCCAATCGGGGCGTTCCAGCGCGGCGCCGCGCCAGTCGAATTTCGCTTTGCGGTCCACATCCCAAAGCCCCCAATATCCACCAGCCAGCCCCTCGGTTTTGATTTTCCAGGGACGGTCAAACGCTTCAATAGCGAAATAGGGTGTCCCACTCACCGCCAATAGCGTCGTCGCCTCGCGCAAAAATCGATTCTGGTTTATTCGAGACGCCACCGCGCCGCCAATCCGGTCGCCCTGACTGGGCCATCCGGTTTCCGTGACGACGACGGGCTTGCCCGGATAGGCCGCCTGCAATTCGCGAAACCGCTGCATCGCGTAAGCGGCGGCGTCCGCAATTGCAATTCCCTCCCAATAGGGCAGCAATTGGACGCCTATGAAATCGACGCCCTCCGCCAACGACGGATTATCCAGCCAAACATGCCAGGGCTCCGCCGCGCCGACCGAAAGGTGCGTCGCATTACGCACCTTAGCGATATACGCCAACAGGGTTTCGGCGCTCTGCTCCTCCCGAAAGATCGCCTCATTCCCCACGATCACCCGGCCTGCGATATAGCCATCCCGCAATAAACGGCCCAACGCATCGATTTCACGTCGATTGGATTGGTGGTCTGCGCCAATCCAAACACCAAGATCCACGCTCAAGCCCATATCCTGCGCTAACGTCGCCACCCGCGCGGGAGCGCCAGTGGCGCTGTAGAGCCGAATTCGATTGATCTTTGTCGCGATGGTTTTCAAATCATCGCGAATTGCGCGGTCATCGAGGACGAGGTGTTTAACATCAGGTTTTACGTTTGGCGTATAAGCGACGCCATACACGGATTCCAGATCCATCGGCATCGGCGTGGGTTCATTCGCAACCCGCCACCCCCACCAGAACGCCACGGCGACAATACAAACAAGAAAAACGGAAAGCCCGCGCATTAAACGATACTAACGCCGCGCCGCGTTTTTGGTAACGCCGGAATCCATCGCCTCCAGCAGCGCTCTGTTCACCTTGTTCATCCGACCGAACGCCGCCTTCCGAGGATCCATTCCCGCTGCGAACCCGGCCGCTTTAAGCGACGCCAGTAATTGCGCGTCTCGGGAAAATACATGGACCGGAGAATCCCAGGAAGCGTTTTTCCCGCTTATGACGGCGCCAGGTTGATGGTCCCCGGCGACTATCACCAGGGCATCCGGCGGAACGCGCGTTTCCAAGAACCCCCGCAAGAGCCGCAAATTATGACGAATCGTCCGCATATAAGCGGGCCGAAGCGCGTCGAATTCCGGCAGCAACGCCAACGCCGCATCGGCATCAACACCAGCGAAAGGATCATCGCCCAGCATCTTCGCCCAATCCGGTTGATAGGGCGGCGTCGGGCCGAAGGGCATATGGCTCATGACCGTTGGAAAAAACAGGAATACTGGTTTTTTACGATCCGGCTTCAATTCCCGATCCAGGAACCTCCCAAGGCTGAACTGATCCGGTATGCTCCACCATCCAAAGGCGGGGCCTTTATAATCCAGTGAATTTGCATCCAGAATAGCATCGAACCCGTAGGATCGCCCTTCCGGCCACGCCTGCTTCAACCCCGGCGCCAACGCGATAGCGCGATGCCCGATAGAGCGAAAACGATCCACCAGCGTTTCAAACGGATTGGTCAGGAAAAATTGATAATCACCCTGATTGTCGAGCCATCGCCCCGACAATAGGCTGGAATGCGCCAACCATGATGCGCCCGCAAAAGTCGGCGACTCGACCATCGTTGATACCGCGTTCCATTCCGAATTTTCCAGAAATTTGTCCAGAGCCGCGATTTCCGGAAAAGGACCGTCTCCATCTCGATCGTCAAACGCTGTGGCGCCATAGGATTCGAAAAAGATCAGAAAAACATCTCGTCCCTTGATTCGCGCCATGTCCGACTTGGCGAGTGGTTGCGGCGCGTCGTCACGCTTCCTGGTTTGCGCTTCCACCACGAAATCCACCTGATGCGCATAGACCGGCGCCACAGGCAGCGCAAACCACCCTTCGGTATGAATGTCGTCGCTGGAAATCCCAAAGCCGTAAAGGGCGAGCATCAGAAACGACGCCGCTCCCGTCGCCCGACGGAGTCTGGTCTCAGAAAAGCCAAGAATGATCGTCTTTACGGCGTAACGGATCGAATACAAAAACGCGCCGACAAACAACAAGGCGGCGGCGGCGCCCAGGAATATGCGCCAAAATGACGTCACTTCGATCAACATCAACGCGACGTTAGGCACATGCCGCACGTCCCAATACAAATTAATCGGACGGCCGAACAGGGCCGGCGCAGTGACGTCCGCATAACGGCCAATCGCCAGCACGACAAAAATAATCGTCAAACAAACCACGAGCGCTCGAGCGAATTTCTGATCGATTTCCAGCGTAATGGCGGCGGCCAGAAGTATTGCGAACAACTCCACCGACAATTCCGGCGCCAACCGGATCCACGGCGTTGGCCAGATATTGTGCAGTGAAAGCAGCACATTAAAAAACGCCACCGCCAGGATTACCCGCACAGGCATCGTCACGCTCTTGTACCGATCAATCAATCTGATTCGAGGTAGGATTTATTGACCACATTTTCCGGGTCAACCTTACCATCGAAAACGTCCAGCACATTTTGCACGCATGCGACGGCCATCCGGTTGGCGGATTCGCTGGTCACGCCCGCGATATGAGGACTGATGACGATATTCTCCAGCGTGAACAAAGGATGCTCTTTATCCGCCGGCTCCACCGCCAGAACATCCAACCCGGCGCCCCGAATAACGCCCGTAGACAGCGCGTCGTACAACGCGTCTTCATTGACGATATGTCCACGCGCCGCATTGATTAGAATGGCGCTCGGCTTCATAAGCGCCATCTCCGCCGCGCCAATCGTATCGCGGGTTTCCGGGCTTAACGGTAAATGGAGCGTGACGTAATCCATGTCCGGCAGCGAATCATGGAGATTGGCGACCGGGGTGTAGCCCGCCGCGCTGATCACCGCATCATCGACAAACGGATCATGGACAAACACATTCATATCAAAGGCCTGACAGCGTGGCGCAACGCGCGTTCCAATCCTGCCGAAACCGACAATCAGCACATTCTTGCGCCATAACTCAATCGCATGCATGCCAAGCCGGTAATCCCAATTACCCTTCCGGACTTCCTGATCGTGCTTGAAGCCTTCCTTGGCGAGCTCCAGCATCATGTATAACGCGGCTTCCGCCACGGCGACGGAATTCGCCGTCCCCACAATCGTGAGGGCCCCGCCATGCGCATCCAGCGCGGGTACGTCGATGCTGTCATACCCAACGCCAAATCGGGAAACGACTTTCAGCTTGGGCGAATTTTGAATGATTTTCGCCGTAATGTCGGCCGTACGGACCGTAATCCCGTCAACATCGCGCATTTTTTCCAGGAGATTCGCCTCGGAGACATCGGTGACCGCTTCATAAACGACATCGTCGCGCGCATCGAATAAATCTGTCGCGGCTTTGGGCATTGGGCCCGCCATCAAGACTTTGTATTGATTCATTTTTCTCAACATCCCTCGATTTCAAATTCGGCCCTAGTTTTGCCATAAAGCGGCCCGGAAACGCCAGCACCATCCGCCCGCAACACGACGCGCCCATTGGCCTTTTCGTGCGACCCTTTATAATTCCATCAACAGCTAATTTTTATGCCCGGCAAAAAACTTGCAAACAGACACATATTTCGGAGTACAACATGACCGATGATCCGGCCTTTTCTGGCCTGCGCGTTGTTGATTTTTCACAGGGAATCGCAGGTCCCCATTGTGGCATGTTACTGGCCCAGCATGGCGCGGAGGTCATAAAAGTTGAGCCTCTCGGCGGCGATTGGTGCCGTGAATTGGGCAAGCGATACGGTGACCAATCGGCGAATAGCGTCATTTACAACCGGGGCAAACACAGCATCGCGCTGGATTTAAAAAATCCCGAGGGGCTTGAGATCGCCAAATCACTCTGCGCGTCTGCGGACGTCATTGTGGAAAATTACCGACCCGGCGTCATGGCCCGGTTTGGTCTGGATGAAAAAAGTATCCGGCCAGGCAATCCAACCGTCATTTATTACTCCGTCACGGGGTTCGGCCAGGAAGGACCAAACGCCAAATTGCCCGCGACCGATTCTGTGGTCCAGGCGTATTCAGGATTAATGTCGGTGAACCTCGATCATCGCGGCGTGCCGCAACGCATCGGGATATTGGCGATTGATATCTCGACCGGCTTATACGGTTTTCAGGCTGTCAGCGCGGCGCTGTACCGACGTGCGATGAAAGGCGTCGGCGCGCATATTGAATCCAGCCTTATGGAAGCGGTTGGCGCGTTCCAGTCCGCCAAAATGGTTGAGTACGTGAAAGAGGGGGACGAAATTACGTCGCCCGGCGTGCCCGTTGGCACCTTCAAGGCGAAAGACGGCTTCATCAATGTCAACGCGCGACGGGACCCGCACTTCGCAGCCTTGTGCGGTCTTATCGGTCGAGAAGAAATGGCGACGGACCCGCGCTACGCAACGGTGCCAGCGCGCGGCGAACACGAAGCCGAGCTTATGGACCTTATGCGTGAAACGATGACTGGCCGCACGGTCGCTGAATGGAACAAAGCCCTGAACGACGTTGGCGTTTTAAACGCCCCCGTCCACGATTACGGCGATTACTTGAATGACCCTCATGTGAAGGCGATAGACGCGGTCGCCTGGGTGGATCACAGCGGCATCGGCGAAATTCCGATGCCCAACACGCCCGGCCTACCGCCCGCAAAAACCGGCGACCCCTTATCTCACTCTCCGCATTTGGGCGAACATAGCGCCAAAATTCTGCGAGACATGGGCTTTTCAGACGACAAAATTACGGCACTGAACGATGCTGGCGCCGTGCTCACTATGCAACAAAAAACGGCGGCGGAATAACCCATTCCGCCGCCGGTGCGACGCTTGAGAGCGGATCATCTTAAAGGGAAGCGCTGTGCGCTTCAAAATAAGGATGTGAACCCGCTCTATGTCACAAAATTTAGAGCAAATCGTCGTCGCAGACGTTTCAGTCTGCTCGGGATTTGCATTAAGCGTCGGCGAAAGATTTACCAGATTCGGCCAGCTCTTTGATCAGCGCGGCCGGTTTCCAGCGCTCGCCATACGCCGCTTCCCATTCGCACATCGTATCATAGATCTTTTTCACGCCGATCTGATCCGCCCAATACATGAGGCCGCCGCGATAGCGTGGGAACCCAAACCCGTATAACCACATGATGTCCACGTCACTGGCGCGATAGGCGATGCCTTCTTCCAGAATTTTCGCCGCTTCATTCACCGACGAAAACAGCAATCGCTGCAAAATTTCTTCATCCGTAAAATCATGCGGTTCAACGCCTAATTCCCGCCGCGTATCCTCGATTACCTTGATGACGGCCGGATCGGGATAGGGCGTCCGGTCACCGGGTTTGTAATTAAACCAACCACCGCTGGTCTTCTGTCCATAGCGGCCCATCTCAAACAAGCGGTCAGGAATCGGCAATTTCCGAAACTCATTGGGGCTTTCAACGGCGCGGCGTTTTCGCACCGCATAGCCGATATCCAGTCCCGCAAGATCGCCTACAGCGAAGGGACCCATGGGATATCCAAACTCCACCATGACCTTATCAACCTGTTCGGGCATGGCGCCGTCTTCGATCAGGATATTCATTTCCGTCTGGAAGGGCATCCGGCTTCGGTTCGCCAAAAACCCATCGCAATTGCCGCAAACCGCGCCAACCTTGCTGATATGCCGTCCAATCTTCAACGCCGTCACGACCGCCTCCTTGGAGGTTTTTTCGCCCCGGACGATCTCCAGCAGTTTCATGACATTGGCCGGGCTGAAGAAGTGCATCCCCAGAACCGCCTCCGGACGTTTCGTCGCGCGCGCGATCTGATCGATATCCAGCGTAGACGTATTACTCGCCATAATCGCGCCAGGCTTCATCACGGCGTCAAGCTTGGCGAAGACTTCCTCTTTAACCGCCATTTCTTCAAACACGGCCTCGATCACCAAATCCGCGTCGGCGATAGCCTTATAGTCGAGAACAGGGTCGATTAACCCCAGGCGCGTTTCCATCTCCGCAGCGGTCAGGCTGCCGCGTTTAATGCTGGTTTCGTAATTCGCCTTGATCTTCGCCATTCCGGTTTCAAGAAATTTCTTGCTGACTTCCAGCAACTTCACGGGAACTCCGGAATCCGCGAAGCACATCGCGATGCCGCCGCCCATGGTGCCGGCGCCAACAACAGCCGCCTGCTTCACATCCACCGGCGCGATTGATTTGTCGATATCCGGAATTTTTGCGGCCTCGCGTTCGGAGAAAAATGCGTAGCGCAGTGATTTCGCTTCCTCGCCATTCACAAGTTCCTGAAACAGCTCGCGCTCCCGTGCGACGCCTTCATCGAACGGTAAGGAAACCGCAGCCTCAACACATTTAATACAATGGTAAGGCGCGATCTGATTGCGGGCGCGGCGCTCAATCTTCTTACGCATCGCATCGAAAATGCCGGGATCAACATTTTCAACTTTTTCGTTCATCTGCGAAATGCGGGGAATGGGCCGTTGGGCTGCAATTTTTTCTGCAAACGCGATGGCCGCCGTTTTCAATTCGCCCTCTGCGACGACCTCATCCACAATGCCCAGTTCCGCCGCTTCTTTTGCGGGCACATGACGTCCGGTCACAATCATTTCCAGCGCCGCGTCTGGCCCAATCAAACGGGGCAGACGCTGCGTCCCGGCGCCGCCGGGCAGGATTCCGATCAGGACCTCTGGCAACCCCACCTTCGCGCTTTCCACCGCAACCCGGTAATGACACCCCAGCGCGGTTTCCAGACCACCGCCCAGCGCGTATCCATGAATCGCCGCGACAATCGGTTTTTCAGAGTTTTCAAAGATTTCCCGATAATTCGACGCAATTTTGCTGCGCGGCTTGCCGAGGAATTTAATGTCCGCCCCAGCGATGAAACTGCGTCCGGCGCCGATAAGCACCATCGCTTTCACGTCAGGATCGGCGACGCCCTTTTCCACGCCCTCGACCATACCTTCCGGCACGCCAGGGCTGAGCGCGTTCACGGGCGGATTATTCACGGTAATAACCCCGATCCCGCCAATTTTTTCATACACCACTAGATCGGACATCGTTCTTTCTCCTTACCCCGCGCAGACGCGCAATTGTTCATAAATGCGCCGCGTGAACGCGCGCCGCCAGTCTCATATTCAAAATTTAGAATAGCGATAATTCTCAATGAGTCACGGCGCGAGGGCGCGGCCCCATAGCCTAGAAATTCATGACTCCACCACGCCCCTGTCGGGATTTCGGCCGTGCTAAATCACCGCATGCGGAGTGACCAATTCGGACACTCCCGCGAACACATACCCCTGTCCGTACGTGATGCCGCAGCCCCGAAGGAAATCCAGAATTTCTTCGTTTTCAATACCTTCCGCAATTGTCGTGATCCCGAGATCATGACATAATCCGGACATCGCGATTAAAAAGGCCTTATCCCGCGAATTGGATGTGGCGTCTTTTACATACTTCCCATCGATTTTTACGAAATCAACATCAAGTTCGCGCAGGTAATCAAACGCGGCTTCGCCCGCGCCGAAATCATCCAGACAAACATGAAATCCACGCTTCCGAAGGTCCTGAATAACCTCATTGGCGTGTTCCAGATCCAGAATGCGCGCTGATTCCGTGATTTCGAACATCAATCGGCCTTTAACGCGGGAATGGCGCGCGATCAGGGCGTATAGCGCTTCCAAAAACACCGGTGAATTGATAGAGCGACCAGAGATATTAACAGCGACGGGAAGGTCGGTCTCATCGCCTTTTTGCGACGCCAGCTTGGCGATCAACTTGCGACACATCGCAAGGTCAAATTCGGTGATAAGGTCAATTTCTTCTGCAAAAACAATGAAATCATAAGGACTGATACTG
>JBLHZD010000034.1:0-19331 GCA_047631095.1 Alphaproteobacteria bacterium
ACAAACACCGCCCAATCTTCGCCTTCGCGGAACAGGGCGCCTAGGGGCGCTTTCAATACATCATCGGCGCGCCAGACGATAATGCGAACCTCTACCCGAAACCCATGACCAAGCCGAGACCAGACGCCCAGGGTCGGGTCGGGTCGATGACCACATTGACCCGTTGCTCCTCTAAGCCCAGCGCTGAAATTTTTGTGAAGCCGAATGGCTCCACGCGGCGCACGATTCCTTCCAAGACCTGACCGCCGCCCCATTGTTTGACAAAAACTATGTCGCCGCTTTTAACGTTAACGGCGTCGCTGGAAAGCAAATCGACGACGACTTCGATATTTCGAGGGTCACCGACTTCGAGCAACGGTTCGCCGGCTCGAACGACGCCGGCGCTTTTGTGCAGGATGCGCAGGACAAGGCCGTCAATCGGCGCTTTCACCGGCACACAACACGACGGGCTTACTAAGGCGCTCGGGGCGCCGTCGCTTGTGTCGATTCCCCCTTCGATCAGGGAGGCGCGGGCGGTTTCCAGTTCATAGGCCCGCACCTGAACGGCGGCGGTTGCGGTCGCCACAGCGGCCCGGTGTGTCCGGGTTTCCAGCACTGCCCGGTCCAGCGCGCTTTGTGAAATTGTATGTCGCGCGACGAGTTCGCGGGCGCGTTTTAACTCCGCCTGGGCGAAATCGAGCGCCGCTTTCGTGCGGTCCCGTTCCGCCTTCGCCAACGCCAGCGCCGCGACCGCCGCTTTGACCTGCGCTTCGGCCTGGGTGCGCGTGCGACGATCCAGAAACGCCGGGTTGGTGGGTTCAATCGTCGCCACGATGGTAGCGTTCGCGGTGACATTATCGCCGACCTCGGCCTCAACCCGCCGGGCGTGGCCCGTCACGGGGGCGGACACGACATAGACGTTCCGCACGCGGGTTTTTCCTTCGTCATCGACCGAAACCGACAGGGCGCCGCGAGAGATTTTCGCAAAATCCACCGCCACGGGCTGTGGCCAAAACAGGACTGCCAAAACACCGACGAGCATGGCGGCGAGTATTGTCCAGAATAGTAGTCTGCGCGAATTCATCCGGTTCACTCTCTTGTTTTCAGGACGGCGATCAAATCCAGCGCTTCGGTGCGCCGCCAAACAGAGGCGGCGGAAAGGCCAAGCGCCGCCAAAATGACAATGGCGGTGACGCCAATCGTTGAACGCTCAAAGTACAATGGAATTCGATAAAGGTCGGTTTCAAATAAGTGCGTCATCATTGACGATAGTCCGAGCCCGAGAACCGCGCCAAGCGGCAGGGCCGCGAGTGTCAACAACGTCAACTCACCCAGCAGAACATACGAAATTTCGAGCTTGGAGAAGCCGAGAACGCGCAAGCTCGCCAGTTCCCGCCCGCGTTCGGACAGGGAAATGCGCGCGCTGTTATAGGTGACGCCGAAGGCCAGGGTCCCGGCGAATACAATATAAAATCCGACCATGAAATTGATCGTCTCCGCCAAGGTGTCGCGAAAGGATCTGATGATTGCGGCGCGGAATGAAACGCCTGCGACCATTGGCGTGTTTTTTAAGGCGACGTTGAGCGCATCTTCATAGTGGGAATCCGCCAGCACATAGGCGCCGGAGATTCGCGATCCTTCCCGTAACGCCTTGTTCAGCGCCGGTAGGCGCATGAAGGAAGGCGTGCCCAGATAACTTTCGAAAATTTTGGCGATGGGTTGCCGCAGCACGGGGCGGCGCCCTTCCAGAACTTCCACGGTTAGTACATCGCCGAGTTTTGCGCCCAGAAGGGACGCCAGTTTGGACGATACGGTCAGGCCGGTTTCGGAAATGCCTACCGGGTCGCCGTTTGAATCGAGCGCCAAATCCAGTCGCGGCGCATCGACGACCCCCATCAGGGCGTCGCGGCGTTCCGCGCGACCGAAGCGGTAGCGGACCGGCGTGGCGCGGAAAGGCTCCACCGCCTGTACGCCGGGCAGACGCGCCAGTTGATGGGCGGCGCGGCTGGATTGCGGTTCAACGAACGTGACCTGAACATCATATCGTTTGGCGTGCTCAAACGTCGTTTGAATGATGTGCTCTATCGCATCCAGCCAATGCATTGTCATCATCAGGACGGCGAACGCGAGCGTCACGCCTGTCACGGTCAACCCGGCGCGAACCGGTCGGCGCAGCATCTGGCGCACGATCATGGCGGTCAGGGTATCGAAAATTCGTGATGCGCCTAGCCGTTGCAGGAAGCCTTGGCGATACATAAGCGGCGCCGCGGGAATCATTGCGGTGGCGGGCGAGATCGCCACCGCGCGATGGATCGCATTCCACACGCCCAGAACGCCCGCCGCGCCGCTCACCAGCGCGGCGATGCCGATATCGACCAAATTCAGGTGATAATCCAGCGCCGGGAACCGATAAAACTGTGTGTATACCTCCGTTACGCTTCTGCCGAGCCAGACGCCCATCGCGGCCCCGAGAACGACGCCAATCAGGACGATAGACAATACAAATTTAAGGTAATGGGCGGCGATGGCGCCATTGGCGTATCCAAAGGCCTTTAACAGGCCGATCTGTTCGCGTTCCGTCGCAACCAGCCGCGATACCACCATATTTAACAAAAACGCCGACACGGCGAGAAAGATCGTTGGCAGGACGGTCGCCATGGTTCGTAATTGGTCGATCTCGCTGGATAAAAACCAGTGGGAGGATTGATCCTTGCGCGCAATGGCGCCAACGCCGCCATAGGGTTTCAGGATGTCGTCCAGGCGTTTGAGCACGGCTTTCACACGGCCATCGCGGGACAACGCCAGGGAGACATCGTTGAACGCGCCGTCCAGATCAAACGCCGCCGCCAGACTGGCCCGGTTCATCCAGATAACGCCGAACCGCCGGTCGTCTGGCATAAGCGCGCCGGGCGCGATGGAATATACGTATTCCGGCGATAGCACGACGCCAACTATCGTAAGTCGGCGTTTTCTTCCGTTCATCGTCGCCTGGAATCCATCGCCCGGGCCAAAACTGTTGGCGTCGGCGAAGGCTTCGCTGATGGCGACTTCGCCAACCTGGTCGGGCTCTGGAAGGCGGCCTCGACGAATGATCACGCCATTTAACCCATTGGGCGACGGTGCGGAAATCAGGCGTCCGGACGCGGGTTCGCTTAATCCTTCAATGTCCAGAAAGATATCCTTAACGATCCGTGATTCCGCCCATTGCATGCCGAGGATGGCCTGTATCCGCGCCAGAATCCGCTCCGGCGCGCGAGTGATGCCCGCAAACACATCGGCGAACCGGTGGCGTTCATAAAACGCCCGCTTGGTTTCATCCAGAGCATGTACGGTTCCAAACGACATGACGAACGTCGCGATCCCCGCCGCGATAACAAAGGCGATCGCCGCCGCCATAACCTTCATCCGACGTAAATCGCGTACGAGCTTTCGGTCGAGAACCGCCATGGCGTCTTACCAGCGCATATCGCGCGCTGCGGCGCGTGTCGCGTTTTCGACCACCGAGGCTATTTTCCCGTCCGCCAGCGAGACGACGCGATCCGCAATGGCGGCAATCGCGGCGTTGTGCGTGATCAGCGCCGTCGCCGCGCCCATTTCCCGGTTTACGCGCTCAATCGCCTCTAGCACCACGATGCCCGTCTCGCTATCCAGGGCGCCGGTCGGCTCGTCGCACAGCAGGATGCCGGGCCGCTTTGCGATCGCGCGCGCAATCGCCACACGCTGTTGCTCGCCCCCGGACAACTGAGCGGGAAAGTGATCGCGCCTGTCGCCCAGATTGACCAGATCCAGCGCCTCGTCCACCGGCATGGGGTTGTCCGCGATCTCTGTCACCAAGGACACGTTTTCGCGCGCCGTCAGACTGGGAATAAGGTTATAGAATTGAAACACGAACCTGACATGGTCGCGGCGAAATTGAGTCAGCCCCCGGTCGTCGAAGGCGGTCAATTCGTCGCCATTGTACAAAACCTTGCCGCTGCTGGGGGAATCGAGCCCGCCCAGAATATTCAATAGCGTGGATTTACCGCTGCCCGACGGGCCCAGCAGCACCACCAATTCGCCGGTGAATAGATCGAAATCGACGTCCCGCTAGGCGTGTACGGTCGAATCGCCCATTTGATAGGTCTTCGATACGCCGGTAATGCGTAGCGTGCGCTTGCGGCTGTCTTCGCCACAATCGCTCAGGGTCTCAGGATTTGACTGTACTGGGTTCATATCTCGTCACGGTAACCATGTTCGTTTTCTCGGGCAACATTATCATCGTTTGATAGAATGGCCTTGAGCTAGCGCAATTTTCAGGGTCGAGGAAACATATATCGAATGACTGCCTATGAAGAGATGAGCCCTGGACGCATAAGCCACGGATACAGTCGCCGTGGATGAATTAGCCGTTGCGCGCGCGATTCACGTTGTGGTGATTGTCGTGTGGATTGGCGGGCTGGCGATGGAAACCATGGTCCTGCTGCCCATCGCCAAAGCGACGGATAAAGGAATATTCGAGCGCACGGAGCAGCTCTTTGCGCCCATCGCCCGCATTGCGACGCTGCTTGCGGGGGGCAGCGGGTTTTACATGATCTATGCGCTCGATCTGTGGGATCGTTTCGCACAGATCGAGTATTGGTGGATGCACGCCATGACCGCGATCTGGGCGATCTTCTCGCTGGTGCTGTTCGTGCTGGAGCCGTGGTTTCTGCACGAATGGTTCGAGCGACGCATGGCGAAGGACCAGGTTGGAACCCTGGCGTAAATTTTACGTATGCACTGGATTTTGCTGGCCGCCAGTCTTGTCACAGTGTTTGGCGCCGTCCTCGGCGCGCACTAATATAAAGCGTTTGGCGCCGTTCTCGGCGCGCACTGATATAACGCGTTTGGCGCCGTCCTCGGTACGCACTCGTGCAAATCAGCGGCGAAAATTCAGGCGCGGAAATATGTCTTGAGGACATCGTTGATGATGCGGTCCAGGTCCTTGACCGTGCTGCAATGCTGCGCCACATGGCAAAACGCCTTGTAGCGGGGCATTTCGGAATCGCCCGTACCCCAGAATGTTTCCGGTTCCGGGTTCAGCCAGATGACCGATTTGGCGTGATCGTGAATGCGGCGCATCAGATCAACGCGCGGGTCGGTGTTGTTTGAGCGACCATCGCCCAGAATGATCACGGTGGTGCGCCGGTCCACGGTATCCAGAAAGTTTTCGTCGAAATCCTGAAACGAGCGGCCGTAATCCGTTGGCCTGAAACCGACCTTTTCGACAATCTCCGGCACCGCAAGTTCCGCCGTTTTGGCTTCAAGGATATCGCTGACTTCGATAAGGTTTGCGGAAAAGGCGTAAGACCGCAGCGATGAGATCACTTCGTTGAGCGAATAGAGGAACAACAATAAAAACCGCGCCGACGCCGCAACCGAGCCAGAGACATCGCACATGGCGACGATTTTCGGTTTTTCGATCTTGGTCTGCTTCCAGATCGTCTCGAACGGAATCCCGCCATGCGCCATGTTTCGCCGCAAGGTGCGTCGCACATCCAGGACGCCGCGCCGCGTGTGCTTGCGTCGCTTGTTGTATTTGGTGGCGAGCTGCTTGGCCATGCGCCGTACAATACGGTGCATCCGTTGGATATCGCGATGATCGACGGCGCCCAGACGGGTTTCCATCAAAAACTCTTCGCGCAATTCCTCTCCGGCGTTGCGCGCATAGAGTTCGAACTGCCGGTTGATATACTGGCGCGCCTGTTCAAACAGATATTGGCGCCCCTGCTCCAGTTCGGCGGCCATATCGGCGGCGCCGTCGTCTTCAGAGCGTTTCAGGCTGAGAATTAATTTTTCCAGGTCCCGCAGGCCCATCTTGTCCAGCACCCGACGGGTGAACAGGCCGCGCTGCGTGCCGAACCGGATATTAGCGACATTGGCTTCGTTCGCCGCGCGCTCCATCGCCTGCGCCATTTCCGACGCCGAGCCGTCCAGAAGCAATTGCGCCAGCGCCTGTTCGCCGATCAGCTCGGGATCAAATCCGGCCGCCTCGTCATCCTCTTCGGAATCCTCACCCTCGCGTCGGTCCTGAAACTCTTCGCGCGTGAAGAACATGTCGAAACATTCATCGAAGGCGTGGACCTCCTCTTCCGACTTCGCCAAGGCGACGCACAGGGTATCCTTCAGAAAGGTCCGGTCGCTGAACCCCACCAGGTCTATGGCGATATGCGCGTCAATAGCTTCGGCGGGAGAGACGCGCACATTCATCGCTCTCAGGGCGCGAAGAAAATTTTCAACAGTTTGCTGCATGATGGTCTGGCCTCGTTTTCGCCTCGTTTTCTGTCTAAGGTCAGGCCTGTTTCGCCTTGCGGGTCAATTCCGCGACATTGCGTTCCGTCGTCTCGATATCCTGCTCGTGTTTCAGCAGGACGTTCAGCGTGTCGCGCACCATATCAATTTCCAGCGTATCGGCGTTCAGCAACATCAACACCCGCGCCCAATCGATCGTTTCTGAAATCGAGGGCAGCTTCTTGAGATCGGTTTGCCGCAAGGACTGCACAAACGTGACCAACTGGCGTTTTAGACGCTCTTCGATGTTGGGCACGCGCGCCGCGACAATCTGCTGCTCCAGCTTCGGTTCGGGCAGGGGAATGAACAAATGGAGACATCGACGTTTTAGCGCGTCGCCCATTTCGCGCATATTGTTTGATGTCAAAAACACCAAAGGCGGCTTGGTCGCCTTGATCGTGCCAATCTCGGGAATCGTCACCTGAAACTCGGAGAGTATTTCCAGCAGGAAGGCTTCGAATTCCTCGTCGGATTTATCAACTTCGTCGATCAACAGCACGGCGCCGAATTCTTGACGCAGGGCCTTCAACAAAGGACGGGGCTCCAGAAACTGTTCCGAGAAGAACATGTCGCCAAACCCTTCGAGGCGCTGCATGGCTTCGTCCAGATCCTTGGTGTCCGACAGGGTGTCCCCCATCTTGTCCTTCAGGATTTGGGTATACAGAAGCTGTTTGCCGTATTTCCACTCGTATAAGGCCTTGGATTCGTCCAGCCCTTCATAGCATTGCATCCGGATCAGCGGCAGGTTGAGCCAGTTGGCGGCGGAGAGCGCCAGTTCGGTTTTACCGACGCCGGCGGAGCCTTCGACAAGCACGGGTTTGGTCAAATTATGCGCGATAAAGAGCGAGGTGGCGATGCGCCGGGACGCGATGTAGCCAACGCCGCCCAATCCTTCGATGATGCCATCGACGGAACTCAGTTTTTCATCAACGCCGTGTGACGGGACTATGCTGTTCATAGGGACTCTGCTTTCTCTGATTCACTTAAATTGAGGCAATATCATTGGCGTTATCCGGAATTGCGTTATCCGGAAATAACGCCGCCGCCCGTCGCTGCGCCTGAATAATATGCGCCGTTCGGGCGATTCCAAGGGTCTTTTCAAGATCGCGACGTTCCGCCGCCAATCCCGGTGAGATCGACAGGCCGGAATTATCCATCAGGGCGCTGATGCGCGCCTGTAAAACGCGCGCCCAGTCGCGTGCGGCGGCGGCCAGATTGGATATATCCGCATCTTCAGCGTCAAGGTCGAGACGCTCCGCCGTGCGATAGGCCAGCGCCGACAATCCGTCAGGTCCGGCGGCCAGCCAGCCGAGTTCGGTCATGGCGTCGTCGTCCAGCCCGGACGGTTTATCAGCGCCAACTTCGCGCGCGAATTGGGCCAGTTGGTGGCGCAGGGCGCCGGCCATGGACGCGGCGGCGAGCGCGTCTTCCACGCGGCGCATGGGTAGTGAAATTACGGGGAAGGCCTCGCCTTCCGGGCCCAGTAAATTCCGCGCGGGCACCCGCACATTCTCCATGCGCAACCCGCAATGCGGCGCGGGCCGTAGAAAATCCACAACGACGCCTTCGGTCAATGTCATGCCCGGCGCATCGCGCGGAACGATTAATACTGAAAACTGTTTGCGGCCATCCTCGATTCCGGTAATCGCGAGGACAAAAAAGATGTCCGCAATGGGGCCGTTGGTCAGATAGGTCTTTTCGCCGTTTAAAATAAAGTCATCGCCATCGCGAACCGCGCTGGTCTTGAGGTGTTTGGGATGCGCGCCCGCGCCGGGTTCCGAGATCGCCATGCAGGGCGTCAGGTCGCCCGCCGCCAGTTTTGGCGCATAGGCCGCGCGCTGCTGGTCCGTTCCCAGCCGGATCAGCTGTAGGCGCGTGATGATTTGTCGGCTCAGCCAACAAGTTACGACGCCTTTGACCCCACCAACCGAAGCCAGTGTTTCCGCCGCCATGGCGAGCAAGCGATAATCGCCGCCGCATCCGCCATCGACTTCGGGAACGCCAAAGCCCGCCAACCCGGAATCGCCAAAGGCGCGCCACAAATCAGCGGGAATGACGTCATGATCGCGCAGATCAGCGCGCGACGCGATATGGTCGTGTGCAAATGTCGCCATCCGCGCCGTCAGCGTGCGTCGAAAGTCGTGCTCGGAGTCGATTGTAGGGGCAGCGCTAAAATTCATGCGCCGCAGCATATAGAGGACTTATAGGAAACACGAGACCCCAGGTCCGGACATCTTATCCCACCCGGCGCCTCGCCTTTTGGAGCCCTATTTGACGGCGGAAAAAGCCGTCGGCTGCAAGATACTGTTGCTGACCGATGCGACGATGGCGCCGTCTTTTTCGGTTTCCGCCCGCTTGGTGTGCCATTCCGGATCGTTCTGGAAGGCGGTCCATTTTTCTTCCCGTTCCGCCAGCGATTCCCAGGCGAGCATGTAATACAGCGCTTGATTGTTTTCGCCGATGGCGGTGGTCCAGAACCCGGCCTGGCGAATGCCATGTCGTTCCCAGATTTTAAGCGTGATGGTGTCAAAACGTTTGAGGAGCGCCGGCAAGCGACCCGAAATACAATTATAGACGCGCAGTTCATACAACATGGCGACACATACTCCTGATGAAATTGAAAATTTGACGGTGAAGGCGAGATGATAGGGGAAAACTTGGGCGCGACGCCAGCGTCGGAATGTGACTGGTTTCCCGCTGTCCTTGATTCAGGTCAAAGACAACTTCACCCCTGATTGGCTAAAAACAATCGTCTAAAGCTTTTCCGGTGATCAGAACGATAGGGAGAGGTATTGTGGGTGTGACAACGAATGTTGAGAATAGCCGACTTCTGCAGCAGGAGCGTCACTTGCGCCATCGCGCGCTGGACATTGCCGCCGTCCTTATAATTTTCGTCCTGCTTCTGCCCCTCCTGATTGTCGTCGCGGGTTTTACGCTATTTTGCAATGGCGTGATGGTTTTCAAAAAAGTATCCCGCGTCACGGGCGCCGGTCGCGCCGTCGCCGTCCTGAATTTTCGCCTTAAGCAATCCGCGAGCAATGCTGGACACTGTGCGAACGGGCATTCCCGATTCCTCGCGCGAAGCCGCCTGGTCGCCCTGCCGGAACTCTTCAATGTGCTGTCGGGCGAGTTGAGTTTCTTTGACCCAACGGGCGCCCGACCGGCCTTGTTTAGCGCCTAATGCGCCCTACCATTCCTGTTTGTACCCGGTGAACTTGGTCGGGATGCGTTGAATGTCCTGCAGGATTTCCCCAACCGGTCCCGGCGCAGTGTCGGTCGGGATGAACAAGGACAGCGAATCGGCCAGTCCCGCATAGCGTTCTTCAATCTGTTTGCCGATGGTCTCATGGGTCCCGACGGTGGCGAATAAATCCACAACGTCGTCGGGGATCATCGCCGCCATTTCGTCCCAACGGCCTTCGGCGGGAAGGGGGCGCAATTTTTCCCCAAGGTCCACCAGATCATGGAGCTCCAGAACGCGCCAATAGGAGCGCGTTGAGCAGTAAAACGAGATGCGGAACCGAACATATTCCTTCATTTTCATGACGGCTTCTTCATCGGCCCCCGTCGCGATGAAGGCGCCGGAGATGACTTCGATATTACTGCGGTCCCGATCACCGCGGTCCAGGCCCTTGCCAATTTGCGTTAACGTGCGTTCTTCCAGATAACGCCGCGTGCTGAAAGGATGCAGTCGAACGCCATCGGCGACTTCGCCCGCAACGCCCAGCATCGCGGGGCCAACTGCGGACATGGCGATTGGAATGGGCGGTAATCCCATCGGCCGCGGCGCGAAATTCGGCGTCGTCAGGGTCAGGGTGTAATGGTCGCTGTGGTAATCAATTGGCTCTTCCGTCTCCCAGGCGCGCCAAACCGCCCGCACTGCACCGATATAATCGCGCATGCGCGGGGCCGGCGGCACCCACTCGATGCCATAGCGCCGCTCGTTGTGGCCTTTGACCTGTGATCCCAGCCCCAGATAAAAACGCCCGTTCGACGCTTTGTTCAAATCCCACGCCGCATGCGCCATGATGGTGGGACTGCGGGGAAAAGCGATAGCGACGCCGGTGCCGACCTGAATACGTTTGGTCGCCATGGCGGCGACTGTCAGCGGTGGGAAAGGACCATGCGCATTCTCCAACGCGACAATACCGTCAAACCCCGCTTCCTCCGCTTCTACCGAAGCCTTTTGGGATTCGACAAGGTCGTCGTTGGGAATTTGATAGATTACGCGCATTGCTTGAGATCCTTAATTCTACCGTTCGGTTTCGCGACTGGCGGGCCGCCACTTTATCGCAGCGCCAAGGTAATTTTTTGGCCTTTCTAAAGTAAAGCGAAGTCTATGAATACGGCGTATACGGCGCCGCATTTCACATTTGTGAAATTTGTCCGTTGTATAGGCTGCGCAGCAGGACCAAAATAATTGATCAAATTTTGTTCACATTTTTTTCACAGGGCGCTGAACCTATCGCGCTGATCATACCGGTCACACGGCACAAAGGGAATTTGTACAATGGACGCCACAACCGAAAAGCTTGTCGATTACGCCATGGGCGTCCGGTTTGAGGACATATCCGCTGAAACCGTCGCCGCCACGAAACATCGCATCCTCGATACGTTGGGCTGTGTGGCGGGCGGATATGACCATCCCATGGCGGTCACCGCCAGGACCCTGGCGAACCGCTACACGATGGACACGCCCGCGACGGTTCTGGGTGCGAAGGGCGCTAAAGCGGCGCCTGAAATGGCGGCGTTCGCCAACGGCGTTATGCTGCGTCTGATGGATTTAAGCGATACGTACCGCGTGCAAAGCGGTGGCCATCCCAGCGATATCATCGCTGCTGTCCTGGCGGCGGCGGAGATTGGCGTGCGCGATGGTAAGTCACTCATCGCCGCCGTCGCCACCGGATATGAAATATATTGTAGTTGTTGCGACGGCGCCGACCTTAACATACTGGGCTGGGACCAGCCGGTTTACGGCGTGGTCGCGTCCGCGCTGGCAGCCGGTCAGCTTATGGGGTTGGATCGCGAACAAATGGGCCATGCGGTCGCCTTTGCATTGGTGCCCAATATGGCGATGTTTCAGACCCGCCAGGGTGAGTTGTCGAACTGGAAAGGCGCCGCGGGCGGCAACGCCTCGCGCAACGGGGTTTTCGCCGCCATCCTCGCCCAATCCGGCCTGACCGGCCCTCCCGCCGTGATCGAGGGGAAATATGGCCTTTGGGATCAATCCGTAAAATTCGATTGGCCGCTGGAGGTTGGAAAGCCGCCCTATCGCATCGCGAACACGGATTTGAAATGCTTCCCGGTCTGTTATCACGGACAATCCGCCGTGTGGGCGGCTATCGACATGCGCGACGACTTCAATGTCGACGACATCGAGTCCGTCGGCGTCGACACCTATGGCGTCGCGAAGCGTATGATGGCCAATGCGCCCAGCCGCTGGGCCCCGAACACCCATGAATCCGCCGATCATAGCATGCCCTATGTCGTCGCCGCCGCGTTCCTGGACGGCGCGATTGATATGGAGAGTTTTAGCGACACTCGTTTGCACGACCCAAAAATGATCGCGCTCATGAACCGGGTGACCGTTGAGGAAGCCGATGATCTCACCGCGCAATATCCGGAAGCCGCCGCCAGCCGCATCACGGTCCGGCTGAAAAACGGAACCGAGACCAGCCGGGAGACCCTGTATCCCAAGGGGCATCATCTGGCGCAGATGAGCGCCGCCGAAATCGAAAGCAAATTCAAAGGCCTTTTTAGCGGCTACCGGAGTGAAGCACAGGCGGATCAGGTGATCGACCTGGTCGCCAATCTCGACGCCATGGACGATATCGAAACCCTGTTCGCCGCGTTTGCTTGACAACAAGCCGTGGCGGCCTTTCCATGTAGGCGATGGATTGTGGCGGCGACAGGGTTAGATTTAAGTCATGAAAGTTGAAACAGTGCTGCCGCTGGGCAAGGTTGACCCGGGCCTGCGGAAACCCGAACAACCGCTCGATTTGACCACGGTTGGCGACGATGCGCGCCGGGTCGAAGCGCTCGGTTATGACGGCTTGTTCGCCTCGGAAAACAAGGAAGACCCCTTCGTCACCATCGCGGTCGCCGCGCAAATGACGCAACAAATACAGCTTGGCAACTCCGTCATCATCGCCTTTGCGCGAAGTCCCGCCGTCACCGCCATGTTTGCGTGGAGCATGCAAAAACTGTCGCAAGGTCGGTTTACGTTGGGGCTTGGCTCGCAGGTGCGCGCGCATATCCAGCGACGGTTCGGCGTTTCGGATTGGTCCCCGGCGGGCACCTGGATGCGCGAATACGTGCAGGCAGTGCGCGCCATATGGGATTGCTGGCAAAATGGGACGCCGCTCAATTTCGAAGGCGAGCATTACAAGCTCGACCTTGTCGTGCCGCAATTTAACCCCGGTCCGGTGGCCCATCCTAACATCCCCATTCACCTGGCGGCGCTAAACCCCTTCATGTGCCAGGTGGCCGGTGAAGTCGCCGACAGTTTGGGCCCCCATCCGATTTGCACCCGCTCTTATATAGAAGACGTGATGCTGCCCGCCGTGAAAAAGGGCGCGGAGAAAGCGGGTCGCGATCCCGGCGCCATCAAGATCGCGATGCGCTCGCTGATCGCCACGGGACCCGATGAAGAAACCCTGCATGATCGCGCGGAGGCGGTGCGCGCACGCGTCGCGTTTTACGCGTGCACGCCCAGCTATCGCGCGGTGTTTGAGCATCATGGTCTTGGAGATTTGGCGAAACATTTGAGCGGCCTCGCGCGGGAACAGCGCTGGGAGGAAATGCCGCCGATGATTGATGACGAAATGCTGCACACGTTTGCCGTGGTCGGGACCTTTGACGAAATTATCGAACGAATGAACAAACGCTGCGCCGGATTGGCGGATAGCACCGAATTCAGTATTCCGGTAACCTCTGACGCCGAATATGAACGGCTGGCCGGGTTGATTAAAACCCTTCAGCAAAGCTGACGCCGCGCACGATGAATAACGCCAGTACAGGCCAATACAGATTAAGGATACGAGCATGTTGAACGAAGCGCAGGTCGCGCAATACCACGAAGACGGATATGTCATTCCGGATTTTAAAGTGCCGGAAGACATGCTGGCGGAAATTCGCATGCACCATACCCGTTTGGTGGAAAATCGTCCTGAATTCATCGATTACTGTCCCAGCGTTCTGGCCTATGACACAGCGTTTCTGAACTACGCCCGCATTCCTGACGTTCTGGATATGGTGGGGCAGGTCATCGGTCCGGATTTCGCGCTCTGGAATTCCAGCTTTTTCGCCAAGCCTGCGCAAACTGGCCGCCGCACCCCGTGGCATCAGGACGGCGAATACTGGCCCGTGCGTCCGTTGGCGACCTGCACGGTCTGGATGGCGATTGATGCGGCGACTGTTGAAAATGGTTGTTTGCGCGTCATCAAGGGCTCCCACAAGGACCGCCGCCTGCGTCCCCATGACACCTATGTCGGCGACGACGTGACCCTGAACCAGCAATTGCGCGCGGATGAGTATGACGAATCTCAGGCGGTCGATCTGGTGCTGGAAGCGGGGCAAATTTCCCTGCACGATATTTATCTGTTGCATGGATCGGAAGCGAATACGTCGGTCAATCCACGCCGGGGCATGACGCTGCGCTATATGCCGACCTCCTCGGTCTTTGATCGCGACGTCGCCCAGCAGCAGGCCATCGACAAGGGCATTCGCGATCATTCCGACCGCACGGTGTATCTAATGCGCGGTGGCGATTTATCGGGCAAAAACGACTTTCGGGTACGCCTGTAAGGCGGCGCGTGAGCGCGAGGACACATGCCTGTCATTGTCCATAAACCCATTGGCCCGCCCGCCCCGGTCGTGTTTGATTCGCCTCATAGCGGGGTGAATTATCCAGACGACTTTGATCATGTCGTGCCGCGCCGCCGCTTGCGTTGGGCGGAAGATCCCCATGTCGACGAACTGTTCGCCGCGGCGCCGGAATCAGGCGCGACGTTGATCGCCGCGACATTTCCGCGAACCTATATCGACGCCAATCGCGCCGTGGACGATCTGGACCCCGAGCAACTGGAGGGTGAATGGCCGACTGCAATTGACGTCAGCCATCGCGCGCGCTCCGGCGTCGGGTTGATCCGCACCGCCTCCGGGCGGGACAAGACGCCGATTTATGGGCGTAAACTGAGTGTGGCGGAAGTCCATAAGCGGATCGAAGACTATTGGAAGCCTTATCACAATGCGGTGCGGCGCAGTCTGGACGAGGCGCATGGCGCCACAGGCTCCGTCTGGCACGTCAATTGTCACTCGATGTCGCGAATCTGGCCGCCGGTCTATGAAAAAGCGGGCGAACCCAACACCAATGATTACACGCTGGGCAATCGCGACGGGACAACTGCGGGTGTGGAATTCACCGAGTTCGTTCGCGAAACCCTGTCCGGGTTCGGGTTCAATGTCGCGGTGAATGACGGGCAAAAGGGCGTGGAGCTGGTTCGCGCCTATAGCGACCCCGACGCCAACCGCCATAGCCTGCAAATTGAAATCAATCAGCGCCTGTATCTAAACGGAAAAAACCGCGAAAAAACCGACGGCTTTGACGAACAAAAATTGGTCATGACCAAACTGATCGAGGCGCTGTGCGGTTACGCCCGCGCCAAAACGGCTGGTATGCTGTACTAGCGAGCGGTTCGCCGCGCGTCGAGACGTCCCTCTGAAAACCGCCGACGATTGGCGACCATGCGTTCATACAATTCTTCGATGGCGACGCTGCCCGTTTTTACGAACAGGAACGGGAATACCGCATGCGCCAGACAGGCGAGGCTGGCGACGAACATGCGGATGCTAAACGACGAGGCGGTGAACAAATGTTCGATATAAGTCTCATCAACGCTCGCCGGGTGTTCGGTGAAAAGCCGCTTGATCATGGGGGTTTTCCTCTGCTCTGATTCCTTTGGAAAGTGTAGCGGCCGTTGTCCGGTATGACTTTCTAAAGATTCCCTAAATTTGCCCTATTTTAGTTTTTAATTTCAATATAGTTAGGTTGTGTACTAAAATTTACTAATGGATAAGATTGATAAGAAGATTCTCGATAGTCTGCAAAATGACGCGACTCTGTCTGTGGCTGATATCGCCGAGCGCGTCGGGCTGTCGGCTACGCCGTGCTGGCGGCGCATTCGAATGCTGGAGGATGCCGGGGTGATCGAGAGCCGGGTCGCCTTGCTGAACCCGGAGAAATTGAATCTCGGGGTGACGGTGTTTGTGGGCGTAAAGACCAGTCAGCATAATACAAAATGGCTGACGCGCTTCGCCAAGGCGGTCGCGGACATCGACGAAGTGGTGGAATTTTATCGCATGAGCGGCGACACGGACTATCTGCTGCGGATCGTTGCGCCGGATATCGCCGGATATGACGCGGTGTATAAACACCTGATCCAGGCGGCGGATTTATCCGATGTAAGTTCAAGTTTTGCCATGGAGCGGATAAAATTCACCACTGCGCTACCGCTCGATTATGTTTCCTGAAGGTCGGGACGGGCCGGCAACAGGTTGACAGGTTCCTGACGACGGCGAACAATTCCAGCTGGCGAATTTTTGCAACACATAGGGCAGGCGAGCGATGGGCACTTTAACCGGCGACGTCGCCATTATCACGGGCGCGCAGCAAGGCGTAGGGCGGGCGATCGCGCGCGCCATGGCGCAGCAGGGCGCAAATATCGTCGTTAACTATCTTGACGATGGGGATTCCGCGAACGCCGTCGTCGTCGCCGCGCGGGCTCAAGGTGTGGTCGCGGTTGCTGTTCAGGCGGATATTTCCAAACCCGAAGAGGTCGCATTGCTGATGCGCGCCGCCGATGATCTGGGCGGGGTCTCTATTCTGGTGAACAATGCGGCCGTGTTTCCCCGTGCGCCTTTTCTGGATATGGCGGAATCCGAGTGGGATTTCGTACTCGGCGTCAATCTGAAGGGGAGCTTTCTGTGTGCGCAAGCCGCCGCCAAACGGATGGTGGCGGCCAATGGCGGGGTGGGTCGCAAGGGCGCGATCATCAACATAACCTCCGGCGCTGCGTTTCGCGGGTCGCCGCGCGGCGCGCATTATGTGTCGAGCAAGGCGGGCATTGTTGGCCTGACCCGCGAAACCGCGCTCGAACTGGCGCCCCATGGAATTCGGGTCAATGCGATTGCGCCGGGACTGACGGACACTGCGCAGCCGCGTTACGGTATGAGCGAAGCAGAAATTTCAGAAAAAGCCGTGACGATCCCCCTTACCGGGCTCACTATGCCTGACGATATCGCAGACGCCGCCGTATTTCTCGCATCCAGCGCGGCGTCCCGCATCACCGGCCAGGTTATTCACATCAACGGCGGTGACTATCTGTACTGACAAGATGACCTAGGGAGAAGGAAAAACCATGAACGCAGTAACGCCTGAAACGCTACCGGCGCTAAACGGAATCAAGGTGCTCGACCTGACGCAATTCGAAGCGGGACCGTCCTGCACTGAAGCGCTGGCCTGGTTGGGCGCGACCGTCGTCAAGGTGGAGGAGCCCAAAAAAGGAGAACCTGGACGCTGGGGTTTTTCAAACCGGCCCGACGCCGACGCGCATTATTTCATCTTCTATAATCTGAACAAACAGAGCATCACCTGCAATCTGAAGTCCGATGAAGGCAAAGCGTTGCTGACGCGCCTGATTGGCGAAGTTGACATTGTCATTGAAAACATGGCGCCGGGCACGTTTGCGCGCCTCGGCTTTGATTATGAAACCATCAGTAAAATAAACCCGCGCGCCATCTTTGCGCAGGTCAAAGGATTTTCGCCCAAGAGCCCGCATAAAGATTATCTGGCGTTCGACATGATCGCACAGGCGACCGGCGGCACCATGGGCGTCAACGGACCGGCAGGTGAAGCGCCGATCAAACCGGGACCCACAATCGGCGACACCGGCACGGGCATGTTGTGCTGCATTGGCATTTTGGGCGCGTTGTTCCAACGCTACACAACGGGCAAGGGCCAGCACATTCAAATCGCCATGCGCGACGCAATGATCAATTATTGCCGCACGCCGATGAGCCGACAATCGGCGCTGGACGAAGGCGTGTTGCCGCGCGCGGGTAACGAGATCATCGGCACCTCGCCGGGTGGTTTGTACGCCTGCAAACCCGGTGGGGCGGATGACTATTGCTACATCTTCGCCTCTCGTGGGAACGAGGAGCATTGGAGCCGTTTGGCGAAAGTCATTGGCCGCGGAGATTTGCTGGACGACCCTCGATTGCAAACCGGTGAAGACCGCTACGCCCATAAGGAAGTGATCGACGGCGCCATTACCGAATGGACCATGCAGCGCACCAAGGAAGAGGTTATGGAAATCATCGCAGGCGTCAAAGTGCCCTGCGGCGCGGTTTTCAATACTCTTGAGCTGCTAAACGATCCCGATCTGCATGATCGCGGAATGATGACCAAGATCGATCACCCCGTACGCGGCGAAGTCACCGTATCCGGCTGGCCGGTCAATATGTCTGACAGCCATGTGCCGATTACATCCTCGCCAATACACGGCGCGGATAATGAAGCTATCTATGGCGACTGGCTCGGCATTCCCGCCGACGAGGTCAAAGCCTTGCGGGAAAGCGGCGCTATCTAACCACGCTGGTTTCCGGAAATACCGCCCTGCGCCGGTCTGGCGCGGGGCTTTCCTGTGGGCGCCATAAAAAGGCCAATCATTTTCCCGTACCGCACTTCGCGCCTTAGGCTAGTAATTGTTGGCGCGGGCGATATTACTTGATCCGGCGATCATAATGAAAACTGCGGATACTTATGGCTATGGTGCTCCGATACAAAGAGATTTACCGGGAGGTAATTTCGTGGTGAGTCGAAGGTGTTTTCTCCTTATAGGTATTTTCGCCCTGAGCGCCGTTACGATACTGACAACGTCGTTCCGTAATGCATCGGCGCAAGCTGTAAACCTTAATGGCGACTGGGTGACTCAATATCAGTGCCCGTCCGGGGTCGTTTACCCCTTAATGGCGCGAGTGAGCCATCATGGGCAACAGGTTTCGGGGGTCCGGTTAAAGGGAGACGCTTGCTACCCTGTTGATAACACATTGTTGTTTCGGGGGGCCGTGATTGGCTTCACGGGGCAAATGCAATGCGCCAAGCTTTCCGAGAAAGCCGCCGCTTATGATAATTCTAAATCATTTGCGCAGAATATGCTGCAAGGGTTGGCCGAAGGCGTCGCGGGAGCGCCCCAGTACGACCTGACTTATGTTCAAGATACCCTCCAACTAAGCGGTCCCAATAATTTTACCGCATGTGGGCTGACATGGTCCCGATCCGGCGGCGGAGTCCCCGCGCCGGGACAACAAGCGTTTGGGCGTCCCGGACAGCAGCAAAATACGACGCCTGGTTTCGCCAGTCCCGGACAGCAGCAAAATACGACGCCTGGTTTCGCCAGTCCCGAACAGCAACAAAATACGACGCCTAGTTTAGCCAGTCCCGGGCAGCAGCAAAATGCGACGTCTGGTTACGCCAGTCCCGGACAGCGGCAATCTGCGCCAACCGGGTTTGCGACGCCGGGACAGCAGCAATTCCCGGCGCCTGGTTTCAACGCCAACCAGTACGCCCTTGCTTGCCTCTACCTCGACCCTAGCTTGACCTTAAACAAGGTTAATTTCCAATTTCGAATTGGCAATGGGCCCTGGCAAGATAATGACACACAGCGGGGGTATGTGAGTTCGCTGTTCTATCTGATTCCCAGTGGGGCCGCTGCTCCTCCGGTGACGCTCGTTCGGTTTCAGTCGGCGCTCGGCGGCGCCCAGGCCGCCGTTGTAACGTATAATCTGGACCTTGATCCGGCAGCCACAAATGATTGCGTGAAGAGCTCTGGCCGACGGTATCGCTGGGCGATGAACGGGAACTCTCAACACCACCTCGACCTCGCGCCGTACTGACCATGGCGTGATGTCTAAGTGTCCGTCCGAAGACTTAATGGGTCGGATGAATTGGTTGTCCGGTGCGCTTTCTTGAATTTCGGAATTGA
>JBLHZD010000035.1:0-19131 GCA_047631095.1 Alphaproteobacteria bacterium
CGTGGAAAGAACCTTTGCCTGGCTCGGAAGATGCCGCCGTCTCGCCAAAGGTTTTGAAAACCACAACAGAACCGCCCGAGCCTTCCTTCTCTTAGCGTCAATTCGCCTGATGATGAGAAAGATTTGTTTAAACGCATGAACTTTCCGGACGGACTCTTAGTATTGGTATCATAGCAGTATGATGAATTCGTTAAGCATAAAGTGTTCTCCGAGGTCGAAATTGGCGTGCGGACTGGGCGCCAAGGTTTTCGCTTTTTTGGCGCTTTTGCTTTTGGTCTTTGCATACGGGCTCGAAACATCACCTGTCGTCACCGCCGCTGAACGAGTTGCTGATCCGGATATTGTGAAACGGGGCGAATATCTATTTCACGCATCAGGGTGCGCAGGCTGCCATACGGCGGAGAAGCCGAAAGGGCCGCATCTGGCGGGCGGGCGGAAACTGAAAACGCCGTTTGGCGTATTCGTGACGCCCAATATATCCCCGGACCCGGATCACGGTATTGGCGCATGGCGGAAGAAAGATTTTTTTAGAGCGATGCGGGAAGGGCGTTCGCCCGAAGGGGCGTATTATTTCCCAGCGTTTCCCTATGCTTCTTATGCGGCGATGAGCAATTCGGATCTCACTGCATTATGGGCGTATTTGCAAACGCAACCGTCGCAGCAGCGGGCAAACAAGCCGCATGAACTCAGCTTTCCGTTTGACCAGCGTTGGCTGTTGTTTTTTTGGCGCTTTTTATACTTCGATGATTCGCCCTTTACGCCGGATCCAAGTAAGTCGCAGCAATGGAATCGCGGCGCTTATTTGGTGCGCGCGCTTGGCCATTGTGGAGAGTGTCACACGCCGAGAAGCTTGATGGGTGGTGTGCAGCTTTCCAAAGAGTTTGCGGGGTCCAAATCTGGTCCCGAAGGGGGGCGGGTGCCCAATATCACGGCGCATGCCGTGAAAGGAATAGGCGGCTGGAGCAAAGATGAGATTGTGTCTTTTCTGGCGGACGGATATTTGCCGGATGGAGATTTCGTTGGCGGCGCTATGACGGAGGTCGTTGAAAATTCGACCAGCCGTATGGTTGAAGATGATTTGCGTGCGATTGCGGAATTTTTACTTGCGACGCCGCCTCATGCGGGCCCGTGAGCGAGATTTGTCAGAAGGAGCAACTCCGACGCGGCGTTTGTCCGGATTCGCCGACGCGGCGTTTGTCCGGATTCAATGACTTGTGTATGTTGATCACGTATTTGGGCCGATAACCGGCTTGACGTCTCGGATGGATCCTTGATCCCGTGAATCGATTTGTAATTATTGGATTGTTTGGCGTCGTTGTGATCGTCGCCGCAATCGGCTTGAATGACATTGGAAACAAGGAAGAACCGTCTGTAACGCAGCCGTCGGTTAGTGGGCCAGAAGGCGCGAACCAAAATCGCGAAAATTATCTTTCCAAACGCGATGGTGGAATTCCCGTGCCGACACCGCCGCCCGTCGCAAGATATCGTCCCGGGGACCCAAGAGCCCAATTGAACGCCGTGCTTGAAAAGAAAACTGCTGTCGAAAATGCTGCGGTCGAGGCGAGGCCGGGCGCGCCGAAATTTGATGTTGTTCGCGTCAATCCACAGGGGGATAGCGTCATCGCAGGCCGCGCTGAGCCCGGCGCGGAAGTCCGTATTTATGATGGCGATAAGCTGGCCGGGAGCGTTATCGCGGATAAGCGGGGCGAGTGGGTGTTCCTTCCTACCGAACCACTGCCGCCAGGTGACAGAGCGTTACGGTTGGTGGCGCGGAACCCGGATGGCGCGGAAGTCGCTTCGGAATCGGTCGTGGTGTTGGCGGTGCCAGCCCCTGCGTCCCGCGAAACCGGGGACGCAGTCATTGCGAACGCCCGGTCCAAACAGCCATTGGCTGTGTTGGTGCCGGATCGTCAAAAAGGACCGAGCCGCGTGTTGCAAACGCCAAACGGTAACACCGGTCCGCGAAATAATGGCTTGAGCCTTGATATTGTCGATTACGACGAACAAGGGGACGTTAGCGTGGCGGGCAAAGGCGAATCGGGGGCAATTGTCCGCTTATATGTCGATAACAAAGCTGTCGGTGAGACCACTGTCCTGGAGGATGGGCAATGGCGTCTGCCTCGACTTTCGTGGAAAATTGAACCGGGCGTCTATACCCTTCGTGCGGATCAGATCGTCGGCGGTCGTGTTGTCGCTCGGGTTGAGACGCCGTTTTCGCGCGCCGAAATTTCGCCGCCATCGGGAACGGATAAACCATCCGCCGGGAATACACGTGTGGTGGTTCAGCCAGGTAACAGTCTGTGGCGCATTGCGCGGCGGACCCTGGGCGACGGTGTGCAGTACACTGTGATCTACGAAGCGAATAAAAAGAACATTCGGGATCCCGATCTTATCTTTCCCGGTCAGGTCTTCGACGTGCCTGTCGTCAAATGATGGGGAACTATGATTTGAGCATGGTCATATTATGAGTCATCGAAATCTGTTAAATTGCTGTCAGGACAGGTATATCGATTACCGATCCTTTGGCGCTTTTGGTTGTGGAATGTCCTTATGAGTCTGCGTGATACGATAAGCCCTCTTATGACCCCGATCACGCGGGAGGGCTGGCCTTTCATCGCGATCTTCGCTGTTGTGGGCATTGTTGCGGGATGGTTTTGGTCGCCCTTGTGGTTTCCGGGCATCGTGTTGACGTTGTGGTGCACCTATTTTTTCCGTGACCCCGCGCGCGTCACGCCGTCCCGGACGGGGCTCATCATCATCAGCCCGGCCGATGGCGTGGTGCAGATGATCCAGCCCGCTGCGCCGCCCGCTGAACTGGGCATGGGAGACAAACCGTTAACCCGTGTCAGCGTGTTCATGAATGTTTTCAACGTTCATGTGAATCGCATCCCCGTCGATGGTGAAGTTACGGGCCTGGCGTACCGGCCGGGAAAATTTCTCAATGCGTCGCTGGACAAGGCGAGCGAGCATAACGAACGCCAGTCGGTGCGTTTGACGATGGCCGATGGCCGCGACGTCGCCTTCGTTCAGATCGCTGGATTGGTGGCGCGCCGCATCATTTGTGGCCTGACGCAGGGGCAAACGATGCAAGCGGGAGAGCGGTTTGGCATGATCCGGTTTGGCAGTCGCGTGGACGTTTATCTCCCTGATGATGTGGCGCCCCTGGTATGCGTTGGGCAATTGGCGGTTGCCGGTGAAACGGTGCTGGCGGATTTGACGGGCGAGCAGAAATTGTTGAGTGGGACAACGCGCTGATGTTGCGACCCCGGAAGAAAGGCGTGCGAACGCAACGTCGGCGCCGTACGCCCCGGTTGAAAGGGCTATCGATCAACCGGCTTGTCCCCAATATCGTTACGATTTCAGCGACGTGCGCCGGGTTGACGTCTATTCGCTACGCCATTGATGAAAATTGGCAATATGCGGTGACGGCGTTAATCCTTTCGGCGATCCTGGATGCGCTGGATGGACGTATGGCGCGCATGTTGAAAGCGGAAAGTGAATTCGGCGCCCAGTTGGATTCGCTCTCGGATTTCGTCAGCTTCGGCGTTGCGCCCGCTTTCGTTATGTACTTTTGGTCCCTGCAGCATGCGGGTGGCTTGGGCTGGGCCGTGGCCTTGATTTATATAATTTGTTGCGGCCTTCGACTAGCGCGATTTAACAGCATGATCGGAAAATTGCCGCCTTATGCTTACAATTATTTCACTGGCGTTCCGGCGCCGGCGGGCGCGCTATTGAGCCTTCTTCCCATCGTTTTGGGCTTCAACATAGCTCCGGAGTTTTTAGCGCAGCCCCTTGTGGTCGGGCCGTGGATGATGGTCATGGCGGTTCTTATGGTCAGCCCAATCCCGACATTCTCCTTCAAACGGCTAAAGGTGCCGCAACGATGGGTGGTGCCGGTCTTGATCGCGGTTGGCATGTTTATGGCCGGGCTGGCGGGGTATCCCTGGATTACGCTGTCTTTATGCGCCTTGCTTTATTTTTTCCTGATCCCCTTTTCCGTTCGCTCTTTCTTGCGCTTGAAGGACGAGGCGGAGCGGCTTCATGAAGAGCAACCGCCTGTCCTGGAAGGCCCGGAAAGCGACGAATAAGCCGCTTTCGTCCGGGTCATTCAATCTCGTACCCGGCGTCGCGTAACTCCTGATCGCTGAAGCCCAAGTCTTTAATCAGAATTTCCTCATTGTGGGCGCCCAAGGGCGGGCCCGCGGAGCGAATTCGACCCGGCGTGCTGGAAAATTTTCCCACAACATTCTGCATGCGGATTGGGCCGCCCAGTTCTTCATCCTCGATCGACACAATGTTTTCGCGGGCTTTATAATGTGGGTCTTCGAAAATATCGGCGATGTTGTGGCAAGGCGCGATGGGCGCGTCAAATTTTTCGAACAGGGCGATCAAGGGATCCCGGTTGTAGGTTTCGATCGCCGCCTGCAGGGCGTCGTCCAGCACGATGGCGTTTTCGATGCGCTGTCGATTGTCCAAAAACCGGGAATCTGTGATGAGTTCCGGCACGCTAAGCGCTTCGCACATCCGCTCGAACGTTGATTGCGCGCTGCCGGAAATCGACACCCATTTATCATCTTTTGTCCGGTAGGTGTTGCGCGGCGCGGTAAAGGGCAGGCGGCTGCCATTGCGTTCTTGCACCACGCCCAGTTGATCATAATCGACGACCTGCGGGCCAAGTAGGGTAAAGAGCGGTTCGTAAATGGCGAGATCAATAATTTGGCCTTTGCCATTGTTCCGGTCCCGGGCCATCAATCCGGTGAGGGCGAGATAAGCGCCCATAAGGCCCGTAGAATCGTCGGCCAGACCGTAACCGGGTAACAAGGGCGGCCGGTCCGGATAACCGGAGATATAGGCGCAGCCGGAAAACCCTTCCGCCAGAGTGCCGAAGCCCGGCCGATGGCTGAGCGGGCCTGTTTGTCCAAAGCCGGTAATCCTGAGCATCACCAGTTTGGGATTGATGGCGCTGAGCGTATCAAAGCCGATACCCCACTTTTCCAACGTCCCCTTGCGGTAATTTTCGATAATGATATCGGCGTCCTTGACCAGCCGCTTTACGATTTCCGCGCCCAGCGGCGTGCGTAAATCCGCCGTTACGGATCGCTTGTTACGGTTGATCAATTTGTACATCAGGCCGACGCCGTCTTTATCGTTGCCCCAGTTGCGCACTTCATCGCCCGTTCCCGGACGTTCGACCTTGATCACGTCGGCGCCAAAGTCCCCTAAGAACATGGAGGACATGGGCCCCGCCAGAAAATTGGCGATATCGATGACCTTTATCCCGGACAGGGGCATGGCGGCGTCTTCTGGCGCGCTGTCTTCGGTCTTGGCGTCGGAATTGGTCATCGATTGTTCCTTACTCTGCATGAAACGAAATGTTGTTTGGTCTATTTCAAAATTCGACAGTGGCATTGATCTATGTCAAAGCCGCTGCGATGCCCCCTATTTACCGTCCGTTCTGTAAATTTTCTAATGAAAAAAAGGCGTGGATTTATGACAGATGGCGAACTTCTTTATTTGGCGATGGTGATCGGCGCAGTTACGGCGTTTATTTTAGTTCTGGCGTATGAATCGACAACTGAAGCGAAAGGGCGTGACCAACGCCAAAATTGAATCCGTGCGTTAACGTCACACGGTATATGGAAACAGGCTGGCCCCCTGGGGCGTCGCTGGTTAAACTTTCCCGGAATTTTTGTATCTAGCTGAAAATAACGACCGGGAGACGCGCCATGTCGAAATTGCCAGGAAACCGCTTGTCTGACGATCATCCGCCTGTCCATCAGGGGCCGATTGATGGACCGGGCGTCTGGTATGGCGCTGAGCTGAATACGTCGACGGACTGGATATATCGGTTGTCCCAGGCCGAGCAGGACGAGATGCTCAAGGCGACGCATTCGGCGCGACGGGCGCACAACGATATCGACAAAATCACCAAAAGCGACTTTCCGCTGCCCACATTCGCCAAAAAGCTCGAAGAATTTCGGCGAGAGGTTGTTCAGGGTCGCGGTTTTGTCTTGCTGCGGGACATGCCTATCGAGGGATTGGAATTCGCGGATATCGCGGCCCTGTACTGGGGCTTGGGGGCGTATCTGGGCAGCGCGCGATCCCAGAATAATCGCGGCCATTTGTTGGGGCATGTCCTGGATCTGGGCGATTCTTTCGACAATAAGAGCCAGCGGGGGTACCTGACTAATCGCCACTTGATGTATCACAGCGATTCCGTCGATGTGGTGTCGCTCATGTGTTTGCGAAAAGCCAAATCCGGCGGTTTGAGCTCGATTGTCAGTTCCTACACGATCCATAACGAAATGTGGCGTCGCCGACCGGATTTGGCGGCCGTGCTGTACGATCCCGTGGGCCGGGACCGTCGTGATGAAATTCCTGACGGCAAGGGCGCCTGGTATAAATCGCCAGTGTTTAACTACCTTGAGGGGCGCCTTTCGATCAATTATCTGCGCCAGCATATTGAAACCACCGAGCGCCACGCGGATGCGCCGCCCATGAGCGATGCGTTGAAGGAAGCCTTGGCGCTGTTGCTGGAATTGGCTAATGACCCGGCGCTGTATTTGCAAATGGCGTTCGAGCCGGGGGATGTGCAGATCATCCACAACCACCAAATCCTGCACAATCGAACGGCCTATGAAGATTGGGACGATCCGGATCAACGCCGTTATTTGTTGCGTTTGTGGTTGTCGCCACCCGACGGCATTACACTGCTGGCCGCTTTTGCGGAGCGCTATGGCTCCATCACGCCGGGGGACCGAGGCGGGGTTGTCGTCGCCGGTACGCAATTGCACGCGCCGCTGGAGGCGATGTAAACGTCGGTTTGGCGCTGGTGGCCCGGTTGTCCGCCCAGTTGGTGACCCGGTCGCTTGCCCGGCTGGGGGGCTATCTTCGTTTTTGTGATATTCAATTCCTTGGCGACCTTGCGGGTTGTGGTGGTAGGGTAACTTTATGAACAAAACTGCGCTAAAATCGATCACGATACTTGGTTTCTTTGCGGTCTCGTCGGTTTCCCCGGTACTCGCCAAAGTGTCCTGCGCGGAAATAGCGGCCCACCACATCGACCGTTTTTACGATAGCCAGATGGAGCTCGAATCCGTCACATCGGACGCCGAGAACCCCTGTAGGGGCGCCGTGGAGCGCGTTGCGGTGGAGTCGAACCCTGGAGAGGGAACTTTGTTGTTCTTCGATAGTGGCGATGTGCACGCAAAACTTGATAGGTTTCAGGCGCTTCTTTGTGCCGATGGTCGCGCCCATGTTCGAAACCTGGTGAAAAACCAGGAAATTTGCGATACGCGCTGACCCTTAGCCCTGCCCCTTACCTTGAGCCTTCCCGCGGCGCTTTGATGGTGCGACGAATGTTAACCCATCGACCTTTTATCCTTAACATGGCTTAACATTCCTTAACATTTGGGCCCAACCAACCCAATTGAAGCGTTGAAAGCAGACGGCGCTGAGTAAAGGTATATAATCCTAATTATTTAAAATTCAAGTGCTCCAGCAGTTGCGATTTTTACATTTTTATGTGAGTATCCGACCATGGTGGAGAGGTATTCTATTGTTGACCCTGGTCCCGTTGCATCGCTGTTATTAACGTATTGGCGATCGAAGTGCGGTGGTCGCGCCATGCCAAGACGCTCAGATTTCGATGTGCTTGATATTCCCCCCCAGAATTTGGCCCATGCTCCTGTTAATCGAGGTGAATTATAATCCCCGCCGTTTGCGTTATCGCGTGATGGGATCGGCGGTGGCGGCGATGATCGGGAAGGATTGGACGGGGCGCTATGTTGACGAAATCGCACTGCAAACCTCGGCTGTGACCGAGCTAACTGAAGAGACGCTGGAGTCCGGGGCGCCGACGATGCATGTTTACACGTATTTTCGCGATGATCCGGAAATCGACCAGGTGCGGCGAATGGACTTTGAGCGGCTCTTGTTCCCGTTTTCAGAAGATGGTGAAACCGTGAGCCACATCCTTGGCGCTAATGTAAACAGGATCCTGAGTTCAGACGAATTCGAGAATTGCTAATATGAAAAAAATTACACTGTCCTTTGATAACGGGCCGACGCCTGATGTGACCGATCACGTTCTTGATACGTTGGACCGTCATGGCGTTCTGTCCACTTTCTTTGTGATTGGCCAAAAACTCGAAGACGCCAAAGCGCGGGAAACCATGGCCAAAGCCCACGCGGCGGGGCATTGAATTGGGAACCATAGCTTTACCCACAAAACCCCGTTGGGAAAGATGGACGACCCGGTGGAAAGCGTCGACGAAATTAAAAACACACAGAAAAACATTGGCGATTTCGTCCATCCGCGCCGGTATTTTCGCCCCTTTGGCGGCGGCGGCGCGCTGGGCGACCATTTATTAAGCCGCGCGGCGCACGACCATTTATGCGATCAGGCGTATACCTGCGTCACATGGAACATGATCCCGCGTGATTGGGACGGCGATCAGGGCTGGATTCAGCGCGCTTTTGATTTGGGCGCAGACCTCGATTGGGGTTTGGTGGTGTTGCATGACGTGCCCAGCGGGGCGATGCAATATCTGGACGAATTCCTGCAACGCTTGAAGGATGAGAATGTGGAGATTGCGCAGGCGTTCCCACCGGATTGCCAGATGATCCGCGACGGCGCGCCGCAACCGGGCGTCGCCGCGTATGTCGCGGGCTGATTAGGAGCCAGGTTTCATAAACCCGGTTTCATGAAAACCACATCGATCTGCATCTGGCGGCCATGGAGGCGGGAGAAGTAATTCTCCCAAATCATGTAGGGCTCGAAGCCCCACTCGTGCAAATCGGTTAAATAATGAAGATAAGTCTCTTCACCCTCGTAGAGCGGGACGAGGGACAATTCCAATTGTACGCCAATCAGCTTTTTCAGGCTCTCTGGCGCGCCGTTGAGAACCTGACGCTCATATCCCTGAGTGTCGACTTTCAGAAAAACCCGGGCGTCCGGTTTGCAATAGGTGGACCATGCGGCGTCCAGCGTGGTGACCGGCGTTTTTACAATCTCGGTGATTTGCGTTTTCGGCAGGGTTTCCAAAAGCGTCGGATTGGCGTTGAGGATTGAGCTCATATCCGTGGCTTCGGAGACATTAATTTCCGCTTCGCCCGGCGCGGCGCCAATGGCGGTTCGCGGCGCAATGTCCCAGTCGCTGTCACCACCCGCTTTCCGCATTAACGCCTCATGGGCGCTGTGCACCGGCTCAAACGAGACGATGTGTCCCCGAAACCCTGCGTTTCTCAGCTTGTCGTGCGTCTGTCCAATATTGGCGCCGACATCGAGAACCGACTCGATTGAGAAATCGTCCAGAATGCGCGCCAATTTGCCGTCTGGCGACTTGTGCATTTTAGGTCTGCGAGAAAACAGACCGCCGCCAAATAGCTTCATTATCGCTCCATTTCGCGCCATGTTCGCCCCAGGTTCGCTCTATGCTTGCCCCAGGCTCAGGCCGCCGATCCATTTATTCCGGTGCGCGCACGACGATCTTACCAAAATGCCCCGCGTCACGCATACAGTGATAGGCCGCGCGCGCGTCTTCGAAATCAAAGACCCTATCCACAACAGGCTTCATCTGATGGCTGGCGATGGCCCGGTTCATGGCATCGAACATTTCATTGTTGCCGACATAAATGCCGGTCAGGGAAACGGATTTTCGGTTGATCATCTGGGTGTTCGCAGCCCCCTTGGCCAACACGCCGATGACGGCGATTTTACCGGCGACCGCGATAGCGTTCAGTGATTTCTCCAAGGTGCCGGCGCCGCCGACTTCCACGACATGATCCACGCCGCGCCCCTCGGTCGCCTCCAGTACTTTTGCATCCCAATCCGGGAATTCGCGGTAATTTATCGTCTGCGCCGCGCCCATCGCTGCGGCGCGGGCTAGTTTTTCGTCGCTGCTGGAAATCACGATGGGGACAGCCCCATGCATCTTGGCGAATTGAAGCGCAAAGATGGAGACGCCGCCCGTGCCGATGATCAGCACGGTTTCACCCGCTTGAACGCCGCCCTGAGTGACCAGTCCATTCCACGCGGTCAAGGCGGCGCAGGGCAGGGTGGCGGCTTCCTCGAAACTCAAATGATCGGGAATTTTGACCACGCCGCCGGCGGCGAGCAAGGCGTCGCTCGCCATCATGCCATCAAGGCCGCCCCCCAAGGCGCTGGCCATGGCGTCGGGGGTTATCTTTCCGCCGGGCCAGCGCTGGAAAAAGGATCCCGCGACACGGTCGCCGACTTTTACGGATTCGACGCCATCGCCCACAGCGGTGATCTCTCCGGCGCCGTCGGAATTGGGAATGCGCGGATAAGCGATGGCGCGCGAGACCGGATCGATGACCGTCATCAGGTCGCGATAGTTGAGCAAGGACGCGCGCACTTTAACGCGGACCTGTCCGGGGCCGGGCGCGGGATCGGGCCGGTCCGCCAGTGTTAAGGCGTCGATTCCGTCGGCGGACTGGATTTCCCATGCTTTCATGATATTGGTTCCCTGATTTTTATGGGCGGCGCGTCGGGCCGCGAAGAAAGGCGCAACTATAACGTCGCGCTCCAATTGGGCAACCGGGCTTGGGCGCATTTGCAAGCGCTCGAATTTCTTGGTTGAATGGGGGCAGGGAGAACAATCATGACAATTAACATTCAACCGGAGCCAAGCGGCTTTGGCGCGGTTATTTCCGGACCCGACCTGACCAAACCGATTGATGATGCGACCTATAGCGCCATTCGCGCGGCCTTTGAGGAATATTCCGTCCTCGTCTTTCACAACCAGCCTTTCACCGATGAAACACAGGTTGCGTTTGGCGAACGGTTCGGCCCGCTGGAAGTTGTCACCAAGACCCGGGTTGGCGGTGGCGGCGGGGATTTGATCGCTGATATTTCAAATGTGGATCGGGCGAGCGATACGATTTTGCCGATCGATGGCGAGGTCATGGTTTACCGCTCCGGGAACGAGATGTGGCATACGGATAGTTCGTTCCGCGATGTGCCGGCGATGGCGTCGATGCTGTCCGGCCGCGAAGTGCCGCCCGATGGTGGGGAGACCGAATTCGTCAGCATGCGCGCCGCCTACAAGCGACTGGATCCAGCGCGTCAGGCAGAGCTGGAAGGCCTGGTTGCGGTGCACGACTACACCTATTCGCGCGCGCTGGTCGGGTCTGTCCTCTCCCCAGCGCAGCAAAAGGAGTTGCCGCCTGCGAAGCAAATTGTGGTGCGAACCAATCCGGCGAATGGCGAAAAGAATTATTTCACCGCGTCGCACGCCTCCCATATTGTCGGGTGGCCGGAGGAGAAGGGGCGCGATTACATGAAGGATCTCGTTGCGCTCGCCACGCGTCCTGAGGATATCTACACCCATAAATGGCGTCAGCACGATCTGGTGATCTGGGATAACCTCTGCACCTTGCATCGGGGGCGGGTTTGGGAGAAATCCCGCTATCGTCGCATCATGCGCCGGACCACGGTGGCGGGCGATGGGCCGACCGTTCCCGCCGAATAGAGTTTTCGGATCCGGGGCCTAGAGATCCGGAGCCTAGAACAGTCGGGCGTTGGCGATATCCGCGCCCGCGCGCAGCGCCCGTAATTTCGCCCAGACGACATCAGCGGTGAGCCGTCCCATGCCGGCGGACGTATCAAACCCGCAATCGGTGCCTGCATGGATGCGCGATGGATCGCCAACGGCCTCCGCTGCGCGTTCCAACCGGTCGGCGACCACTTCGGGATGTTCCACGAAATTGGAGCAGGTGTCGATAGCGCCAACGATCAGCGATTGATCCGGCGCGAGCGCGATGTCCTTGAAGACCTTTATCTCATGCTGATGGCGTGGATTGGCGAAGGGCAACATGATGGCGCCGACATTTGCGGTTAACAGCGTTGGCAGGATTTCCCGCAAGGCCACGTCCTGATCGTGAGAGGATTCGTAATTGCCCCAACACACATGGAGCCGAACCCGGTCGCGCGGTACATTCACCAAGGCCTGATTGATCTTGCCAACGACACGCTCGACGAATGCGACAAAGTCGCCAATCGGACGATCCGCATAGGAAATATGGCGCTCCAACGCCAGATCCGGCGCGTCGATCTGGAGCAGAAAGCCATGCGCGACGGCGGCTTCATACTCAACCTGTAGCGCGGTCGCCAGCGCATCCAGATAGGCGTCGTCGGTGTCGTAATAATCATTTTTCATCGCGGCGGCGACGATGCCGGGGGACGGCGCGGTCATAAAGGCGTCCGCGATGGTTCCGGCGCTGGCGTCCAGCGCTGCCCTGAAACCCGTCAGCTCGGCCTGATTGGCGCCCGTGTCGCCATATTCGATGGGCCCGACCGCCATGGGGGGCTCGAAATTGCTGACCGCCGTTTGATTGGCCATACCGTGTCGGCGCGCCTCCGCGAATTCCGGATAGTTTTCCAACTCCCGACCCTGATCGCGCGCCCATCGACCGCCAAATCCGGACATGCGTCGCTGCACGTATAGAAAAAATGCTTCGCGCACCTGTTCGCCGTCGCTGGGAATATCAACGCCCGCGTCCCTCTGCTGGTCCACGACCCACCGGGTAGCGGCTTCGCCTTCCGCAATCAGGCGTGCTTCGTCAATCGCTTCGCCATCAGCGCGTTTTGCATACAATTCGACGAGCGACTTTGGCCGAGGCAGGCTACCCGCATGGGATGTGAGGATTGTCACGTAAGCGAAGCCCGGACGATTGCGGCGCCGGCGGCCATCGCCTTTATTTTGCCAAAGGCGGACTCGCGCGGCAGATATTTAAGACCGCAATCGGGGGCGACGATAATCTGCTCCACCGGACAATGGGGCAGGGCGCGGCGAATGCGTCGTGCGACCTCTTCCGGCGTTTCAACCTCGGGCGTGGACAGGTCGAGCACGCCCAGCAGGATTTTCTTTCCCGGCAGCGTTTCCAGTACGGCGCAATCAAGATTGGATTGCGCCGTCTCCAGCGATATGGCGTGGGCGGCGCAACCCGATAATTCCGGCAAAAAGGAATAACCTTCGGGTCGTTCGTGAATGATCGCCGCATAACCGAAGCAGATATGCACCACGGTCTCGCCCGTGACGCCTTCGAGCGCGCGGTTAAGCGCCGCCAGCCCGAATTGGCGGGCTTTCTCTGGGCGGGCCTGCATATAGGGTTCGTCGATCTGCACCATATCAGCGCCCGCGGCGAACAGATCCTTGATCTCTTCATTCACCGCCGCGGCGTAGTCGAGCGCCAGTTCCGCTTCGTCTTTGTAGAAATCGTTTTGTGATTGCTGGCTCATGGTGAAGGGGCCCGGCACGGTCATCTTTATCCGCCGGTTCGTGCGGGCGCGCAGAAATTTTACGTCCTCGACCTCGACCGCGTGCTTGCGGGAAATCTTGCTGACCACGCGCGGCACCGGATTGGGTTCGCCGCTGCGATCGAGCGCGGTGCCGGGATTGTCGATATCGACCCCCGCCAGCGCGGTGGCGAAACGGTTGGAATAGCTTTCCCGGCGGACTTCGCCGTCGGTGATGATATCGAGCCCGGCTTCTTCCTGCTCGCGGATTACCAGCAGGGTGGCGTCATCCTGCGCTTGCGCCAGATATTCCGGCGCAACGCGTCAAAGTTCCCGCGCGCGGGTGCGTGGCGGAAATCGCCCCGCCAGTTTTTCGCGGTCGATAAGCCAGTCTGGCTGTGTGTAGGAGCCGACGAGTGAGGTCGGCAGCAAGGTGTTTGCTTGATATGTCATGTGAAAGTCTCCCTGAATTTTTCGCGACGGTATACGGTCTCCCTCGCTACGCCAAGCAGCGCGGTTTGCGTGGTAAATCAAACCGTTAATTTGCGCATCAGATCGATGCTGAAGACATGTTTCATGGCGATATCCATGCTCGGGTTCCGGGTCAGCAGTTTGCGCAATTCATCGCCGGACCAGGACACGTATCGACATGGTTTCGTGGCGGAAACCGTCGCCGTTGCCGGGCCGCCCTGAATGAAGGAAATTTCACCAATCATGGCGCCATCGCGCGCGCGGCCAATTTCCGCGCCGTCGCGTTCAACCAGCACTTCGCCGTTGAACAACAGGTTCAGCCCGCCGACGATGGCGCCTTGCGCGGTCAGTTGATCGCCTTGGGCCGCGTTACGCCACTCGCCGATTCGCATCAGCTTTCGAAACTCAACGGGTGAAAAATTCTGGAAGACGGTTTCGTGCAGCTCCGCTTCTTCCTCGTTGAAGTCGATGGAACGCCGGTCCAACACAATGCCGACGATCCGCACGACGTTGATGGCGACAAAAACGCCCAACCAGAAAATGACGAGCCATAACGGCCCGGCGGGCAGCCAGTAATTATAGGCCACGCCGACCACGCCGCTGACGACCGCCAGCGCCCGCAGGACCATCATGTCCCGCACATAAAAGGAGAGGGCGGTGAGCAGGAAGGACGTATGTCCGACGATATCCAGGAATGAAAGGCTCAAAGGAGGCTCCTTAACATAGTTCGCAACATTACGGGCGTTCGCGTCATTCGTCTCAAATTGGCGTTACAGCGAGGGGCTTGCCTCGCCGGTTCTATTGGGTAGGCTCATGATACGGCGTGAGCCTGCGCTTCAACGCCTCCTTTAGCAATAATTCAGGTCAAACCGATGGGTAAATTTAACCACATTACAGTCACGCCAATTGCGGGCGCGCTGGGCGCGGAAATTGGCGGCGTCACTGTGGCGGAGGAATTGGATGACGCCGTGATTGGCGAAATTCGCCAGGCGTTGCTGGATAATCTGGTGATTTTTTTCCGGGATCAGGATTTACCGGTCGACCGGCACAAAGCCTTCACCCGGCGGTTTGGCGAAATCTTTATCCATCCCAATTATCAACTCGGGCAGGAAGACAAGGAGATGGTCTACCTGCTGCGCCGTCCCGGCGACCCCAGCGTGGCGGGCGAGACCTGGCATGCGGACACGACAATGATGGAACGCCCGCCGATGGGGGCGATCCTTTATGCGCTGGAGACGCCGGATTATGGCGGGGATACGCTATTCTCCAACCAGTACATGGCGTATGACGCGCTGTCCGACGGTATGAAGCTGATGCTCGATGGCGTCTCGGCGGTGCATAGCGACAGCCGCATCGCGGGACCGAAATCCACGGTAAACGCCAAACGATCCAGCCAGGTGCGCGCCGATGATGAGTGGCGCCCCACGATCAATGCGCATCCCGTGGTGCGCGTGCATCCGGAAACGGGCCGCAAACTTCTGTTTGTGAACAGTATTTACACAATGCATCTGGAAGGTATGAGCGAGGCTGAAAGCGCGCCTATCCTGAATTACCTGTACGGCCATCTGCAGCGCCCGGAATTTACATGTCGCTTCGCCTGGCGGCCCGGATCCATCGCGTTCTGGGATAACCGCTGCACCCAGCATCTGGCGATCCACGATAATCACGATTGCGTTCGCCACATGCAGCGCACGCAAATCGCGGGCTGACGGCCTAACGATTTCCACTCAAACGACGATCAACGATCAAGGGGACGGACATGGACGAAAATCCAACATCATTACGGGTCACGGACCCTGGCATCCGGGATCTGTTTACGCTGGATTCCCGATGGCAGGCCTGGCTGGACGTTGAAGCGGCGCTTGCGCTGGCGGAAGCGGAATTGGGCATGGTGCCTGAGGATGCGGCGGCGGAGATCGTCAAGAAGTGCAAGCTGGAGCTTTTTAACCGCGAGAATGTGATTGAGGGACTGGCGCGGACCGCGCATCCGCTGGTGCCGTTGGTCTGGGAACTCTCCCGGATTTGCGATGGCGATGCGGGCAATTACGTGCATTGGGGCGCAACGACGCAAAATATCACACAAACTGGCAATTTGCTGGTCTTGCGTCAGGCGCATGAAATATTCCTGAAGCAGATTGCGCGGGTTCTGATTGCGATGGCCGATCTGGCGGATCGCGGCGCGGACATGGTGTTGCCGGGCCGCACCCATGGTCAACACGCGGTCCCCGCGACGTTCGGCTACAAGGTTGCGGTGTGGATCGACGAAATGGTGCGTCATGTGGAGCGAATGCGCCAGATTGAGCCGCGTATTTTCACCGTGTTGCTGGGCGGTGCGGCGGGAACGCTGGCGTCCTTTAATGGCAAGGGATACGCCGTGCAGGATGGGGTCGCAAAACGTCTCGGCATGACGGCGATGCAAATGCCGTCTCGGGTCATTGGCGATCATCAGGCGGAGTATGTTTGTCTGTTGGGCCTGATCGCGGCGACAAACGGCAAGATCGCCCGGGAAATCTACACCCAGATGAAACAGGAATTTGGCGAGGTCGAGGAACCAGTCCCGCCGGGCACGGTCGGCAGCTCCACCATGCCGCAAAAGCGGAACCCGAAACTGTCGCAGGATATCGCAGCCTCGGCGATGCAAATCCGCGTGCTGGTGCCCCAGGCGCTGGAATCGATGCAGACCGAGCACGAAGCCGACCGCGCGACGTCGATCACCATGAACCACGCGCTGGCGGAATCCAGCGGGCATATGGGCGATATCCTGTCGCGCATGGCGATGATGCTGGAGGGGCTGACGTTGAACCCGGAGCGCATGCGCAAGAATCTGGACCTGACCGATGGCATGATCATGGCGGAAACCCTGATGCTGACATTGGGCGAGACGATTGGCCGTCAGGAGGCCCATGACGTGATCTATGACGCGGCGCAGGCGGCGGCGACGGGAACGAAAACCTTCACCGAATTGCTGGAAGCCGATCCACAGGTGAAAATGCATATGAACGCGGCGCAAATTCGTGAATTGCTCGACCCGACGGCGTATACGGGGGATTGCGCCGCTATGGCCCACGCGCAGGCGACGCGCGCGCGGGACGTCGCGGCGGCGATTAACGCCGCAGGATAAGCACGGAAGGACCTCTAATGACCGAAGATACCGCCCCGGATTCGCAACCCCAAAAACCAATGGCGGGGGTTCGGGTGCTCGATATCGCCACCTATATCGCGGCCCCGCATTGCGCGACATTGTTGGCGGAATTCGGCGCGGAGGTCATAAAGGTTGAACAACCCGGCGTCGGCGATCCCTGTCGCCGCCTTGGCACGGTGAGTGAGTGCGGCGATACGCTGGTGTGGATGAGCGAGGCGCGCAACAAGTCGTCGATCACGCTGAATCTCAAGGACCCGAAAGGGCAGGAGATCCTAAAGCGCCTTGTGGCTGAGTCCGATGTGCTGTGTGAAAATTTCCGACCCGGCACGCTGGAGCAATGGGGGCTCGGCTGGGAGGTCTTCAAGGCGATCAACCCGAAACTCGTGATGCTGCGCGTGTCCGGCTATGGCCAGACCGGCCCGTATAAGGACAAGCCCGGTTTCGGGCGTATCGGCAACGCGTATGGCGGCATTTCCTTCCTGTCGGGCGATCCGGACCGGCCGCCCGCCACGCCGGGCTCCGCCACGTTGGCGGATTATATGTCCGGTCTGTATGGCGCGCTTGGCGTCATGATGGCGTTGCGTTCAGCGGATGCGACCGGCGTGGGGCAGGTCGTTGATATCGGCTTGTACGAACCGATTTTCCGCATTCTCGACGAGCTGGCCCCGGCCTATGATAAAAAGGGTTATGTTCGCCAACGCATGGGCGCCCCGACGGTGAATGTCTGTCCGCATAGCCATTACCCCACTAAGGACGATCGCTGGGTCGCCATCGCCTGCACCAATGATAAAATATATGCGCGGTTGGCCAACCTCATGGGGCATGGCGATGTCGCGGGCGACGGCAGATACGGAACCATTACCCAACGCGAAGCCGACCGGCCCGGCGTCGATGGCATGGTGACCGAATGGACCCGCGCGCACAGCCAAAAAGACGTTGTGACGCTGTGCGAGGGCGCGGAAGTGCCCTGTGGAATCGTTGCCGCCATCGATGAACTGTTTGAAGAGGCGCAATACGCCGCGCGCGAAAACATCGTCCGCGTGATGGACCCCCGCATCGGCGATCTGGCGGTCCCCAACGTGGTGCCGCGCCTGACCGAAACACCGGGCTCGGTCGATACGCTTGGGCCCGCGCTGGGCGCCAATAACGATGACGTCTACGGCGGGATGCTCGGATTGAGCGGCGACGAGCTGACGGAATTGCGCGACGCCGGGGTTATATAGCTCCGCCAGGGTTTAGGGATTCTATCGCGTTCAATCGCTGCAAACACAACTATAGATAAGTTTTTCGGTTGCTGGTCTCGATGATCGCATCTAGTGTTTTGTCTTGATCGTTCGTCGAACTTTGAAGAATCCTTGCTGATGTTACACGCGAAATATACGAATGTTTTAGTTGCTCTGGCACATCGCGGCTTTCGCCGCCGCATCCGCGTATTACAAACCACGGCGAGAAGGTTTCTTCAATTTGCGTGGATGGGATGCCTGCTGGCGCTGGCGGGGTGTGACTGGTTTTCCGACCCCTATGCGTACTTCCTGTTTGATTTCGAGGCTGAGGTGGAAAGCGAAATTTATGCGTTCACCTCCAAGGTCGAGTGCAAAAAACAGAGACGCCACTATATCCTGGAGCGAAAATCTTTTGGCAAACGGCTAAAATCCGGGAATGGCGTCTATGTGGGCGCGCCTGATTTGTGCCGCACGGATTTAGGCAATCAAGAGTCGGGCCATCCGAACTGGGTTGCACTGGAGAAAAACACGCCCGTCGTTCCAATCATTTACCTGACCAGGAGCTTTGAAACGCCATGGGAAACGCGCGTATTTTTTCATCCTGAAGGGCCGCCACCAGGAGCGTTGGTGCGATTGATACGTGCAACCGTCACGCCCTTGACGGTTGAGGAGGCGGAGAATCACGAAATCGTGCCCGCAGGCCTGAATGATCCAATGAGGATTTATTGGAAAGGTGACAGCGCGTACAGGGCGAACAAAGATCGTCCTGCTGTAGGTGACATATTAATAAAAACAGAACGAGAAAAGGTGTCGGAAATCGACATTAAACATACCATCATAGAGGAAAATATAAGGCATTTGTTTTTAAAGGATAGCAAGAATTTGTGGCGAAGTTATAAGGATCAAAATGTATTTCTTAATATCGTTTTAGGAAGCTATAAACCGCCAAGTCAGGGGTTAATACCAGCGAGCATTGAGCCGGACTCAAAATAGGGGATTCCCAAACGTCGCTCACTCTGAATCAATGAAGCGAA
>JBLHZD010000036.1:0-18824 GCA_047631095.1 Alphaproteobacteria bacterium
CCTCAATGGCCGCGAAAATCTCCGCAACCCCGCCCATGACATGACCGGGGCCAATCACTTTTTCCAACCGTTCTTCCGCATCCACGCCGTTTTGCAAGGACAGCACGGCAGTATCAGGGCCCATCAAGGGCGCCAGCAAGCTCGCCGCGCTTTCCACCGCGCCGAGCTTGACCGCATAGAGCACCACATCGACCGGACCGACCGAGGCCGGGTCATCGGTCGCCTGCACGGGTTTAACATGGCGCACGTTTTCGCCTTCCACGCGCAATCCATTCGCCTGCATCGCCGCCAGGTGATCGCCGCGCGCGATGAATGTAACGTCAAACCCGGCTTCCGCCAGCGCCGCGCCAAAAGGCCCGCCGACGCCGCCGACGCCAATTACTGCAAATCGCATACTCTGCTCCTGTTTTTTCCGATGAGGCCGACACCTATAGCGTCGGGCGTGTTTTCGCTGCGTCAGTGAATAAAATATCGCGCACCGCGCCAGACGCGCGTTCATGAAAAGCGACCGCGTCCGGGTCCATATCGCGGGCGGGTCGCGGCGCTGGTGTGAAGTGGCCGTAGGTATCCTCACCGCGCACCAAGGCGGCGCTATCCCAATCGCCCACCGTCTGTTGTGCATGGGTCGGCAGGTAGTGCAACGACAATCCAATCCGTCGGTCTGTGGACAGGTTGGGACTGGAAGCGTGCGCGGCTTGTACATTGTGAAACGACGCCTGCCCTGCCTCCAGCGGCATGGGCACGGCTTTCGCCTCATCGACGCCTTTGGATATTTGCTGACCGCGCGTGAGCATATTGTCGTCGCTGAATTTATCCGCGTGGGGCATCGACCCAGTTTTATGACTGCCCGGCAGGACGCGCATACATCCGCTTTCCACCGACGCTGGCGACAAGGCCAACCACACCGTCACCAGATCCGTCGAATCAAGACCCCAATAATTGTAGTCCTGATGCCAGGACACGAAACTTTCGCTACCGGCTTCCTTGATCCAGAACAGCGTATTCCAGCAAAGAATATCCGGCCCGATCAAATCCTCCACCGCATCCAATATGCGCGTGTTGCGCATCAAATCATCCACCCAGCGAAACAACAGATGGGATTTGTTGCGCTGCCCCCCTTTCAAAGGATGACCTTGCGTCGTCTCAAACGCTTCAAGATGCGCGCGGTTGGCGGCGATCTCGGCGGGTTCGAGAACATTCAGCGGATAATAATATCCGTCGCGTTTGTACTGCGCGATCGCGTCTTCACTCAGAATTTTCGGCATCCCGGCTCTCCTCGCCAATTGTTCTTTGCCCACAGGGTAGGCAGAATGATACCCGAAATTAAGAGGGTCGGTGGAATGATACTCGAAATTTTGCGCGCGCCAAGGTGCCATGGGCCCCATGGTGAATTTTTGACCACCGCTAAGGGATGAGGAACCAGATGACAAACTCGTTTATGACCCGTGACTTGATGCAAAAACTCGTATCGCGTTGGCATCATGTCGAACTGGAAGACACCGCAGCGGACCGATTGGTCACGCTGGTGAATTTGCACGCAGAAACTTTCAACGAATACGCCAAAAACTCATTTTTTGATACCGAACCCTCAAATTTTGACCGGATGTTGGTCGTGGAGTCCGGCGATGACTAATCCCACACAAATGAGTTTGGTTGACGCCGCCGACGCGGTCGCCGCGAAGAAAATTTCCGCACGAGAATTGACGGAAGCCTGTATCGCCCGCGCTGAAGACGCGCAGCCGACGCTGAATTGCTTCATCTCCCTCGATCCCGAAGGCGCGTTGGCGGAAGCCGATTCCGCAGACGCCGCACAGGCGCAGGGCGCAGACCTTGGCCCGTTGCACGGCGTCCCCTTGGCGCACAAGGATATGTATTACCGCACCGGAAAAATCTCCACATGCGGTTCGAAAATCCGCCGGGATTTTGTCGCACAAACGACGTCAACCGCCCTTACCCGTCTGGCCGACGCAGGCGCGCTGCACCTGGGCGGGTTAAATATGTCGGAATTCGCCGTCGGTCCCTTCGGCCATAACGATCATTGGGGGCATTGCCGCAATCCCTGGAACCCGGATCACGTAACCGGCGGGTCCTCCAGCGGCGCTGGATCGGCGGTCGGTGGACGCACCGTGTTTGGCGCGCTGGGGTCTGACACCGGCGGCTCTGTCCGCCTTCCCGCCGCGTGCTGCGGGTTGGTTGGCATGAAGCCAACTCAGACGCGGGTCAGCCGCTACGGCATCATGGGGTTGTCCTTCTCGCTGGATAATGTCGGACCGTTGACGCGCACCGTGCGGGACAATGCACGCATGCTACAGCAAATCGCGGGCGCAGACCCGAAGGATCCAACCACGGCGTCAACGCCCGTCGGCGACTATGAAGGCGCAACCCAAAACCCCGACATCAAGGGGCTGCGGATCGCAGTGCCTCGAAACTATTACTATGACGACGCCACGCCCGAGATCCGGGCTTTGATGACCGCCAGCCTCAAGGTTTTTGAATCGCTGGGCGCTGAAATCATTGAAGTAGACGTGACCGACCACGAGGAAATTAACACACTGGCGACCGTCCTACGCGGTCCGGAGGCGGCGACATTACATGGCGCTTGGTTGCGGGACCGCCCTGAAGATTACGGACCGCAAATTCGCGCGCGACTGGAGCCTGGTCTCGCCATGGCGGCGACCCATTACGTAAAAGCGCTGCAAATGCGTCCGCAAATCTCCAAACGGTTCATCGACGCGATTTTTAAAAACGCCGATGTTTTTCATGTTCCGACCATCGCAATGCCGGTCCCCTCCATCGCGGAAACCGACGTTCAGGACGGCCCGGATTTCCCGGCGCTCGTCGAGAGCATGACCCATTGCACGCGTCCGTTTAATTATCTCGGACTGCCTGCATTAGCGGTCCCGGCGGGACATAGCGAAAATGGCTTGCCAGCGTCCTTTCAACTCGTCGGCCGGCCTTTCCAGGAAGCGCGTTTGTATCGCGCGGCGGCGGCGTATGAATCGGAGACTAAATTTTACGCAACTGCGCCTGCCCTGACCTGACGAGACGTCGAATGAGCCCAGGCCTGTTTTCACCGCTTTCGTTACGGGGCTTGACCCTGGACAATCGCATAGTCGTGGGCCCCATGTGCCAATACAGCGCTGTCGAGGGTAACGGCACCGATTGGCACCTGATGCATCTGGGCAAACTCGCAACCTCCGGCGCCGGGTTAGTCATGACCGAATCGGCTCATGTGGAGCCCATTGGCCGCATCACCCATGGATGTCTTGGATTATATTCCGACGCGAATGAGGCGGCGCTTGCGCCCGTTCTCGACTTCTGCCGACGCCACGGGTCAGCGAAGCTGGGCTTACAGCTGTCCCACGCCGGTCGAAAGGCGTCCACCCGCCTGCCATGGGAAGGCCGCGCGGCGCCGTTAACGGAAAATGGCTGGCCGACGGTCGGGTGTTCCGGCCAACCACGCGCCCCTGGATGGCCGGACCCGGCGCCACTGGACCACGCCGCGATGACCCGGATTCGCAATGCCCATATAAGCGCCGTCACACGCGCGCGGCGCTTGGATTTTGACCTTGTAGAGTTGGTCATGGCGCATGGTTATTTACTGCACGAATTCCTGTCGCCCCACAGCAACCATCGAACCGATGCTTTTGGCGGAACACTGAAAAACCGGATGGCGTTCCCCCTGTCTGTATTCGCCGCAATGCGCGCCGAGTGGCCAGACGACAAACCCATGGGCGTGCGGGTTTCCGCTACCGATTGGCTCGAAGACGGCTGGACGCCCGAAGACACCGCAGTGCTCGCTGATTCATTGAAGGCGATGGGATGCGATTATATCGCAGTGTCTACTGGCGGCCTCTCGCTGGATCAGAAAATTCCGATTGGCGAAGGACATCAGGTTTCTTTCGCCACCGATTTACGCCGGTCCAGCGCGCTGCCGGTCATGACCATGGGGATGATCGAAGACCCACGCCACGCCGACAAGATTATCGCCGACGGCGCGGCCGACATGGTCGCCCTGGCCCGCGTCATGTTGTCAGAACCCCACTGGCCCTGGCGCGCCGCCGCCGTTCTGGGCGAGGATATAAAGTACCCGCCGCAATATGTACGCGGTTATCGATCCGCCTGGTTGCGGACGCGCCGCGCGAATGATACGGACAATAAATGAGTAGAAAAATATGAATGAACCTGACGCCGTTATTCTGCACAAAGACGCCATCGTCTTCGATGGGTTGATCATCGCCAAGTGGAGCCCCGAGGTGATCGAGGATATGCGCCGAGGCGGATTGACCGGCGCCAATTGCACTTGTTCGGTCTGGGAAGGTTTTTCCGAAACGATGAAGAACATCGCGCGCTGGAACGCGATGTTCCGCGATCAAGGCGACCAGATCGTCAAGGCCCGCAGCGTCGCGGATATCCGCAACGCCAAGGTCGACGACAAAACCGCCATCGTGCTGGGCTTTCAGAACACCTCGGCGTTCGAAGACCAAATCGGCTATGTGCAGCATTTCAAGGATGTCGGCATTGGCATCGTCCAGCTTGCCTACAACACGCAAAACCTTGTCGGCGCTGGCTGCTACGAATCCCATGACAGCGGGCTGAGCGACTTCGGGCATGATGTGGTGGCGGAAATGAACCGTGCCGGCATTTTGTGCGATTTGAGCCATGTCGGCGCGCAAACATCGAATGATACGATATTGGCCTCGAACAAGCCGGTCGCCTATTCCCATTGCCTGCCGTCCGGGTTGAAGGAACATCCACGCAACAAGTCTGATGACGAATTAAAATTCATCGCCGATCAGGGCGGGTTCATCGGGGTCACCATGTTCCCGCCCTTCCTGCCGCGCGGAACGGAATCGACGGTGGATGATTATGTGGCCGCCATGGATTACGTCATCAATATAGCGGGTGAAGACACGGTTGGAATCGGCACCGACTTTACCCAGGGCCACGGCCCATCCTTTTTTGAGTGGCTCACCCATGACAAGGGCGATGGGCGAAAATTGACCGAATTTGGCGAGATCACGAATCCGGACGGTATCCGTACAATTGGCGATTTCCCGAATTTGACCGAAGCCATGGTCCGCGCCGGATGGGGCGAGACGCGCATTCGAAAAGTGCTGGGAGAAAACTGGCTGCGCCTGCTGGACGACGTATGGGCATGAGCCGGTTCTCGCTCTACGCCCTGCTTCGCAACGCGCTTGGCGACAATCAGAGCTGGCCCCAGCAATGGATGAAGCCGGACCCCAAACCCGAATACGATGTGGTGATCGTCGGCGCAGGCGGTCACGGTCTGGCGGCGGCGTATTATCTGGCCAAGGAACACGGGATCACCAATGTCGCGGTGCTCGACAAGGGTTGGCTCGGCGGCGGCAACACGGGCCGGAACACGACCGTCATCCGCTCCAACTATCTCTTTGATGAAAGCGCCGCCCTTTATGACCATTCCCTGAAGCTCTGGGAAAATCTGTCTCAGGCATTGAACTATAACGTCATGTTCTCCGCCCGCGGCGCGATGACGCTGGCGCATTCGGTCCATGACGTACAGGTCAGCATGCGCCATGTGCACGCCAATCGGCAATGCGGCGTCGACAATGAATGGCTGACCCCGGAACAAGCCAAACAATATTGCCCGCCGCTCAACATCAGCCCCGATGCGCGCTACCCCATCCTGGGCGCAGCCTTGCAACGACGCGGCGGGGTTGCGCGCCACGACGCTGTGGCCTGGGGCTTTGCGCGCGCCGCCGCCGCGCTGGGCGTGGATATCATCGAGAATTGCGCCGTGACCGGCATTCATCGCGGCGCTGATGGCGCTGTCACGGGTGTGGACACCGTGCGCGGCCCCATCAAGGCGGCCAAGGTCGCCGTTTCCGCCGCCGGGCATTCATCAGTCCTGATGGACATGGCGGGCGTTCGCCTGCCGCTGGAGAGTTTTCCGTTACAAGCGCTGGTGTCGGAGCCGGTAAAACCCGTGATGCCCTGTGTGGTGATGTCGAACACCGTGCACGCCTATATCAGCCAGTCCGACAAGGGCGAGTTGGTCATTGGCGCCAGCACCGATCAGTACACCTCCTATTCCCAGCGCGGCGGCCTACCGGTGGTCGAGGATACGGTCTCCGCAGTTTGCGAATTGTTCCCAAGGTTTCGCCGCCTGCGCATGTTGCGTAATTGGGGCGGCGTCGTTGACGTGACGCCGGACCGCTCGCCCATTCTCGGAAAATCGCCAGTCCCCGGCCTGTACCTCAATTGCGGGTGGGGTACGGGCGGGTTCAAGGCGACGCCGGGCTCGGGTCATTTACTCGCTTGGACCATCGCCAAAGACGACCCGCATCCCATCAACGCACCCTTCAACCTGGACCGTTTCCGCACCGGACGGTTGATCGACGAAGCCGCCGCCGCGGCGGTCACGCATTAAAGGCTCAAAGGTTTAAAGGTACTGGTCATGCTGCTCATTCATTGCCCCTATTGCGAACAGGACCGCCCCGAATCCGAATTTTCCCATGCGGGCGAGGCGCATCTTTCCCGCCCCGCCAACCCGGCGACTGTCAGCGATGCACAATGGGAAGCGTTCCTGTACTTACGCGCCAACCCGAAAGGCGAAACGGCGGAGCGATGGCGCCATACCCACGGCTGTGGCCAATATTTCAACGCTCTTCGCAACACGGTCACGGACCATTTCAGCGCGACGTATAAAGCGGGCCAACCGCGCCCCACGTTGAGGGCGAGACGATGAACGCGCGGCGAACCAACGCGGGCGGGCGCATCGATCGCAGCGCGCCGTTGCGTTTCACTTTCGACGGCGCCGCATTTGAGGGACTGGCGGGCGATACCCTGGCCTCCGCCTTGCTCGCCAATAATATCCATTTGATGGGGCGGTCGTTTAAATACCACCGTCCGCGCGGCGCCGTTTCCGCCGGATCCGAAGAACCCAACGCGCTGGCGAACATCGCTCGGGGACCGGGACGCGAAACACCCAACAATCGTATGACGATGACGCCGCTATACGAAGGTCTGTGCGCCACCAGCCAAAATCGCTGGCCGTCCCTTGGTTTCGATATGGGTGCGCTGAACCAGCTGGCGGGGCCCATATTATCCGCCGGATTTTACTATAAATCCTTCATGTGGCCGCCCGCCTTCTGGAAGGCGATCTATGAACCCGCGATCCGACGAATGGCCGGGCTGGGGCGCACGCCAACGGCGCCGGACCCTGATGCCTATACCAGCCGCTATGCCCATTGCGAAACCCTGATCATCGGCGCCGGGCCCGCCGGGCTCATCGCGGCGTTGGACGCATCGAAGGACGGCGCGTCGGTCATCCTTGTCGACGAACAGACGGAAACGGGTGGTGGATTGTTAGCGGCGCCGTCAGAGTTGCTCGACGAGCAGCCCGCCTGGGACTGGCTGGCGACGACGCTTGAAACTTTGCGGGCGCGCCCAAACGTTCAGATCTTGACTCAAACAACAGCGTTCGGATTCTACCACCAGAATATGCTCGGTCTTGTTCAACGTTTGACCGACCATTTGCCCCCGGAAGAGTCCGAAGGTCCGCGAGAACGTCTGTGGCGTGTGCGCGCAAAACAGGTCGTGCTTGCAACCGGCGCCATCGAACGCCCGGTCATGTTTGACAATAACGACCGGCCCGGCGTCATGCTCGCTGCCGCCGCGCGGGAATATTTGAACCTCTATGGCGTCAAAATTGGACAGCGTGCGGTGGTCGTCACCAACAATGATTCCGCCTATGCCGCCGCCTTTGAACTTGCGGCGCAGGACGTGGAGATTGCGGGCATTGTGGATTCCCGTACAGATGTTGATGTCGGTTTACAAAGCCGCGCCCGCGCGTTGGATATCGAAGTCTTCACTGGCTACCGGGCTGTTTCCGCAAAAGGCCGAAAACGCGTAACCGCTTTGCTGGTCCGGCCATCGCAGAATGGTGTGGAATTCGTATTCAAATGCGACGCCATTCTGATGAGTGGCGGCTGGACGCCATCGGCGCATTTATTTTCCCAGGCGGGCGGTGCGTTAAATTGGAGCGATGACGCAAAGACATTTGTCCCCTCGCCCGACGCCGCCGGGCCATTCGTCACATGCGTCGGCGCTTGCAATGGCGATGTTGAAAACGCTCTCGCCACCACCGTAACCATCGCCGCTGATACGCCGGTTCCAACCATCGCCAGTTCCGGCAAGGCGTTTGTCGACTTCCAGAACGACGTCACCGCCAATGACATTCGACTGGCGGTGCGCGAAGGATTTCATTCGGTTGAGCATATCAAACGCTACACCACCAATGGCATGGCGACCGATCAGGGCAAGCTGTCCAACATCAACGCGCTCGCCGTCGCCGCCGACGCCCTGGACTGTTCGATCCCCGACATCGGCCTGACAACCTACCGTCCGCCTTATACGCCGGTCACCTTTGGCGCGCTCGCCAATCACCGGCGGGGCGAGGCCTTCGACGTTCTACGCAAAACGCCTATTGACCCCTGGGCGGTGGAATACGGCGCCATCTTTGAGCCCGTCGGGCAATGGCGACGCGCACGATATTTTCCCAAACCCGGCGAAGACATGAACAGGGCGGTGGCGCGGGAATGCCGCGCGACCCGAAACGCGCTGGGTATATTCGACGGTTCCACCCTCGGCAAAATTGAAGTCGTGGGCCCCGATTCCGCTGAATTTCTCGACCGGCTCTACACCAACAAAATGGCGTCGCTGGCGCCGGGCCACTGCCGCTACGGTCTGATGCTGGGAGAGAACGGTTTCATTCTCGATGACGGCGTCGTCGCGCGCCTGTCGGAAACCCGCTTTCACGTCACCACAACGACGGGCTGCGCGGCTCATGTGTTATCCCTGATGGAGGATTACCGACAGACCGAATGGCCCGATTTGCGTGTCTGGTTAACCTCCACGACAGAGCAGTGGGCGGTGATCGCGCTCAACGGGCCCAACGCCCGCGCCGCCTTGGCGCCGCTGGTCGTCGATATCGATCTTTCGCCCGAAGCCTTTCCCCATATGACGATCCGTGAAGGCGCTGTTTGCGGCGTCCCCGCCCGCGTGTTTCGGGTCAGCTTCACCGGCGAGTTGGGCTATGAAATCAATGTGCCTGCAGGCCATGGGCTGGCCGTGTGGAAGCAACTGGTGGAGTCTGGCAAAAAATTTGGCGGGACGCCCTATGGAACCGAGGCCATGCACGCCCTGCGCGCCGAGAAAGGCTACATCATCGTCGGACAAGAAACCGATGGAACAGTCACCCCGATGGACGCGGGCATGGGCTGGGCGATCTCGAAAACCAAATCGGATTTTGTCGGCAAGCGATCTCTCACCCGCCCCGATATCGTCGCACCCGACCGCAAGCAGCTTGTCGGTTTAAAAACAAAGGATCCCGGCGACGTTCTGGAGGAAGGGCTACAGATCACACAAACTCCGGGCGGGCGGTCTATCGGCCATGTGACGTCGTCGTATTGGAGCGAGACGCTTCAATCCTCCATCGCGCTGGCGATCATCGAAGGCGGTCGGAACCGTCGCGGCGAAACGCTTATCGCCGCCAAGCCAAAAGGGTATCAGAGCGTCACAATCGTCGATCCGGTGTTCTACGACCCGAAAGGAGCGCGCCTGCATGTCTGAGACGTTCCAGATTGAACCGCTGGGCATTGAGCCAATCGGTGAGCAAATTCGCCTGTCCTATTGGTCCGGCGACCCGGCGCCAACCCTGCCCGGTCTCAAGCTGCCGGAGAAAATCGGGCGCACGCAAAAGCATGGCGACACAACCGCGCTTTGCCTTGGCCCGAATGAATGGATTCTCTATACCAGCAAAACCGAGAAAACACGGCTGGAAACCATTACCGCGATCACGACGCTGGTCGATGTCAGTCACCGCTATACGGGGCTTAAACTGAGCGGCCCGGACGCAGTGACAGCCTTGCATATGGGCTGCCCCGTGAATCTGGGTACATTGTCCATTGGCGAGGGGACGCGCACAATTTTTGATAGCGTCGAGATTATCGTCCGGCGTCTTGGCGATCATGACTATCGCGTCGAATTCGGACGCTCTTTTGCCGATTATATGAGGACGCGATTAGAAGAAGCGCGCCAAGAGATTGAAATTGACGCGCGCCGCTTACAAAATGCCCCACTCGAATGAACCGCGCATTTAGCCTGCGTTAACGCCAATTTCGCCGACGCGAACGCCAATCAAAACATCCTATCCAATGACGCGATTATAGAAATCGCCGATATGGGCGATGGCGTCCCGCGCTTCAGGTAAAACATGCGCGCTGCCATGCCAGCCATGGATCAAATCGTCCCACGCCTCATAGATCACATCGACGCCCGCCGCCTTGGCGCGCTCTGCAAAGACACGACTGTCATCCATCAGCGTCTCCGCCGTGCCAACCTGCATCAGTAAGGGCGGCAACCCCGATAAGTCGCCAAACAACGGCGACGCCAGCGGCGTTTTCGGATCCGCGCCATTCAGGTAATACCCGGCCATACGATCCAGATATATTTTACTGATCGTCGGGTCGGCCTCCGCCTTCGTAACGAAACTTTCACCGCTTTGGGTCATATCCACCCAGGCGCTCATGGGCGCGGCGCCAGCGGGTAACGGGTCGCCGGTTTCTTTCAATTTCAACAACAGCGCGAGGGTCAATCCACCGCCCGCAGACACGCCCCCTACCATCGTGCGGGCCGGATCTGCGCCTTGGGCCAACATCCAGCGATAGGCGGTTAATGCATCCTCGACCGCGCCGGGAAACGGGTTCTCCGGCGCCAAGCGATAATCGATGGAAAAGACCTGCGCGCCGGTCGCGGCGGAAATATGCGCCGCGGGCGAACGGGACGACGCAGCCGAGCCCCGATAATAGCCGCCGCCATGGATGAACATGAATGTCTTGTCGGTCTCAGCGTTGGGCGCGACGATCCATTCCGCATTCACCCCATCGGCGTCCACTTGGGTACAAATTGTCCCTTCGGGTAACGCGATCGCCGCCCCCGCCGCAGCGTTCGCGCCGCGCAAATCCGCCAGTGTTTTTTCCGGGGTATAGGGGTCCGCGCGTTTGGCGTCGATCAGCGCTTGAAGTTCGGGACTGGCCATAAAAAATTCTACCTTGTTTGTTTCGTGTCAGGACAGCGCCGCAAATACGGCGCCCGCGACGTCCAGAAATGCGTCGTCTTTGTTTATTGCGCCAATCAACTGAAGCCCCACGGGCAATCCGGCTTCGCCCTCCAGCACAGGTAACGTCACCGCAGGTGTATGAAGCGCCGTCCAGACGCCGTTGAATCGCGAACTCCCTGTCGAAGCGAGTCCTTTCGGGGCGACGCCCGCAGCGCTGGGCGTCAAAATTGCGTCAAACCCATCGAATGCAGCGGTGAACTTTAAACGATATTCGGCGACCGACGAAAGCGCGGCGCGATAGTCGTTGTACCCATATCGCAAACCGTCCGCGACACGCCCCGTTAGGAGCGGTTCGCTAAGAAGCGCCTCATGATGCGTCCGCTCATGGGCCAGTACCCGAGCGAATTCATATCCTGACACGACGACATGAGAGCCGCTCACGTCAGCGTACCCGTCCGGCGCGGTAAATTCCGTCACCTGTGCGCCGGCGCGCGACAATTGTTCCGCAGCGCGCTCTATCGCTGATTGGGTCGTCGCGTCCGCATCATCCCAATAAGGCGTGCGGCACAATCCCAATCGCAGCGAGGCAATGTCGCGCGGCGCCATCGCCCGATACGGCGCGCCCATTACCGCCGCGCGCATCAGCGCCAGATCCGCCACATCGCGCGCCATGACGCCCAATGTGTCAAAGCTGGGCGAATTTTGCCCAACCCCCGACAAGCCAAAATCGCCATAGCTGGGTTTATAGCCAACGACCCCACAATAGGATGCGGGCCGAATGACCGACCCGGTGGTCTGCGTCCCGAATGCGAGCGGGACCATACCAGCCGCCACCGCCGCCGCAGAACCACTCGACGACCCGCCCGGTGTTCTCTCCCCATCATGCGGGTTTCGGGTTTTGCCGGGAAAGACATGGGCGAATTCGGTCGTGACCGTTTTGCCCATCAACACCCCACCTTCCGCCCGGCACATGGCCACGCAGGTTGCTTCGCGCGATGGCTGGCGCGCTTCATAAATCGGGGACCCATGCGCGGTCGGCATATCAACGGTATCGATGATATCCTTCACCGCGAACGGGACGCCCCGCATATCGCCGCCTGCGCTGCTGGCCAGACTGCTGGCATTGCGGTCGATGGTGCGAGCGGCGGCCAAAACCTGTTCCCGATCCAGATAGGCCCAGGCTTGAATGTCCGGGTCACGCGCCTCGATCCGATCCAGGCAAGCCCCGGCGACCGCTTCCACGGTCGCATCGCCAGACGCGATTGCGTGCGCGATGCGCAAGGCGGAGTAGTCAGCAAAATCAGTCATGGAAGACATTCGGTCATGGAAGACAGGGCGCGTCTATCAATAAATCGTTTCCTTCAACCGCGCCGGATATCCCTTGTCGTAGGCGTCGCCGTCGAAACCATCTTTTGAAAGCCGTTGCAGTATTTGTCCCGTGCTGGGCAGCGCGCTGCGGGCGATTTGCGCATCCGCATCCCAAAGTTTCGAGCGCGACAACGCCTTTTGGCATTGAAAATACACCCGCTCCGCCGTGACGATCAAAACACTGCGGGGGTCCTTCCCATTCATCGCGAAAGAGGCGCATAGCTCAGGATCGACCGAAATCACAGCCGTTCCATTTATTCGCAAGGTTTCACCAACACCCGGAATCAAAAACAACAACGAAACCCTGGGGTCGAGGACAATGTTGCGAAGCGTATCGATCCGGTTATTACCCCGGCGGTCCGGCAACATAACCGTCTTTTTATCATGAACCCGAACAAACCCGGCGGGATCACCGCGCGGGGAGCAATCCAGCCCTCCCGGCCCGCTTGTCGCCAGTGTCAAAAACGGCGACTTTTCAATGAAGGCGCGATAATCATCGGAGATAAAATCGATTTCCTTCGTCAACGCCTGTTTCATCGGCTCGCCATAAATAGCCTCGAGCGCCGTAATACTGCATATCTGGTTTTCTGAAACCTCTGTCATCGAATTTCACTTTCCAGTCGGTCAATCCAAGGGGCGTTGCCAGGAGTTTCCAATGATGGCGCGACAGGGTCAACATCGAACCTGCGGAATGTCGCGCCGTAAGAACAAATGCGATATTTCTTGCAACGCCCCCAATAGCGCGCGCTACACTCCTTAGTGGGAAAAACCGCTACGTTTTCATAAAAATTTAAAGGAAAATTCCATGAAACGGGATTTGGCGATCGGCATCACCGAAAAAGGCGTCTGTCATACAGGCGGCGAAGATGAGTTCGATCTGGATACAAAATTCCGAATGGTGAAGGAATCAGGCGTCTATGATTATTTCGACAAAACGCCCGACGCCAACCGCGTGGATGACTATATCGCGTGCAGCCAAAAATATGACCTGCCAATTCGGGCTGGCGGCTGGTTTTATACGTTAGGCCGAGATGAAGACCTGCTGGCGCAGAATCTTGAAATTGGCGCGCGGCTTGGCAGTGCGGCGCATAACACTCAAATCATGATGACTCACGCTGATGGCCATTTGGTGAGCGATGATGAAGTGGCGGATACCTATATGCGCGCTTATGAAGTAGGCGATAAAGTAGGCTGTTTTCCGACCTTCGAAGTCCATGTGAACATGTGGTCGGAGCATTTTGGCCGCGTGTCCAAGGTTGCGAAAATGGTGGAGGCGCGCGGAGTCCCCTATCGCATGACTTTAGATCACTCCCACGTCATTTTCAAAATCGACAATCCAGACGAACAGGATGTTCTGGATATGCGCAAGGATGTCGAATCCGGCGCGGTCATTCTCGACCCTCGAATCGATGGCAATGTCTGCGATGAATGGATTAACGCTGGATATGTCTGGCATTGTCACGCCCGCGCCGCCGTGCCCAACAATCCCAAGAACATATGGGGGTGCCATGAAAACGGCAAAATCGGTCGCGGCATTCAATATCCGTTTTTCGAACCGAAACCGGGTGAATATGTCGCCGAATGGCGCGAAGACGCGTTGGAGCCCTGGAAGCTGGTGATCCGCCGCCTCCTCAAGGACCACGCCAGCAATCCCAACAGCAACCTTGGGCAGATTTCGACCGAATTCATCCCGGGCCCGGATTACGGCATGGGGCACAAATATTCGATCTTTGAACATTCCGCCGCCTGCGCGCGCTGGATCCAAGAAACCTGGGCGGAAACCGCCGCCGCCAACTGAGCATCACCACAAAAGAGGAATAGTTATGAAACTGATGTATTTCGACGACTTCAAATTGGGCGTCCTCAAAGGCGACTCGGTCGTAGATGTCTCTTCAATTGTTCAGGATATCCCCCATATCGGCCCCCACGACCTCATCAGCGGGCTGATCGAACGCTTCGACGATTACAGGGCGCGCCTTGAAAGCGCTGCGGCCTCTGGCTCCGGTGTTCCCGTGTCCGGCGTGCGTATTCGCCCGCCTTTGCCCAAACCCGGCAATATCGACTGCATGGCGGTTAATTACATGGAGGACGGCACCCGCGATACGCCGGCGCCGATCAACGCCTTCCACAAATCCGCCAGCGCGATTATCGGTGATGGCGACACGATGGTATTGCCCGACGCGCCGGCCACGATTTTTGAGGGCGAAGCAGAAATTGCGTTGGTCATTGGCAAAACCGCGAGCAACGTCAAAGCCGCCGACGCCTTCGACTACGTGTTCGGATACATGAATTTCATCGACGGCTCCGCGCGCGGCCTGCCGCCGACGGGCAACACGTTTTTCCAAATGAAGTCGCGCGACACTTTCGCGCCCATCGGCCCCTATATGGTCACCGCCGACGAAATCGCAAACCCGCAAAACCTGCAAATCAAACTTTCGGTGAATGGTGAGGTGAAACAGGATTTCAACACCGATGACATGGCGCATAATATCGCGCACTGCATCGAGTGGGTCAGCTCTATTCATACCCTTCACCCCGGCGACATTCTGGCGACAGGCACCAATCACCGGGGCCTCAGTTCGTTTCAGGACGGCGATCAGGTCGAGATTGAAACGGAAGGTCTGGGCCGATTGCGATTCAATATTCGCGACGATCTGAAACGCACCTGGTCGCGCGACACACGACTGGAGCATGCGGAAAAAGGCGCAGACGGCCCGGCGACGCCGCAATTGACCGGCAAATACGCCTGATCTTTAAAAAAAGGAACGCAGTTCATGGCGAGTAATGACGACTGGCTAAATCAGGTGCAGGAAGAAACGCTCGAACCCGAAATGCCCATTTGCGACACGCATCATCATCTATGGGATTTTCGCACCGAACGCGTTGACCTTAGATATTTAATCGAAGAATTCGAACACGATGCACAAAGTGGTCATAACATCGTGTCATCGGTCTTCATCGAATGTGGCGCCATGTATCGCGCGGACGGCCCGGAAGAAATGAAGCCGGTCGGTGAGGTGGAATTCGTCAACGGCGTCGCGGCTATGGGCGCAAGCGGACTGTACGGTTCAACCAAAGTCGCCGCGGGCATAATAGGACACGCCGAACTCAGCATCGGCGCCCCCGTCAAAGCTGTGCTGGAGGCCTTGATCGACGCGGCGCCAGAGCGCTTTCGCGGCATTCGACGCACTGGCGCATGGGACCCTGACCCGCGCATTAATTGGGGGCGCGGCGTCACCGGACCGGGTTTTTATCTCGACTCGAAATTTCGGGAAGGGTTCGCGGAACTACAATCGCTTGGACTGGTATTCGAAGGCGTCTGTCGCCATCCCCAGTTGGGCGATTTTGTCGATCTCGCCCGCGCTTTTCCCGACACCACACTGGTATTAAACCATCTTGGCGGCGTGGCGGGCGTTGGTCCTTACGCAGACAAGCGGGACGAAATTTTTGAGGAATGGCGACCCCGCATCATCGAACTGGCCGCCTGCCCCAACATCATCATGAAGCTTGGCGGCATCAACATGGAATATTCCGGTTTCGGCTGGCATGAGCAGCCCCAACCGCCGACTAGCGAGGCTCTGAGCGCGGCGACGCGTCGCTATTATGAAACCGCCATCGAACATTTTGGCCCGGACCGCTGCATGTTTGAATCCAATTTCCCCGTGGACAAGGTGAGCTGCAGCTACAATATCCTGTGGAACAGCTTCAAACGGATGACGTCCAGCTATTCAGCAGACGAACGCGCGCTGCTGTTTCACGACACTGCCGCACGCGTTTACCAGCTGTAACACCGATTAATGCGCAACGCCGCCGGAGGCCTCAGGCGGGTTAATTTGCCGGTCAGGGACAATCGAATTTTTGCCAAGGTATTGGTAATATTCGTCATCGCTCGCCTGACAAATATCGCGCAACGCCCAAAGCGCACGGCCCAGCGCGGTATCGTGAAAGAGCCAGTTCTCAACCTTTAAGCTCGACCCGTATCCCGGCTGCGCGGTTATCGCCTCGGTGTAATAGGCTTTTAAATCTTCATAGGCGACTTTCAGAAGTCGACCTTTTAACAAATCGTCGCGCGGCGCCGGCGCATCCTGATTTCCCAAAAACGCGGCGAAAAACTTGGCCGCTTCCTTGATTTCCAGACCGCTCGGCCCGACGGTAGTGCGCCCGCGCGCCCGAACCGCCAGATCGTACCACGGCGCCAATCCGTCCATCTCGACCATGAGCGCGCGACCAATTTCACTCTTCGGCGCATCGGCGTCGGGTAGTTTGGGCAAGGCGATCGGACAGACCATGCCGGTCATCGCGTCCTCGTCCAGTTCCCCATCTTCATCGGGCGCTTCTTCTGGATAATCCGCCAGAACGGGTCCGGATGGTTCCGCCAGCAAGGCAAACGCCGCGTCCAGCACCCGGCGCTGAAACGCTGAATCGTTGGGCGCGCCTAATGGGCGCCCCAGTTCGAACGGCACCCAAAGCGCGCGCGGCGGTTTGGTTTTTTCTGTGTGAATTCGGATCAGGCTGATCTGTGTCGTCGCCAGCCCTTCTTCTTCAAAGATAATGCCCAGCCCGCCAACGGCGCGCGTGCATTTTGGTCATATGGGCACCAGCAGGACCGTATCCACACCATCGGCCTTCATGGTTTGGGCCATGGCCCGCGCCGATTCTTCCAGGTCCAGCGGGTGCGCCGCGCCGGAAACCGTAAAATGAAAATTGGCGACCGACCCGATGACCCCGTCATCCGCCATTTCCCGCAAGCGTTCTATGGGAAAACAAACATTCAGATCCTGCTGAAATCCGGTGCGGTCAAAATTCACCGAGACATGGCTCATCACGACATCGCCCGGATCCACTTCGCCGGGGATGACGCGAAAATCCGTCGCATCGCGCTGATACACAGCGTCCCCGCGCAAATTCAATGCGGCGGTGGACACCAGCGACACGCGACGCTCGCCGAGCGGCTTGGGCGGGGTAAAGGGATGGCGTGTTTCGAACCCGGAACAATCGAGTTCGATCATCATCTTGCGTTCGCTCAGCGGAACACTATCCAGACGGGCCATGCAAACCTCTCCTAATTATTCTGGTCCTAATTATAATGGCGCGTCCATGACGCGGCCAACGCCACGACCCGGTCAACATCGTCTTCATTGTTAAACATATGCAGGGAAAACCGAAGAACGCCGCGCCGGATCGTCAATTGTACATTATGGTCGGTTAGAAATTGGTGCAAGGACTGCATCGCCGGATCGTCCGTCCCATCATGCTGACCGGCCCCAATCTCTCCCACCGTCACCAGTCCCGCCAAATGAGCCCCCGGCGCGCCGCCGCAAACCGGCAATCCCAGATCGAACAACCCGCCCGCCAACCGGTGCGACACGCTCAAAACCCGCGCCTCTATCGTCTCCGGACCAGTTTCCAGCATCAGCGCCAAGGGCGGGTTCACCGCCGCTGCTGCGACAAAATTATAGTTGCCCAAATCAAAGCGTCGAGCGCCCGGCATCAAGCGCCAATCAGCGCCGCCGATGGCCGCTTCATGCGCGCCCTCTCCCAGGTCAACGCCAAACCGCGCCAGATACGCCGGGGACAGCCGCTCTGCCCATTCATGTCGACAATAGAGGAACCCCATGCCGTATAATCCCAGCAAGCCCTTTTGGGTCGACACCGCCAGGGCGTCGATATTTTCCGCAATCACATCTGTTTTCAGCACACCAACCGATTGCACCCCATCGACCAGAAACAAGGCGTCGCGCGCGCGACACGCTGCGCCAAGGGCGGCGACATCGGACCGAAACCCGGGCGCGAAGCTAACGCTGGATACGGTCAACGCTCTGGTTTGTTCATCCATGGCGTCGATCATCCGTTCGACCGGCATAACGCCCTCAACAGACGCAATCGCCCGCAATTCAACGCCAAACCGCCGCGCAACTTGGCGCCAGGGGTAAATATTGTTTGGGTGTTCCAGATCCAGGCAGAGCACAACATTGTCGCCCGCGCGCCAGTCCATCGCCGCGATCACCGCGTTGAGGCCTTCGGACACATTCTTGGTGATGGCGACATCATGGCTGCCGGCGTTGATGAGCTGGGCAAACCGGGCGCGGGCGCCTTCCACGGCGTCGAACATCGCGGGTTTGTCGCCGCCATCGTACAAACGCGCATCCAGCATGGCGTCGACCGCCGCGCGAGATTCGCGCATCATTAAGCCGCGCGCCGCCGTATTCATATAGGTAGATTTAGCCGTTCCCGGGAATCGGCGACGAATGTCTTCAAACGCGATATCGCTAACGCGGCCTTCGTTCAAAATTCGCTCCTGCGCGTCTAACGGGATATGTCCGCCGCCACGGCGGATATCCGCGATTTCAAC
>JBLHZD010000037.1:0-18694 GCA_047631095.1 Alphaproteobacteria bacterium
GGAACCTCGGTTTTCTGATGTCCACATTAGCCTTGCCCTCCATTCGGCGGTAAGACCCTTGAATCACATCCGACTCATATGATTCAAGAACTTTTCGGACGGACACTAAGCACGCTGGAATCAATTTTATCGTTCAAGCCGAACGCCAAAGTCATTGTCTCCAGTGGCAATGAAGATCGCGCCAACGCTGTCGAGGCGATCCGCCTCGGCGCTTATGATTTCTATCCAAAACCCGTGGATATCGACGTCTTGAAGATGATTATTGATCGCGCCACTCACTTATATGAGCTGGAAGATGAGTTTCGTCGATTACAACAATCAAACCAGGCATCACCCTTGGATGGCATCGTCGCCATCAGCCCGCAAATGCTAAAAGCCTGCGAGGCGACGCGACGCGTGGCTTCCTCTGATGTCAGCGTTTTACTAACCGGCGAAAGCGGGATAGGAAAAGAAGTTTTAGCGCGCGCAATTCACGATGCCAGTCCCCGAAAAGGGGAACCCTTTGTCGCCATAAATTGCGCCGCGATTCCAGAAAATTTACTGGAAAAAGAATTGTTCGGGCATGAAAAAGGCGCGTTTACCGGCGCCATCAAGCTGGCGATTGGCAAGGTAGAGCAGGCCAATAACGGCACGCTTATGCTTGACGAAATTGGCGATATGCCCCTGATGTTACGGGCGAAATTATTACGGTTCCTCCAGGAACGAAATATCGAGCGTGTTGGCGGACGCCAACCAATTCCCGTCAATGTGCGCGTCGTTTCCGCCACGAATCAGGACCTTTCCAGCATGATACAAGAAGGGACCTTTCGTGAGGATTTATATTACCGGATTGAAGAGGTTGGCATTCACATTCCCCCTGTTCGCGATAGAGAGGGCGATGCGGTATTGCTCGAAAACTTTTTTCTCAAAAAATTTGAAGCCCCCTTACACAAAAAAATCGGCCGATTCACAAAAGACGCGCTGGCCGTCATCAGTAACTACCGTTGGCCCGGCAATGTTCGCGAAATTGAAAACAAGATAAAGCGCGCCATGGTTCTCGCCGAAGGCAATACAATTTCCGCGGAAGATTTGGGGATTGATGCGGCGACGACGACAGAGAGTATTCTGACGCTCAAGCAGGTCCGGGAGAAGGCGGAGTACAGCGCAATTTCGCAAGCGCTGGAGCTTTCCCAAAACAATGTTTCCGCGACAGCCAAGCTGCTGGGGGTCAGCCGCCCGACCCTTTATGACTCGATGAAATCCCTTAAGTCTAGAAATTAGGGCGCGTTATCGAATTTTTTCGAATACCCTGAAATTATGATCGTCGCAGATGCTATTTTTGGAAAGGTCATTCGACCATGAATAGGTATTTCAATATCAATCGCTTGGGGGTGCATCACTATGTATTTCTCATTTTGGTATCTGGTTTATTTCTTTCCAGCGCGGGCTTCGCCAGTATCAGCGAAGATTCCACAAAGCTTCACGAAGAAGCAAAAAATTATCTCGAAAAGGGTAATTTTTAATCCGCCGTCATCCAATTAAAAAATGCGATCCGCGCCGATCCAAACAACGTCCAGGCGCGCTACGACCTCGCCGCAATTTATCTAAGAGGCCGGGATGGCGCCTCTGCGGAAAAAGAATTGAAGGCCGCGCGCAAGCGAGGCATGGACGAAACAAAGATACTGCTGCCTCTGGCGCAGGCGTACTCGCTTCAGGGAAAAAACCAAGCAGTCCTGGACGAAGTTTCGCCGGACGGACATCCGGATAGTTTAAGCGCCGGTATCCTGGCGGCGCGAGCAGGCGCCTATATGGCGTTGGAACGCCTCGGCGATGCGAAAAGCGCCCTCGAAAAAGCCGTTAAACTGGCCCCGGAGAAACCGATCGTCTTTGAAGCTCTGAGCCAGGTGCTGCAGGCGAGCGGCGACATGACGGGCGCAGAGAAAAATATCGACAGAGCGCTATCTCTTGCGCCCGATAACCCACGCGCCCTCGTACGGAAAGCTGGCATTCGCCAAACCCGTGGCGACATTGAGAATGCGACGAAACTTTACACCAAAGCGTTGGCGTTGAGCCCCGGGAACACCGCAGCCTTAATTGGCCGCGCCAGTGCGTTGGTCGCAGCCGACAAGGATCTTGAAGCCGCAAAGGATATCGACGCTGTTTTACAAGATTCTGCGAAAAATCCGAAAGCATTTTATTTGAGCGCTTTATTATTAGCCCGTGAGAAAAAATTTGATGCGGCTATGGAACGGCTCCAATCCGTTGGAGAGGTTCTGGCGAATTACCCGCCGGCGAATTACTTGACCGCTTCTTTAAGTTTCGCCCAAGGGAGAATAGAGCAAGCCCAATCCCATATTCAGCGTTATCTGGCCAAACAAAGCGACAGTCAAAGAGGCAAACGATTGCTCGCGGCCATCCACCTTCGTAAGAAAAACGCGCCGGCTGCGATCAAAATTCTTTAACCCATGGTGACATCGGCCTCGAATGATCCGCGCCTGTTAACATTGCTCGGGAACGCCTATGTCGCAAATCGCCAAAACGCCAAGGCCGGCGAAATTTACCAACGGGTCATCGCAGCGGCGCCCGATAATCAAAGCGCCCGGACACGCCTTGCGCTGACGCATTTAAACACCGGTGACAGCAAGAGCGCCGTAAAAGAATTTGAAACAATCCTGGAAAAGGACCCGGACGCGACGCGCGCCAACCTTTTCCTGGTTCTCACGCATTTGCGCAACCGCAATTTCGGTCCCGCCAGCGCGGCTATCGAGACCTTGAAGAAGCGCCTGCCGGATAGTCCCATGCCCTATAATTTTCAGGGCACGATTAATCTGGCGAAAAGTCAAACTGAAGAAGCGAAGAAAAACTTCAAAAAAGCGCTGGAACTGCAACCAGACTTTTTTCCCGCGGCGCTAAACCTGGGTGAGATCGAAAGGGCGGCGGGAAATTTTGACAAGGCCCGCGCGCTATACGAAAGTATATTGAAGACAAACGGCAAACATCTACAAGCGATGTTGCTACTTTCCCAAGTTGAGCAATCGTTAAATAATCAGGACCAAGCTGAAAAATGGCTTACCTCCGCCGTAAAGTTAAACCCGGATGCGACGCAGGCTCGATTACGGCTGGTAAATTTCCTGCTCCAGGCGAAAAAACTGAAGCAAGCTCTGTCTGAGGCCCGAGCCTTCACACAAGCCTCGCCGAAAAACCCAGACGCGCTGGACGCCCTCGCGCGTGCGCAATTCGCTGTTGGCCAAAAACAAAACGCTGTCGCGTCCTATCGTCAATTAGCGACTATTGCGCCGGACTCCGCCGTTGTTCACCACCGTTTAGGTCGTTCCCTCGCAACTATCAAAAATTTTCGAGACGCAAAAGTAGCCTTGGACCGGGCGATCGAGCTCAATCCAAAATTGGTTACGGCGAAACGGGATCGTATTCGGGTTGAAAACCAGGACAAGGGCGCATCCGCGGCGATTATATTGACAAAATCGATGATTGCAGCCGCGCCAAAAGAAGCAGCTGGGCACGCAATTCTAGGTGATTTATATTTCACCGAGAAAAAATATTCGACGCAACGGCACAATATAATAAGGCCTATGAAATTGCGCCAAGCGGGCGAATTATAACCCGCTTGTATCAAAGCAACCTTCGGTCTGGGAATTCGGCGAACGCACAAAAAACGCTGACCGATTGGCTGAATTCACACCCCGATGACAACGAAATTCGGTTCCTGTACGCCTCGAGCCTTATTGGCGCAAAGGATTACAAAGGCGCGGTACAGGAAAATGAAAAACTCCTTCAGAAATTTCCGGAAAACGCGGCGATCTTGAACGACTTGGCCTGGTTTTATGGCGAATTAGCGGATAAGCGCGCCATACCATACGCCAAACGCGCTCATGCGCTGCAACCCAATTCCGACGCCATTGCAGATACTTTAGGCTGGCTACTTCTAAGCGCCGGACAAACCAAGGAAAGCCTGCCAATTTTGAAGGCCGCTCATGAAAATGCGCCAACACACCCTGAAATTGGATACCATTACGCTGTATCGCAGAGCGAATCCGGTCAAAAAAACGCCGCCCGTGAAACAATTAAAGCGATTCTGGACACCGGGAAAAAATTCCCGGACATCGTGAAAGCCAGAGACCTATATAAAAAATTGCTGCAAAAATAGATCGTAGAAATATTCTTCCATAAACCAAAAGGGCGAACGAATGGCCAGTGTACTTGTTACCGGCGGCGCGGGATATATAGGCAGCCATACGACGCTCGCGCTAATCGACGCAGGCTGGAGCCCCGTCATTATCGACAACCTCGTCACAGGCAAACGCGAACTCGTCCCTGATGAGGCAGTATTTATCGAAGGGGATATCAGCGATTCCGAGTTGGTGCGGGCGACCTTGAAACAACACGATTGTCGCGCTGTTCTTCACTTTGCGGGCTCCACTGTCGTTCCGGAATCCGTTTCCGATCCTTTAAAGTATTACGGCAATAACACTTGCGCTAGTCGCAGTTTAATTGAATCCGTCGTCGCGGCGAAGGTTGGCGTCATGATTTTTTGTCTACTGCAGCAGTATACGGCGACCCGGATTCACTCCCGATTAATGAGGAATTACGCGCGGCGCCCATCAACCCCTATGGAGCTTCAAAGTTGATGACCGAATGGATGTTGCGCGATGCCGCCGCCGCCACGCCGTTACGATACGCCGCGCTGCGGTATTTTAATATCGCTGGCGCGGACCCAGAAGGGCGAAGCGGGCAAATGACGCCGGAGGCGACCCATCTCATTAAAGTCGCGTGCCAGGCAGCCTGCGGTACACGAGACAGCATCACCATCTTCGGCGACGATTACGACACCGAAGATGGTACCGGGATCCGAGATTATATCCATGTAAGCGACCTTGCGGACGCACATGTCGCCGCGCTGGCCTATCTTATGGACGGCGGCGAAAGCACGATTATGAACTGCGGTTACGGACGTGGTTATTCCGTCAAACAGGTTATAGATATGGTTGGCGCCGTCGCCAGTGTTGATATGCCAGTTATCATGGGTCCGCGCCGTCCGGGCGACTCAGGCGCTGTCTACGCAGCTTCAGATAGCATTCGCGAGACGCTGGGCTGGGTCCCCAAACACGACGATCTCGAAACAATCGTCGAATCCGCCTATCGGTGGAAACAAAAAATCAACGCAGCGTGATCCCCGCCTTCGTCCAAGGCGCTGGACCGTAAAATTAAAAAAGGCGGCGTTTTTGCAAACGCCGCCTTTTATTAAATCTGCCATCAGTCTTAATGAACGTCTGACCAGATTTTCTTTTTTACCGCGATAATCATGCCGGTGAAAACGATCAAGAACAGCAATACCTTTATTCCCATTCCCTTCCGTTCTTCCATGTTCGGTTCGGAAGCCCAAGTCAAAAAGGTCGTCACATCCCGCGCCATTTGCGCCACGGTCGCCTTGGTTCCGTCTGTATATTCAACGCCTTCGTCAGACAGAGGAGGTGGCATGGCGATCTGATGTCCAGGAAAGAAGGCGTTATAATTCATACCTTCCGAGACGGTTACACCGGCAGGCGGATCAACATAACCAACCATTAAATTATAAAGATAATCCGGGCCGCCAATACGAGCTTCGGCGATCAGCGATAAATCCGGCGGTAGCGAGCCGCTATTGCCTGCTCGCGCCGCATTGTCATTCGGAAACGGGTTTACAAAACGGTCCGACGGTTTCGCCGGACGCATAAACATTTCGCCTTCATTATCTGGCCCGTCCTGAACCTCATATTCGGAAGCGAAGGCCTTCACCTGATCTTCCGTATATCCCAGCTCCGTCAGGTTTCGATAATAGATAAACGACAACCCATGGCAGCCAGCGCAGACTTCCTTGTAGACCTGCAAACCACGCTGCGCTTCTCCTCGGTCATACGTCCCGAAGATGCCATTAAAAGACCAGTCCTGTTTCAGAAGCTCTATGCCACCTGATGCATTCGCTTGCCCTGATACAGCAAGGAGAATTGCGGCGGCGACGCCCAATACGGTCTTACGCATTATGATTTCTCCTTAGATGCGCCGCCACTTCGAGCATTTACGGCCTCACTGATGCTGGCTGGAACAGGTAAAGGCGTTTCCAGCTTTCCGACGATCGGCAACAGAATGAGGAAATGAAGGAAGTAATACGCTGTCGCCGCTTGTCCGATATACAACCAGCTGCCTTCAGCGGGCTTGGCCCCGGCAATCCCCAAAATGATGCAATCTGCGACAAACACCCAGAACAACCACTTGAAAACCGGTCGATAACGAGCGCTTCGCACTTTGGCCGTATCCAACCACGGTAACACCAGCAGTAGTAAAATCGATGCAAACATCATCATCACGCCAATCAATTTGGCCGGTATGAAGAAAACGTCAAATGTGATCGCCCGCAGGATTGCGTAATACGGCAGGAAGTACCATTCCGGCACAATGTGTTCTGGCGTCTTTAAAGGATTTGCTTCGATGTAGTTATCGACTTCGCCAAAGAAATTCGGCGCGAAGAAGACAAAGAACGCGAAGAAAATCAAAAACACACCGGTCCCAACCGAATCCTTAGCCGTGAAATACGGGTTGAACGGGATTGAGTCCTGCGGTCCTTTGATTTCGATGCCATCGGGATTGTTCGATCCGGTCACATGAACCGCGACCACATGTAATCCAACCACCGCGAACAACACGAACGGCATCAGATAATGCAGTGAAAAGAAGCGGTTCAACGTGGCGTTATCCACCGAAAATCCGCCCCACAGCCAAGTGACGATCGGCTCGCCGATAATCGGAATTGCAGAGAACAAGTTGGTGATAACCGTCGCACCCCAGAAGCTCATCTGGCCCCAAGGCAAGACATAGCCCATGAACGCCGTGGCCATCATCAACAAGAGGATAACGACGCCCAGCATCCACAGTAATTCGCGCGGCGCCTTGTAGGACCCGTAATATAAACCTCGGAAGATATGAATGTAGACGACGATAAAGAACATCGACCCACCATTCATATGGATATAGCGTAGCAACCAACCATAATTAACGTCTCGCATAATGCGTTCGACGCTATCAAAGGCGTAGTCAACATGCGGCGTATATTGCATCGCCAGCACGATTCCGGTCACAACCATAGTGACCAGAACGATCATCGCCAGCGCGCCAAAGTTCCAGAAATAATTCAGGTTCTTCGGCATCGGGAACTGGTTGTATTCGTGATCCATATAGGTGAACACCGGCAGGCGCTCATCAATCCATCGAATCACTGGATTATTCCATTGTGAAGCAGAACTCATCGACGATTCCCCCTTAACCGATGCGAATGGTTTTATCGTCGAGGAATTCGTATATCGGAACCTCGAGATTGAACGGCGCAGGACCTTTGCGAATGCGGCCTGACGTATCGTAATGCGACCCATGGCACGGGCAGAACCAGCCGCCATATTCGCCTTTCGCCTCAACGGGTTTCTGACCCAGCGGAATACAACCCAGATGCGTGCAGACGCCGACCATCACCAGCCATTCAGGCTTTATCGCGCGATCTCCGTCTTTTTCTTTTTGACGTAAATCCGCGACGTCATCCTTAACAGCGGCGTCAATTTCCGCTTTGGTGCGGTGACGGATGAAAACCGGCTTACCGCGCCAGACAACCGTTATGCTCTGGCCTTCTTCGATGGGCCCCAGATCAACCTCGGTCGAGGAAAGCGCAAGCACTTCCGCTGACGGGTTCATCGAATCCACCAAAGGCCAGGCGAAAGACGCCGCGCCAACGGCGCCAACGGCCATCGTCGCAAATATAAGGAAATCCCGCCGGTCTTCGTCTACTTCCGAAGCCTTCGGCGATTGGGTCGTATCCGCCATTCCTGCCACCCCTCAATCACACTTTATCGCCATACCGGCGCTTTTCTCGAGCACTATATCCCATTGATTTGAAATACGTACCCCCCCATGACGCGAATTTGCGCACCGCAGAGTACTCATTCCTATTCAATCGGTCAATTCATCGACTAGATAAGGCGCAGGTAATAATGCAAATATTCCGCGATGGAAAGCCGGAACATTATTTCGCACCGTCTTGCGAATATATAGAAATATATTGTCGCATCCGATCTTGGCATTTACACCGTCTTGAACTGAATGGACGCACAACCGCCATGCGCATTGCTCTTTATCAACCTGACATTCCGCAAAACACCGGCGCAATTCTTCGATTAGCCGCATGTTTTGGCGTCGACGCCGATATTATCGAACCCTGTGGATTTGTCTGGTCGAACCGACAATTTCGGCGGGCGGGCATGGACTATATCGACCAGGCGTCGATCCACCGGCATACGTCCTGGGATCAATACCTGAGCGACAACACATCCCGCCTGCTCCTCCTGACCACCAAAGGCGACGTGGCGCACACCGATTTTTCATTTCAGACGAACGACACGCTTCTTGTCGGGCGTGAAAGCGCCGGCGCGCCGTCAGAAGTTCACGATGCGGCGGATTCCTGCCTGCGGATTCCCCTTCAACCAAACGCGCGGTCGTTGAATGTTGCGCTCTGCGTCGCGATGGTGTTGGGTGAGGCGCTTCGGCAAACGGACGGGTTTCCAAAGTTATAGCGGCGCCGCACAAATCGTGGCCCGAAACAGCGCAATTATACGAAACAGGCGAAGATGACCGACATACATAAACAAAAAGCAACGGCGTGGTTCGGGTCCTTGAGAGACCAGATCTGCGCTTCTTTCGAAAGCATCGAAGACGATTTGAGCGGAACGTACAGCGACCGGGCGCCGGCGCGGTTCGAACGCACCGAATGGGAGCGCCCGCAAAACGACGATAAGGGCGGCATTCAAGGCGGTGGCGGCGTAATGTCGGTCATGAAGGGACGTGTTTTCGAAAAAGTCGGCGTTAACGTCTCCGCCGTGTCGGGAGAATTTTCGGAAGATTTTCGCAAGGAAATACCCGGCGCCGCGGAAGATGGGCGCTTTTGGGCCGCGGGCATCTCCCTGGTCGCCCATATGCACTCCCCGCTGGTCCCCGCCGTACATATGAATACGCGCCATATTATCACGTCCAAGCATTGGTTTGGCGGCGGCGCCGACTTAACGCCCATGACGCCGAACGACGCCGACACGAAACAATTCCACAACGGCTTTCGCGACGCCTGCGACCGCCACGGGGACGACTATTACGACCGGTTCAAAAAATGGTGCGATGAGTATTTCTTTTTGAAACACCGCAACGAATCGCGCGGCGTCGGCGGCATTTTTTACGATTATGTCGACACGGATGATTGGGATGCGGATTTTGCGTTTACACGCGATGTCGGTCAGACGTTTCTGAACACCTATCCCGAGATCGTCCGAGCCCATATGAACGAGCCCTGGACGGCGGCGCAACGTTTACACCAATTGGAGCGACGGGGCCGTTACGTGGAGTTTAATCTTCTATATGATCGAGGCACCCGGTTTGGTCTGATGACCGGCGGCAACACGGACGCCATTTTGATGTCCATGCCGCCGGAAGCCAGATGGCCCTAGGGGACAAAGTCAGGGGGACTTAAGAATGACGCCGAAATTTACCCGAAGCTTTTTAGCGATCGCGTTGATATGGGGTTTCGCATCCACAGCGAAAGCCGCCGATCTGTCCATCGCCGCATTTTTTGGCGTATTTCAGGGCAGCGGGGTCGCGGAAAACGCCGACAGCCTCTATTTTGGAACGACTGTTCGTGATTTGGATGTCGAGATCGGCCCCGAATCGTCCAGCGATGCATTTTACGTAAAGTGGACCACCATCATTCGCGGCGGTGGCGATCCGAATAACCCGAATGTTCGCCGCAAGACCCAAAACGTTGTATTCAAGGACGCCAATCAGACAGGCGTCTTTCGTGGCGAAGGCTCCGGCGACCCGTTAAACGGCGCACCTTATATATGGGCGCGTATTTCCGGCCAAACCCTGACAATTTATATCATGACCATCAACAAGTCGGGCGGCTACAATATGCAAAGCTACGCGCGCACTTTGAACGCCTATGGCATGGATCTGGTCTTTCGGCGGATTCGCGATGGCGAGCCTGTCCGACAAGCCAGCGCAAAACTTACGAAACGCTAGGTTCGCGCGCCGTCGGATCATACGGCTCAACCGTCAACATGACGCCATTGACCCCGGTCACGCGGACTTTGGCGCCCATGTCGAGTTCCGGCCCCTCGATCTTCCACATCGTGTCATCGACATGCAAGTTGCCGCGACCGTCTACAATCGGCGCCGCCAGGGTGAAAATCCGGTCAATATATTGCGTGCCCCGTCGATTTAGCGTTGGCCGGTCTGTCGCAATTGGGTTGCTGCGCAAATACCGCCGGGCGACAAATACACTGAGGACGGACAGCGCGGAGAATAGCAAAAGCTGATAACGCCATTCAATGTCTGGCCAAACGAACACGCCGACGCCGACAACAAACGCCGCCACGCCCATCCACAAAAAAATCGCGCCCGGCGCAAAAATTTCCAGAACCACCAACAGGACGCCAAAGATTCCCCAGCCCCAATGCCGGGCGTTCTCCAGCCAGGTCAGAAATTCAGGCATCACATCCCCCAACTCATGAATTCTCCCATGGTCCGGATGCTGATCCCGACTCCGAACCTGGCGCCGTTGGCGTATCGCCCTGCTTCTGATCCTTCAGCGCATCTTGCACCAGCGCGCCGATTCCACCGATGGCGCCCAGCACGCCGGACGCTTCGAGCGGCATGAACACCAGTTTCTGATTTGGCGATTCCGCAAAACGTCCAAGGGTTTCAATATATTTCTGCGCTACGAAATAATTTATGGCCTGAACATTGCCCTGGGCGATCGCCAAAGACACCATTTCCGTCGCTTTCGCTTCCGCCTCCGCCAAGCGTTCGCGCGCTTCCGCATCACGAAGGGCTGCTTCCTTACGACCCTCCGCATCCAGAATAGCACCCTGTTTTTCGCCTTCTGCGCGAAGAATTTCCGCCGCTCGGAAGCCTTCCGCCTCCAGAATATTCGCGCGCTTGTCTCGTTCCGCCTTCATTTGTCGCGCCATGGCGTCGACCAAATCGCGCGGTGGCGCAATATCCTTAATCTCGATGCGGGTAATCTTGACGCCCCATGGCGATGTCGCTTCATCGACAACCGATAGTAATCGGCTGTTTATCTCATCGCGCTTCGACAGCAATTCATCCAGATCCATCGACCCCATCACCGTACGGATATTGGTCATGGTGAGATTAAGCGTCGCAATCTCCAGTTGATTGACCTCATAACTGGCCTTCGCGGCGTCCAGTATCTGAAAAAACACGACGCCGTCGACCGCAACCATCGCGTTGTCCCGCGTAATAATTTCCTGCGTTGGAACATCCATGACCTGTTCCATCATGTTCATCCTGTGGCCGATCCGGTCGATAATCGGCACGATGAAATGCAGCCCTGGTTGCAGGGTTTTCGTGTATCGCCCAAACCGTTCAACAGTGGATTCCATGCCTTGGGGAATGACCTTCACCCCGGCGAAAACCATAACCACGGCGAGAATAACGACGGCGAATACAAAGATCGTAAATTCACTGACAATCATGGCCTTACCCCTCCAGTTTCAAGTCTATTACCTAAGCACTAACCCGTAATAGTCAACATGTACGCTCATGCCTCGCGCAGCGCGCTAATTTTCTGACCGCGAGACCAGCGTCTTCAGGTATCGCAGGCACGCCGCCCGGTCGGCTTTGAAATCACCCTCGACCCACCAGGTTTCGACACGCCGGAGCAAATCTCCCACCAGCGCCCCCGGCGGGACGCCTTCCGATAATATATCGCCGCCCGTCATCGGCAGAGCGTGCGTCGGAGCCGCATCAATGACCGCAAGAACGTCACGCCACTTGCGATCCTGGGCCTCGTCCTCGAAATCGTCTTGCGCCCACGCCATAAGGGCGAGTTCGCGCGACAAGCGGGATCCAAATCGATAAATTTTACGATGAACCGCTGCTGCCGTCATATCGCTCTGGAGCGCACCGGCGCCACGCTGCAATTGTAACAGAAAATCACGATCCGCATTGGATAGCTTCAACCGTCGCGCAATATCGCGAACACGCTCGGTTCCTGGTGGCGACAGCGCAAAAAGGCGCCGCACAGGATCAACAGACCCGGCCTTCGCCTCCACCTTCACAAGCCGCGCCATCCTTTCAAGGTCGCCGGTGTGACCGATCACATGAGGCAACACCCCGTCGTCGCGCATCATATCCAGAACCGGCCCAGGATCCGGCGCGGCCAATAATTTGAGAAACTCGGCGCGGATGCGCTCGGCGGATAATCGTTCGATATCCGGCGCCCGATCGCGACACGCCGCGCGCGCCGCCGCATCGGCGGGCGGACGGCCAAAATGAGCGAAAAACCGATAATAGCGAAGAAGCCGAAGAACATCTTCATCAATGCGCATCGCAGCGTCGCCAACGAACCGTACACAGCCCTGTTTCAAATCATTGGCGCCGCCAAACGAGTCATGAACCGTACCGTCCATCTCCAGCGAAAGGGCGTTGAAGGTAAAGTCCCGTCGCGCAGCATCGGCGATCCAGTCCGTCGTGAATTCGACCTTGGCGTGGCGCCCGTCCGTTTCAACGTCCTGGCGCAAGGTCGTAATTTCAAACGTCGCCGCCCCCACCAAAACCAAGACCGTACCATGGTCGAGCCCGATGGGAACCGTCTTGAACCCCGCCTCTTTCATGATTGCCATAACGCGCGTAGGTTCAGCACTGGTCGCGATATCAATGTCATTAACCGTGCGGCCCACCAACAGGTCGCGAACACACCCGCCCACAAAGCGCGCTTGCGCACCGCCGGTCTGTAATTTTTCAAAGACCGCCCTGGTCTCCGGCGCCGTCATCCAGGATTGGGGTGGAATACGGAGCGCTGCCACCAGAAAATTCCTATCGATTTTAAGGGTCCAGCCGTTTGAAACGGCCCGTTAACGCATCCGTCCGGGAACGATTTTACCGTCTTCCATGTGAGGCGGATGATAGTCACCGTCGACGCCTTCAACGCCAACCGTCGCGAGCGCAATCAATGTAATCGCCATCATGGCGCAGCCGGTGATAATCAGCCATGTCCACGGCAATTCTTCCCAGGCGGACGGCGTTCGGCCTTCAATTTCAGCCAAAGCGCGACGTTTCGCGAAGTACCACCAGATAAAGTAGACGATGAATGGCGCGGCGAGTGGCAGGCCAATGGTGAGAAGATGGCGTATCATGACCGATTCAATACCGTCGATAAGTTCACTAGCATCCCCGCCGTTGCGCCCCAGATATAATATCCATTATAGGGCATTTCATAAAAAGAGCGCTCCACCCCGTCATGCATCCGTGACGTCAGTTTATGATTCGACGTATCCAGGAAAAAAGATAACGGCGCTTCAAAAACTTCCGCCACTTCAAACGAGTCGGCCTTCAGTTCAAACGGCGGCTGCACGATACCAACGACCGGCGCGACCTGATATCCCGAACGGACGATATAATAATCCAGGCGTCCAACGATCTCGACATGGTCAGCGCTCAGCCCGACCTCTTCTTCCGTTTCCCGCAACGCGGTGGCTTCATGGCTATCATCTTCCGGCTCCGCGCGACCGCCAGGGAAGCTGACTTGCCCCGCATGATCGCGGAGATGGTCGGTCCGTTGCGTCAACAACACCGTCATGCCGCCGGGTCGATCCACCAACGGCACCAGAACCGAGGCCGGGATCAAATCCTCACGGGGGCGCATGGACGGGTTTAATACATGGTCGCCGCCCAGCGCCGCTGAGCGGTTGGTCACTTCACCACGCGCACGGCGTTCTTCATCCGCTCGAATTCTCGATGCAATCAGACTTCGGTCCACAATTCCCTCAATTCAATCGGTCGCAAATTTAATATGTCGCTATTCTATCGCGCCTAGTGGAAAGAATACATCGTCGCTCCAAACGCCAATAGCCGCGACGCCATCCCTTTCGGTTTCTTCCGCCATTTCCACCAACTCATAAAACGCCGGACGGAGAATCAGCGCCTCCAGATTGTCTCTCACCATTATATATGGGGACGGTTCCCTGGTTTTGGAGTCAAAAGCCATGCGCAAGGCATGTGATTGGTCCAACGTCACGGTTTCATCCAGGTTTGTGCGGAACGTGATGCGTTGCGCACGCCCCGCGCCCGCAACATTAACTTCAACGGCGACAAACGGCGCGTCGTCTACGATAATTTTTCCGCGTTCCACCGGCGTTTGCAGCCAGAAATCACCATCCTGGTCCCGCTTTAGAACAGTCGAAAACAGTTTGACCAACGGCATTCGGTTGATTGGCGTACCTTGGTAGTACCAAACCCCATCCCGCGCGATTCGGATATCAAATCGCGCATTTTCAGCCGCCTTTAACTGATCCAGTCCAGGAGTATCTTTTTCGATCATTTTTCCGAGATTCGCCTATTTCAAGGGTTGCGCGAAAATCGTCACGCCACCATCCTTACAAGAAGCATCCGGTCTTGCAACACTGGGAAGGTATGCGTTGAACACTTCGGAAAACAAGATGGAAATTGGATCAGCGCCAATCGCTGAGGACTCAGGGTTAGTCGCCGAGATCGAAGAAACGGGCCGCTTGCTGGCGCGGGCGCGGGAGAGCGTCGGGCGCGTCATTTTCGGTCAGTCGGCGATCATCGACCTGAGCCTGATCACCCTGCTATCCGGGGGGCACGCGCTCCTGATTGGCGTTCCTGGATTAGGCAAAACCCGACTGGTCGAAGCGCTGGGGCGGGTTCTTGGATTACAGGACAGTCGCATTCAATTTACGCCGGACCTTATGCCCGCCGATATCTTGGGATCGGAAGTGCTGGAGGAAACCGGCGACGGCTCCCGCTCTTTTCGGTTTCTCAAGGGTCCAATATTCTGTCAGCTCCTGATGGCGGATGAAATAAATCGCGCCAGCCCGCGCACCCAATCCGCCCTGTTGCAGGCGATGCAGGAAGACCGCGTAACTGTCGCGGGCGAAAACCACCCGCTCCCCCAACCCTTCCATGTGCTCGCCACCCAGAACCCGCTGGAGCAGGAAGGCACCTATCCCCTGCCGGAAGCCCAGTTGGATCGATTCCTGATGGAAATTAATATTGGCTATCCCGATGATGGCGCAGAGCGACGCATGATGTTGGCGACGACCGGTATCCGTGAGGATCAGGTAGAAACGGTCTTCGACGGCGATAAATTAATCCAGGCGCAGCGGCTGGTTCGTAAAATTCCGGTCGGTGAAAGCGTTGTCGGCGCCATTTTGCACATCGTGCGCGCCGGACGCCCCGAATCCAGCGATATCAGCGCCATCGTCGAAAATGTGTCCTGGGGCCCCGGTCCCCGCGCCAGTCAGGCGCTTATGCTGGCGTGTCGAGCCCGCGCCCTTCTCGATGGACGCCTTGCGCCGTCGGTCGAGGATGTTCTGGCGCTGGCCAAACCAGTGTTGCGCCATCGCATGGCGTTGAACTTTGTCGCACGCACGGAAGGCACCACCGTCGACATGATCATCGACCAGCTTTGCGAACCGCTTCGATGATACCGGTCACTGATTGCGCCATGTCGTGCTATCGCATTGCCGCTTTGCCGCATCAGGGGTCAAGATGACCGGTAATTCGGCGCTGGACATAAAAATCCATGCCGAGACGGTCGCGGCCAATTTGCCTGCGTTGCTCATTGATGCGCAACGAATCGCTGCAACCGTGTCGCATGGCGTGCATGGTCGCCGACGAGTCGGTCAGGGGGAAACCTTCTGGCAATTCCGTCAATATGAAAGCAGCGACGCCGCCACCAGTATCGACTGGCGCCAATCCGCCAAATCCCAGCGCCTCTATGTTCGTGAAACGGAATGGGAGGCCGCCCAAACCACCTGGCTTTGGCGCGACGCCTCACCCTCCATGCAATATGCCTCCACACCGGATTTGGCCACCAAAGCCTATCGCGCGGAACTGCTTCTATTAGCGTTATCATTCCTGCTGATGCGCGCTGGAGAGCGTTTCACCTTGATGGGAGGCGGCGTTTCCCCAGGATCCGGGCGCGCCGCATTCGATCGATTGGTCGAAGTTCTGGTAAAACAGAGCGCGACGGCGCAGGAAACCGGGGGCGCTAGCCTGCCCGAATTCGAACCATTGCCGCGTTACGCACAGGTCGTGCTGTTCAGTGATTTATTGGCGCCGCTTGACGACATTCGCAACATGGTGGGGCGGCTTGCGGCGCGCGGCGCAACCGGACACATCATCCAAATTCTCGACCCGGCGGAAGAAACGCTTCCCTTCGCCGGGCGCATTCGATTCGAAGGTATGGAAGGGGAAGGACAGCATTTGTTGGGTCGGGCGCAATCCGCCCGGACGGACTACCGCGCCAGCCTGGCCCGCCACCGGGACGCCTTACGCGAAATGACCCGGCGCACCGGCTGGCGTTTTTCGACCCATCAAACAGATCATTCGCCTGAATCGTTATTGCTCGCGTTATATACGGCGATGGCGCCGCCTGCCGGGCGTCGCTAACAATGTTGAACCTGGGCGTTTTGGGGTTTGTGTCCCCCTGGATCTTAACCGCGTTGCTGGTCTTGCCGCTTTTGTGGTGGCTGCTAAGGGTTACGCCCCCGGCCCCTAGGCGCGTCGCCTTTCCCGCAATCCGTTTGCTCTTTGGGCTGAAATTACCAGAAGAAACGCCCGCCGCGTCGCCGTGGTGGTTGGTGCTTTTACGACTAATGGCGGCGGCCCTGATTATACTGGCCTTGTCCCACCCGCTTTTGGCGCCGAACAAAAAACTGGGTGGATTGGGACCCTTGATCCTGTTGGTCGATAACGGTTGGGCGGCAGCCCAAAACTGGACGACGCGCCAGGAAACGCTGCGCCAGTTCATTGATCAGGCGGATAGAGTGGGCCGTTCCGTCGTCCTGCTTCCCACGGCCGCCGCCGCAAACGGTCGCCTGCCGGAAATCAACCGCCCCTTGAACCCCGCCGACGCCCGTATCGCGGCTGGCGCTATGGCGCCGAATCCCTGGCCCACCAACCGGGCGGCGGCGCTAGAGTCTATTCGCACCCTGAAATTTGAAGGCCCCGCCACCACCATTTGGTTGAGCGACGGATTGGGCGACGAATTCGTTTCCCCGATGGCGGAACAATTGCAGCGACGGGGTGAAACACGCATTTTGGCGCCCGCGCCAACGGAACTACCCTACATTCTGGAAAAGCCTGATGTCGCCGGCGCAAAACTGTCCGTTGTCATCCGTCGCGCCACAGCGACCGCGAACCCCGCCCCCCTGAATCTGCGCGCTCTGGCGTTGGATGGCCGGGTATTGGCCTATGAGCCAGTGACCTTTGAAAGCGACGCGCAAGAAGCGACGGTCACCATCGATTTACCCTTGGAGCTTCGAAACGAAATCACCCGCCTTGAACTTGAACACCAATCGACGGCGGCGAGCGTTTTTTTGACCGATGAACGATGGCGGCGCCGCCCCGTTGGCATCGTGTCGACGCAGCGCACCGGCAACAGCCCGTCGCTACTATCTGAGATTTATTATCTGGAACGCAGTCTGGCGCCCTTCAATGATCTCTCGACCGGGGCGCTGGAAACCCTTCTGGATCGTTCCCTTTCCGTAATCGCGATCCCAGACGCCGCGACAATCGACCCAACGCAAGCCGACGCGTTGCGCGCCTGGGCGAAGACAGGCGGCTTGATCCTGCGGTTCGCCGGACCACGACTAGCGCAAAACCGGGATGACCACCTTTCACCGACGTCGTTGCGCCGGGGGGGGCGCACCCTTGGCGGCGCCATGCGGTGGACCAAGCCCGCGCGACTAGCGCCTTTTGAGACGGACTCGCCATTCGCTAATTTGGACATTCCCGACGACGTCACTATCTCCCGGCAAGTCCTCGCGCAGCCAACGCTCGATTTAAATGAAAAAACATGGGCCCGGCTGGGCGACGGCACGCCGCTGGTCACAGCGGACCGGATTGGCGCGGGATGGCTGGTGTTGGTGCATACATCCTCCAATGCGACATGGTCGACGCTTCCCTTGTCCGGTCTATTTGTGGATATGCTTCAACGAATTATCGCCATGAGCGAGGGCGTCGACGGGCAGGCCCTTTCCAGCCGTCCCCTGCCGCCCGTCGAAGTCCTGGACGGTTTTGGCCGCGCCGGCAAACCTGCGGCGGGCGCCAAATCTATTTCAAGTGGCAAGGACGTTGAAATCGGCCCCGCGCATCCCCCCGGTCTGTACGGATACGACACAACCCGACGCGCCCTCAATCTGGGGCCAAGCGTATCGCTGGAGCCGATGGGTCCCTTGCCGTCAGGCGTGGCTGTCGAGACCTACGCCGAGCGCCACGAATTTGACCTCAAGCCCTGGCTCCTCGCCACCGCGTTCCTATTGCTGATCATCGACGCCTTCATTTCGCTGCTGTTGCGCGGCTTTTCGCCCCGTTGGCCGCTGTGGCGTATGACAGCAACATTCATCATCTGCGCCGTTCTATCGACAACAACCAGTGCGCCTTCGGCGCTGGCTCAAGATGGCGTCCCCGAGGCGGCGATGCGCACGAGTATCGCTTATGTCCTCACGGGCGACAGCAACGTCGATACGACCAGCCAGCAAGGGCTCACCGGATTAGCGACCTTGCTGGACCGGCGCACCGCTATTGAGGCGGTGCTTCCCGTCGGCGTCGATCTCGAAACAGCGGAATTGGCGTTTTACCCGTT
>JBLHZD010000038.1:0-18491 GCA_047631095.1 Alphaproteobacteria bacterium
CAATCGCTTCATCAAGGAACACAACGACAAACCAAAACCATTCAACTGGAAAGCTGATCCCGATGAGATAATTGCTGCCGTAAAGCGTGGGTTCCAAACGTTGGAGTCAATCCACTAGGATCCCACTGAAATTTCTCATTATCGAGGGAGACACGCATGGTGATGGCGGAACCGAGCCGTGACTCATAGCGGCCTTCTCAACGACAAAAACGATTGCCGCGGCTCGAAAGAACCGCAGCAATCGCTCTGGTACGAAAAAGATGTTCTAGTTGGGCAGCTTCGCCTTGCGCAGATAAGGCGTCAGGGTTTCGAACTCGCCAAACCGGGCTTTGGCATCCGCATCGCTGACTGTCGGCGGAATGACGATGTCGTCACCAACCTGCCAGTTGACGGGTGTCGCGACTCCATTCTCAGTGGTGGTCTGCAACGCATCGAGCGCCCGCAAAATCTCGTCGAAGTTACGTCCGACCGACATCGGGTAGGTCATTGACAACTTGAGTTGCTTGTCAGGCCCAATGATGAAGACTGAACGCACAGTGGCGCTATCGGCTGGCGTGCGCCCATCCGGTAAATAGGCTTCAGCCGGCAGCATGTCAAAAGCCTTGGAAATAACGAGACCATCGTCGGCGATAATGGGAAACTTAGGCGCCGCGCCGCCGACTTTCTCAATGTCGGCCTTCCACTTCTTGTGATCTTCGGCGCTGTCGACGGAAACGCCGATCACCTTGGTGCCGCGCTTTTGCCATTCCGCCGACATCTGAGCCACCGCACCGAACTCGGTCGTGCAGACTGGCGTAAAATCCTTGGGATGCGAAAATAGGATAGCCCAACCGTCGCCAATCCAATCATGGAGGGACAGGTTGCCCTGGTCTGTCTCTACCTTTAAATCCGGAATGGTGTCGTTGATGCGTAGGCTCATTTATTTTCCCCTTCTTGCGGAATGACGTTGCGGTTTTCAATTATGAAACCGGATTCAAGGTTTTTTTGTAAAACTGGCGCCTAAATATAGCCAATCACGAGGCTGTGTTCCTGTCTGATGGAGATTAAAACATCAAAAATTTGGGCCATATACCGACAGTCAAAACGTAGCTGAGATATGCCTTCGTACAGAGAACCGCATGCGGCATCAAAATATCCACTCTTGGCTATTCGCGGCTGTCCCGGCGTTCCGGATCGACTTCCGCTATTCCCTCATCTTGGGCCATTAGACGGTTGGTATCTTGGCGGTCGGGCCGAACGCAACATGTTGTGGTATGGGTGGTCAGTACAAACTGACGTAAATTCTATCGGTTGCGTGATAATGCGCATTATGGAAAGCGATTTGGAGTTACCTTTAAGTCACGCTGACTAAATCCAGCGCCGCACCACCCCGTTATTTCCAAGGCGCAGTATTCGAGCCCAAAAATTGCTGCGCCGTGTCGAAGGAATTGAACCTGGCTCACCGCGCAAATCGACGGTCAGGCCAACCACTATATCCAACATTTTGCCTTACAGTTGATAGCCGAACTGAAAAGCCTACTCTGTGCGCTTTAAATATCCGCGTTGTTCGAAGACCCGCGAGTCCTCACAATTCGCTGCACCATATCTAAAGCCGCGTGGCGCCTTCACGTTCACATCGCCCAAGCGACTAAATATTAGGCGGCATATGGCTAATTTATAGCCAAAAATCGCCATTATTCCGCCCCTCTGAATTCCTGATTTTCCCCTGTATTGCAGGGAATTGCTGGCTTTCCCTTACCGTTTATCTCTTGGCATATAAATTGCTTAAGTAACGCCATCGTAATTTGCCGAATTCGGCTATCGAAAGGACAAGTAATGCTCAAGAAGAATATGGGCGGCGTCATCGCCGCCCTTTTGGTGGTTGGCGTATCGGGACAAGCCGTCGCTGAAAAGAAGACGATGGAAACCAATATTGGTGATTTCTCCGCAAATGTAGCGCTCTATTCCGACTACATTTATCGTGGCGTTTCCCAGACATTCGAAGAACCCGCCATTCAGGGCGGCGCGGACTGGTCGCATGACAGCGGTTTGTATGCGGGCCTATGGGCGTCGAACGTTGACTTTAACGACGGCGATCAAGCGCATATCGAAATTGACGTCTATGCAGGCTATAGCGGCTCCATCGGCAATTTCGGATATGATATCGGCGTTCTGCAGTATTTGTATCCCGGCGCGTCGAGCAGCCAGAACTATGACTTCTGGGAAGTGACCCCGGCGATCTCGTATGACTTTGGCGTCGCCTCGGTTGGCGCGTCCGTCTCCTACACGCCTGACAATTTTGGCGGCAGCGACGACGCATTCTTTTACCAGGCGACGGTTGAAGCGCCGTTGCCCATGGGCTTCACCCTCAGCGCGAATATCGGTCGTTGGAATATCGACGACAACACAACCTTCGCGCTGCCCGATTACACCACATGGGGCGTTGGGCTGAGCTATGGTCTGGGCTCGTTGCACTCCAAACTGGACGCCTTCACCGTTGGCGTTGATTACACCGACACCAACATCGACAGAACCGTCTGTGGCAGCAACAACTGCGACGGTCGCGCGGTGTTTAATATTTCGGCCTCTTTCTAGAGCAAATTCCGAGCAGACGAAATTGTCTGCGACGACGGTTTGCTCCAGATATTGAGATATAGAACGGATTCACATCCTTATTTTGAAGCGCTAAACGCTTCCAACTAAAGATGATCCGCTCTAGGAAGACGCCGCCGCCATACTTCGAGGACAATTTTCGAAGACTGGTCAAAGGCCGGTTTGAGCGTGGCTCCGCTTAGACCGGCCTTTTTACGTCCTGCATCAGGTCCAGCCAAATCACAGAAAATCCTAATTCGCATAATAAATAGACGCCTTGATAACGTGCCTATTTTATAATCTTTTCCCGGTTATTTGATTACTTTTCAATCATCATATTTGCCACATAAATAGGCCCCCTCTCCTAAATTATTTATAACCATATGTTTTATATACTTTATTTATCTAAATTAGATCCCGGCACGATTCTTGAAATTGCATACCTCGAATAGTGGCGACGCATACCGCCAAGCCTTGGTGCATAACAATAAGGAAGGCAGACCAATGAAACTTATTATGGCGATCATTAAGCCATTCAAGCTTGATGAAGTTCGGCAGGCGCTGACAACCGTCGGCGTCGAAGGTCTGACCGTTTGCGAGGTCAAAGGCTTTGGCCGGCAAAAGGGACAAACCGAAATTTATCGCGGCGCCGAATACGCCGTGAATTTCCTGCCAAAAGTTAAAATCGAAGTCGCAATCGCGGATTCCCAACTCGATGAGGCTGTGGAAGCCATTCAATCCGCCGCCAATACCGGGCGGATTGGCGACGGCAAGATATTCGTCATGGAATTGTCCAAAGCCGTGCGCATCCGCACGGGCGAAACCGACGACAGCGCAATCTAGCAAGCGGCTTCTGGCCCTTTTGGTCGAACCCTTTCAAACGAGAGAGATGAACATGTTTAGTAAAACTGGAAAATTTGGGCGGATCGGTCTTCTGACTATCGCCGCCAGCGCAGTTATGACGCTCGCCACGGCGATGCCCGCAGCAGCAGCGGTCGATCCGGAAGTCGCTTTTATCTTTAACACCTTTTCATTCCTGGTCCACGGCGTCCTGGTTATGTTCATGGCGGCGGGTTTCGCCATGCTGGAATCCGGCCTCGTTCGCACCAAAAACACCGCGGCGATTTGCCTGAAAAACATCGCGCTCTATTCCGTCGCGGGCATCATGTATTACCTCATCGGTTATGGGCTGATGTACACCGATGTGCCTGATGGCGGCTGGATCGGGACTTTCAGCTTCCTGTACAATCCAGGAAGCGCAGAGCTCGTGCTCATCAACGCCGACAAGGCGACGCCGGAGATGGTCAAGGCCGTCACAGAAGGCGGCTATTCCACCATGTCCGACTGGTTCTTCCAGATGGTGTTCGTCGCAACGGCGTCTTCCGTCGTGTCCGGCACCCTGGCCGAGCGCATCAAGGTATGGCCGTTCATGATCTTCGTTGTCGTACTCTCGGGGATTATTTATCCAATCCAGGGCTCCTGGGTCTGGGGCGCGGGCTGGTTATCCACGATGGGCTTCAGCGATTTCGCGGGCTCAACGCTGGTTCACTCGGTCGGCGGCTGGTGCGCTTTAACGGGCGCCATCATCCTCGGTGCGCGGAAAGGCAAATTTGGTCCCAACGGCCAGATTACGCCCATTCCCGGCGCCAACCTGCCCTTGGCGACGCTTGGCGCGTTCATCCTTTGGTTCGGTTGGTTTGGCTTTAACGGCGGCTCCCAGCTTGCGCTGGGCAGTGCGCTGGACGCCGCCGCCATCGCCATCGTCTATGTGAACACCAACCTAGCAGCAGCAGCGGGCGTTGTGGCCGCCATGGTCCTGACCCAGTTGCTGTACAAGAAGGTCGACCTTAGTCTGACCCTGAACGGCGCAATCGGCGGCCTGGTCGCCATCACCGCTGGTCCTGACCTCCAGAACCACCTGATGTCCATCATCATCGGTGGCATTGGCGGCGTCCTGGTCGTGCTGTCCGTGCCCATTCTCGACAAGCTCAAGATCGATGACGTCGTCGGCGCCATCCCGGCGCACCTGGTGTGCGGTATCTGGGGTACACTTGCGGTTGGTATCTTCGGCAGCGGCGACATCATCACGCAGTTGACCGGCATTGTCGCCATCGGCGCCTTTGTCGTCGTCACCAGCGCCATCTTGTGGACGGTCCTCAAAGTAACAGTCGGTATCCGCGTCTCAGAGGAAGAAGAGTTCGCAGGCCTGGATAAATCCGAACTCGGCATGGAAGCCTACCCTGAATTCGGGCGCGGCTCCCAAACGATGTAACCCACCACCTCTCCAGACCTTAACTATTGGCCCGGACCTTAATTGGTTCGGGCCTTTTTTTGCCTGAACCGTATTTATAGCTGAACCGTATTTTTTGACTGAAATTGAGTCACAAGCCTTCGTTTGGTCATTTTATAAGCAAACTCGTGAGGCTAATTTTTAATCATTATTGTAATTATGATGTATTTTTAATCATTTTGAATTCTCCCCTTATCGGCGCGCCGCGCCCACGAATATTTTAATCCATTGTAATAACATACGATTATCGACTTTCTTCAAATTAGTCCCGGTTGGCATGGCCCTTGCGATTATCGATTTCACTTTCGTCAAAAATATTCTGTGCAATATGTTCAGTGGAGGTGATCAATGAATACGCAGTTTAAGTCCGCCATCGTCGCAACGGCCCTCGCCGCTAGCGTCATGACGGTAAACGCCGCATCTGCAGCGGATACGATCAAGGTCGGCATTCTACATTCCTTGTCCGGCACCATGGCGATCAGCGAAACAACGCTGAAAGACGTCATGTTGATGCTGATCGAGGATCAAAATAAAAAGGGCGGCGTTCTGGGCAAACAGCTGGAGCCCGTCGTTGTTGACCCTGCGTCGAATTGGCCGCTCTTCGCCGAGAAAGCGCGCGAGCTGCTTCAGGTCCACAAAGTCGACGTCGTCTTCGGCAACTGGACGTCGGTTTCGCGTAAATCCGTTCTGCCGGTTTTCGAAGAGCTGAACGGCATTCTGTTCTACCCGGTTCAGTACGAAGGCGAAGAAAGCTCCAAAAACGTTTTCTACACGGGCGCCGCGCCAAACCAGCAAGCCATTCCCGCCGTCGACTATCTGATGAAAAACGAAAAGGTCGAGCGTTGGGTTCTGGCCGGTACGGATTATGTTTATCCGCGCACGACCAACAAAATTCTCGAGACCTATCTTAAAGCCAAAGGCGTCGCCGCCAGCGACATCATGGTCAATTACACGCCGTTTGGTCATTCTGACTGGCAGACGATTGTCGCCGACATCAAAAAATTCGGCTCCGCTGGTAAAAAAACCGCCGTCGTCTCCACCATCAATGGCGACGCCAACGTGCCGTTCTACAAAGAACTCGGCAACCAGGGCATCAAGGCTGAAGACATTCCCGTCGTCGCGTTCTCCGTCGGCGAAGAAGAATTGGCCGGTCTCGACACCAAACCGCTGGTCGGTCACCTGGCCGCATGGAACTACTTCATGTCCATCGATACGCCGGTCAATGACGACTTCATCGCCAAATGGCAGAAGTTCATCAAAAACGACAAGCGCGTGACCAACGATCCCATGGAAGCCCATTACATCGGGTTCCAGATGTGGGTGAAGGCCGTGACCAAAGCCGGCAGCACGAGCACCGATGCCGTTCTGGAAAATATTATCGGCGTGACCGTTCCCAATCTGACCGGAGGTTCTTCCGCGATGATGCCGAACCATCACATCACCAAGCCGGTTCTGATTGGCGAAATCCAGGACGACGGTCAGTTCGAAACCGTCTGGCGCACCCCTGGTCTGGTTGCGGGCGACGCATGGTCCGATTTCCTGCCGGGTTCCAAAGACCTGATTTCCGATTGGCGTAAACCGCTGAATTGCGGCAACTACAATGTGAAATCAAACAAGTGCGGCGGCCAGGGCTCCTGATCGTTAAGCTCTAATCGTTAACAGTGCAAATCGGGAGGGTGGACGATATCGACAGTCCATCCTCCCCTTTCGCGACCCTTTCAAATGACCCGCCAATGGCGACGGGACCATAATGCAAAAATTCGTTAAATCCTTTTTTTGGAGTTCGGTTTTCCTGGGTTCGATCCTCTGGATCGCATCCATCAGCGCAGTTGCGGCGCAGGACGATTTTTCACAAAAAATAAACGCCATGGCGGGCGCTGGTTTCGCGGCGCTTACCGCCCAGATTGACGCCTTAGCCGCCTCCGGCGACGTCCGCGCCGTTCCCGTTCTGAAGGCGTTGAATGACGGCAAACTTTACTATGTCAAGAAAGACAGAAAAGTCGTCATCGCCGAAAAAGTGAAGCGCAAATATCGGCTTCATGATCCCGCCACCGGCGACGTTCTTGCGGAAAATATCTCGAAGCGAAAACTCAAGAAAATCAGAGTTAATAACAAGCTTCGCCGCGCGTTGCGCGCCACGATGGGCGCCATGACATTGTTATCGCCGGATCCGAAGGTGCGCCTGAAAGCCGCGCAATCAATGTTTAAATCCCACGACGCCGCAACCCTTCCCGCGCTGGAAGCCGCCATCGTCAAGGAAAGCGACCCGGACATCCGAACCACCCTGCGCCAGGCGCACGCCGCCGCAGTCTTGAACTCCACGCGCGACGACGACCAAAAACGCGCGGCCTTCGCCGTGTTGAAAGAACGCGGCGATCGCGACGCCCTGTCCATCGTCACCGCCGCCGCCCGCTCGGCGACCGGCGATTTAAAGAAAACCGCAGATGAGACCGTCACCACCATTGAGGAATCGCTCGAGCTGTGGGGCGCCGCCCAGAACATCTGGTACGGCCTGTCGCTGGGCTCCGTTCTGCTACTGGCCGCCATCGGACTCGCTATCACCTTTGGCGTGATGGGCGTCATCAACATGGCCCATGGGGAAATGGTCATGATCGGCGCCTATACGACCTTTGTCGTACAGGACATCATTCGCGCCCATGCGCCGGAATTATTCGACGCCTCGCTGGCGATCGCACTACCGCTCGCCTTTATCGTCGCCGGCGCCGTCGGCGTCGCCATTGAGCGCGGCGTTATCCGCTTTCTCTATGGCCGCCCGCTGGAAACCCTGCTGGCGACGTGGGGTTTATCGCTGGTGCTGCAACAAACCGTTCGATCAATCTTCGGCCCCACTAACCGAGAGGTCGGCACGCCGGAGTTTATGTCCGGAGCCTTCGAGCTCGGCCAATTGACGATCACCTATAACCGGCTCTGGATTCTCGGCTTCTCGCTGGTCGTGATGCTCGCGCTGATGTTGCTGCTGAAATACACGCCCATGGGCTTGCAGATGCGCGCCGTCACCCAGAACCGGAAAATGGCCGGCGCCATGGGCATCCGCACCAACTGGGTGGACGCCGCGACGTTTGGGCTGGGGTCCGGCATTGCGGGCATCGCGGGCGTCGCTTTATCGCAGATCGACAATGTCAGCCCCAATCTGGGCCAGTCCTACATCATCGACAGCTTCATGGTGGTGGTATTTGGCGGGGTCGGTAATTTGTGGGGCACGTTGGTCGGCGCCATGACGCTGGGCGTGGCGAACAAGTTTCTGGAACCGTTCGCAGGCGCGGTGCTGGCGAAGGTCTGCGTGCTTGTCTTCATCATCCTGTTTATCCAGAAACGACCCCGAGGCCTGTTCGCCCTCAAGGGACGGGCGGTGGAATCATGATCGGCCGTTTGATGAGAGGCGGTTTCGACCGTACGTCCTGGATCTTCCTGATCGTTCTGTTCGGCGCCACGCTGGGCGTCGCCATCCTCAACCTGGGCCCGGAGCCCGGATCCACCCTGCATTTATCGACCTTTGTCGTCTCGGTGCTGGGCAAATACCTGACATACGCCTTGCTGGCGATTTCAGTAGACCTTGTCTGGGGCTATTGCGGCGTTTTGTCGTTAGGCCACGGCGCGTTTTTCGCGCTGGGCGGTTACGCCATGGGCATGCATTTGATGCGCGAGATTGGCCCCCGAGGCGTCTATGGCAACCCGATTCTGCCGGATTTCATGGTGTTCCTGAACTGGCAGGAACTGCCCTGGTTCTGGCTCGGCTTCGACATGTTCTGGTTCGCCGCCCTTATGGTGATTCTCGTTCCCGGCGTTCTCGCCTTCATCTTCGGCTGGTTCGCCTTTCGCAGTCGGGTCACGGGCGTTTATTTGTCCATCATCACCCAGGCGCTGACCTACGCACTCATGCTGGCGTTCTTCCGCAATGACATGGGCTTTGGCGGCAATAACGGATTGACCGATTTTAAAGACCTCCTCGGTTTCAATCTGCACAGCGACGCCACGCGGGTGGGGTTGTTGATCGCCTCCGCCGTTGCGCTGGCCATTGGCTTCATAATTTCCAAAGCCGTCACCGCGTCAAAACTTGGCAAGGTGCTGATCGCCGTTCGCGATGCGGAAAGCCGAACCCGGTTTCTGGGTTATCGCGCCGAGAATTACAAATTGTTGATATGGACCCTGTCCGCCTCCATCGCGGGCGTCGCGGGCGCGTTATATGTACCCCAGGTCGGCATCATCAACCCCAGCGAATTTGCGCCCGCAAACTCCATCGAAATCGTCATCTGGGTGGCGATTGGCGGGCGCGGCACACTGGCGGGCGCGGCGCTTGGCGCGGTGCTGGTCAACTTCGGTAAGACAATCTTCACCGGCATATTTCCGGAATTCTGGCTCTTTATGCTGGGTGGAATGTTCGTTCTGGTGACCCTGTTCCTGCCAAAGGGAATCATCGGATTTTTCGTCAATCTGAAGGAAAAATGGCGTATAAGCCGGTCGCCGCAATCCATACCGCAAGAGGGGGATTAAGCCAATGGATAGCAAGACCGCGATCCTGTACCTCGAAAACGTCAATGTCAGCTTTGACGGCTTTCAGGCGCTGAACGATTTGTCCCTGTCGGTCCGCCCCGGCGAAATGCGCGCGATCATCGGGCCCAACGGCGCGGGGAAAACCACCATGATGGATGTCATCACCGGCAAGACCCGCCCCGATTCCGGGCGCGTATTGTTCAATGACATACACAATCTGGCGCGCATGGACGAAACCGACATCGCCACCTTGGGCATCGGTCGAAAATTCCAGAAACCGACTGTGTTCGAAAATCATACGGTGAACGACAATTTGTTGCTGGCGCTCAGCGCCGGGCGCGGCGTCTGGCAAACCCTGTTCGCGGAAACGAGCGCGCGGGAAAACGAACGGATCGACGAAATCCTGCACACCATTCGACTGGAAGCGGTTCGCCACAACGCCTCCGCCAATCTGTCCCATGGACAAAAACAATGGTTGGAGATCGGTATGCTGCTGGCGCAGGATCCCAAACTCCTGCTGGTGGATGAACCTGTCGCGGGCATGACCGATTCCGAAACGTCGGAAACCGCCCGGCTCCTGCGCGAAATTGCGGAACATCATTCCGTCGTCGTGGTTGAACACGACATGGATTTCGTCCGCGACCTTGATGTCGAGGTAACGGTTCTGCATGAAGGCGCCGCCATCGCGGAGGGCTCGCTGGATTACGTCAGCAAGAGCGAACGCGTCATCGAAGTCTATCTGGGGAGATAAGCCATGCTGTCGATCCGAAATATCGATTTATTCTACGGCGCCGCGCAAGCCTTGCGCAGCGTCGACATGGACGCCGAAATTGGACAAGTCACCTGTGTGCTGGGCCGTAACGGCGTCGGCAAGACCAGTCTGCTTCAGGCGATAATGGGGCATGAACCCGTCGCCACCGGCGAGATAAAGTGGGAAGATCAGGACATTACTCATCTGCCGCCCTATGAGCGGGCGCGGCGCGGCATCGCCTATGTGCCACAAGGCCGTGAAATTTTTCCGCTCCTCAGCGTTCGGGAAAACCTGGAAACCGCCTATGCCGGGCTGGCGCGCCAGGACCGTAACATCCCTGACGAAATATTCGGACTCTTCCCCGTGTTGAACGATATGTTGAAACGCCGCGGCGGCGATTTATCCGGCGGCCAGCAGCAGCAGCTCGCCATCGGCCGCGCGCTGGTGACGCGACCGCGCCTTCTGGTGCTTGATGAACCGACCGAAGGCATCCAGCCCTCGATCATCAAGGATATCGGGCGGGCGATTTCCTACTTGCGGAATAAGGGCGGAATGGCCATCCTTTTGGTTGAACAGTATTTTGATTTCGCCCACGCGCTAGCCGACACGCTGGTCGTCATGGACCGGGGCGAAGTGGTCGCGGCGGGCGATAAAAACGACTTGGACGCGGACGATGTTCGACGCCGCCTTACCGTCTGATCCTGCGCCTTCCAGCGACGCGCAGGCCCCGCGCCTGCAACGCGCGCACGGCCGCGCGCGTCTTGGAGTCGCCCGACTGGACGGCGCAACGCGATTGCAGGAACTCTATCAGGACGGCTGCGCAAAAATACGCTGCCCCAAAACATATGGATTTGATTTTTTCGAAGCGGTGCTGTTGAACACGGCGGGCGGCCTTACCGGCGGCGATCATGTGGAAACCGATATTCGCGTCGGGCCGGGCGCGAAGCTGACGCTCACCGGTCAAACCTGCGAACGTATTTACAAATCTTCCGGCGGCGACGTGCTGGTGGAAACCCGCCTGTCGCTGGGTGACGGCGCGCATCTGGAATGGATGCCCCAGGAAACAATCCTTTTTGATCGCGGTCGGATTCGCCGAAGCCTGACCATCGACATGGCGAAAAACGCCCGTCTTCTGGCGGTCGAACCCATCGTCTTTGGCCGCGTGGCTTCCGGCGAAACGCTGGAATCGGGCCTGTTTTGCGATTCCTGGCGCATTCACTGCGACGGCGCCTTGCGCTACGCGGATGAAACCCGTCTGGACGGCGAAATTGGCACCATCATCGACCGGCCTGCGACGCTGAATGGCGCCAAGGCGATCGCGACTGTTTTGTACGCGGCGCCCGACGCGGAATCGCTGGTGGCGCCCGCGCGGGAAACACTGGACGGCGCGCCGGTCATCGGCGGCGTTACCTATGTAAACGGCGTTTTGTTGTCGCGACTGATCGCACGCGATTCTAGGCAGTTGCGCGCCGGTCTCATCCCGTTTCTTTCATTTTTGCGCGACGGCCGCGATATGCCGCGCGCGTGGCATTCCTGACCCTAACACCGGCCTGACCCTGACCATACGAGGATATTTATGAACCTGACGCCTAGAGAGAAGGACAAACTGCTGATCGCCATGGCCGCTATGGTAGCCCGGCGTCGGCTGGATCGCGGCGTAAAGCTGAACTACCCGGAAGCCATCGCGCTGATATCCGATTTCGTCGTCGAAGGCGCCCGCGATGGCCGCCGCGTGGCTGATTTGATGGAGGCGGGGGCGCATGTCATTTCCCGCGATCAGGTCATGGAGGGCATCGCCGAGATGATCCACGACGTGCAGGTCGAAGCCACCTTTCCCGACGGTGTGAAGCTGGTCACCGTTCATAAACCAATTCGATAGAGGAGACCGCCATGATCCCGGGAGAAATCATCCCCGCCAAGGGCGAGATTGAAATGAACGCTGGCCAGGCGACCACCACGATCACAGTCGCCAATACAGGCGACCGCCCCATTCAGGTCGGCAGCCACTATCATTTTTTCGAAACCAATGAAGGCTTGAGCTTTGACCGCGAGGCCACGCGCGGCATGCGCCTGGACATTGCAGCGGGAACGGCGGTTCGCTTTGAGCCCGGACAAAGCCGGGACGTGACCCTCATCGCCTATGGCGGCGGTAAGGAAGTTTACGGATTTAATCAAAAAATCATGGGCGCCCTGACCGGGGCCCCAACAAGCGGAAAGGACTGATCCATGCCGGTACGGATGCAAAGGGCGGCCTACGCCGACATGTTTGGCCCGACTACGGGCGACAAGGTGCGGCTGGCGGATACAGAACTCTTCGTGGAGGTGGAAAAGGATTTCACCACCTATGGCGAGGAAGTAAAATTCGGCGGCGGCAAGGTCATTCGCGACGGTATGGGGCAATCCCAGATTACACGCGCCAACAGCGCGGTGGATACGGTCATCACCAATGCGCTGATTATCGACCATTGGGGCGTCGTTAAAGCCGATGTCGGCTTGAAAGACGGCCAGATCGTAGGGATCGGTAAAGCCGGCAACCCGGATACGCAGTCCGGCGTCGACATCATCATCGGGCCGGGCACGGAGGCCATCGCAGGCGAAGGTAAAATTCTCACCGCCGGAGGGCTCGACGTCCACATCCATTTCATCTGCCCCCAGCAAATCGAAGAAGCGCTGATGTCCGGCGTTACTACCATGCTGGGCGGCGGCACCGGCCCCGCCACGGGCACCAACGCCACCACCTGCACGCCCGGCGCCTGGCATATCGGGCGCATGATCCAGGCCGCCGACGGCTTCCCGATGAACCTGGCGTTCGCGGGCAAGGGCAACGCCTCGCAACCCGACGCGCTGGTCGAACAGGTTTTGGGCGGCGCGTCCGCGCTAAAATTGCACGAAGATTGGGGCACCACACCCGCCGCCATCGATTGCTGTCTGGACGTCGCCGACGACATGGACGTGCAGGTGATGATCCACACGGACACGCTAAATGAAAGCGGGTTTGTGGAGAACACCCTGGACGCCTTCAAGGGTCGCACCATTCACGCCTTCCATACCGAAGGCGCGGGCGGCGGACATGCGCCGGACATCATCAAGGTCTGCGGCGCCAGCAATGTCATCCCGTCCTCCACCAACCCAACGCGTCCGTTCACGGTCAATACGCTGGAAGAACATCTGGATATGTTAATGGTCTGCCATCATCTGGACCCGAACATTCCCGAAGACGTCGCCTTCGCCGAAAGCCGTATCCGTAAGGAGACCATCGCGGCGGAAGATATTTTGCACGACATGGGCGCGTTTTCGATTATCGCGTCGGACAGTCAGGCCATGGGCCGGGTCGGCGAGGTTCTGATCCGGACTTGGCAGACCGCCGACAAGATGAAGCGCCAGCGGGGCCGTCTACCCGAAGAGACCGGCGAAAACGATAATTTTCGGGTCAAGCGCTACATCGCAAAATATACGATCAACCCAGCCATCGCGCAGGGCCTGTCCCAGCATGTCGGGTCTATCGAAGTCGGTAAACGCGCCGATCTGGTTTTATGGAACCCGGCGTTTTTTGGCGTCAAACCCGATTTAATTCTGATCGGCGGCACGATTGCGGCGGCGGCGATGGGCGATCCCAACGCCTCCATCCCGACACCCCAGCCGGTCCATTACCGACCCATGTTCGGCGCTTATGGAAAATCACGCACTACATCCAGCGTAACCTTTGTCTCTGGCGCAGCGCTGGATTCCGGGCTGCGCGAAACGCTGGGGGTCGAGAAAACCATGCTTGCGGTAAACAACACGCGCGCCGGCATTGGCAAAAAATCGATGATCCATAACGACGCCACACCGGAGATTGACGTCGATCCGGAAACCTATGAAGTGCGCGCCAATGGCGAACTCCTGACCTGCGAACCGGCGGAAATTCTGCCCATGGCGCAGCGATACTTCCTGTTCTAGGGCGAGTGATGCTTCGCGCCACAGATATTCGCCCCGCCGATGCGTGGAACGGCGCGCCCGCCGATACGGTCGTGCTCGATTTTGACGACCGCCACCGGCGGCGCCTGACGATGACCGGCGTTAACGGCTTGTCGTTCCTGCTCGATCTGGCGGAAACCGCCGCGCTCAAGGATGGCGATGGCCTGGTGCTGGACGACAGTCGGATCGTTGCGGTGCGCGCGGCGGACGAACCCTTGATGGACGTTACCTGTGACGACGCCGCGCATCTTGTCCGCATCGCCTGGCATCTAGGGAACCGTCATTTGCCGACCCAACTTCTAGGGGACCGGCTCCGCATCTGCCACGATCACGTCATCGCCGACATGCTCGTAAAACTGGGCGCGCGCGTGACGCCTATCGATGCGCCCTTCAACCCCGAAGGCGGCGCCTATGGCCACGGTCGCACACACGGGCACGATCTTGAACACGAACATGGACATGACCATTCGCACGATGAATCCCACGGGCATTCCCATGAGTGAGATATCCTTGAACGACGCCGCGCTGTATCGGTTGATGACATGGTTGTCGCCGGGGTTCCCGATCGGCGCCTACGCCTATAGCCATGGCCTCGACTGGAGCGTGGAGAATGGCGACGTGCAGGACATGGACTCTCTGGCGCTTTGGCTGGAGGATCTATGCCGCCATGGCGGGGGCCGCTCAGACGCTATCTTTTTTCAACATGGCTGGACGCGCGCGCGATCAAACAGCGAAGATTTGGTCGAGCTCAACGATCTCGCCATCGCCCTGTCGCCCAGTCGGGAACGACGGATGGAAAGCGTCAGTCAGGGCCGCGCCTTCATGATCGCCATCGCGCCCTCCTGGCCCTGGCGCGGGGCGCCCGACATCGCCATGTTCAACGACGCAGATATCGCCTACCCCATCGCGGTAGCAATGGCGGCGGCGGGTCATGGGGTCGCGCTACGCCCCGCGCTGCACGCTTATCTGCACGCTTTCATCGCAAATTTAATCTCCGCCGGATTGCGGTTGATCCCGCTGGGCCAAACCGAAGGACAACACCTTCTGGCGCGGCTGGAGGCGACCATTGGCGCCCTGACCGACGAGGCGCTCGCCGCCACGTTGGATGACCTTGGTGGCGCGGCGTTTTTGGCGGATATCGCCTCCATGCGGCATGAAACCCAATATACGAGGCTGTTCCGATCATGACGAATTCTCCATCGAAATCGCAATACGGTCCCCTTCGCGTCGGCATTGGCGGGCCCGTCGGCTCTGGCAAAACGGCGCTGGTCGAACGGCTCTGCCAGACCTTCCGTGACCAACTGGATGTCTGCGCCATCACCAATGATATCTACACCAAGGAAGACGCCGAAGCGCTGACCCGGCGCGGCGCGCTGCCGCCGGAACGCATCATGGGGGTGGAAACCGGCGGATGCCCGCACACCGCCATCCGCGAAGACGCCTCCATCAATCTGGCCGCGATTGCAGACATGCGCGGACTGTTCCCCCAACTCGATCTGATCTTCATTGAATCCGGCGGCGACAATCTGGCGGCGACCTTCAGCCCAGAACTGGCGGACATCACGATCTATGTCATCGATGTATCCGCAGGCGAGGAAATCCCACGCAAGGGCGGCCCCGGCGTCACCCGGTCCGACGTGCTCGTCATCAACAAGACCGATTTGGCCCCCTATGTCGGGGCGGATCTGGGCGTAATGAACCACGACGCCAAACGCATGCGCGGCGGGCGGCCCTATATCTTCGCCAATATGAAAACCACCGAAGGCGTGGCGGAAATCGCGAACCAGATTTGCAAACTCGGCGGGTTGGACGTTGAACCCGCGCCGCTGTCGCCAGCTTAGATTGTCGCCGGCCTAGGCTTTCGCCGCAGTCGCCTCTATTTCAATTAAAAGATCCGGCGACGCCAGCCCATCGACTATCAACAAGGTGGAAGCGGGCAGAAAGTCCTCGCCAATCACCTTTTTACGCGCCGCACGATAGTCGTCGATATAGCGCGAGTCGGTCAGGAATACGGTTAATTTCACCAGGTCTTTTTTGTTCATTTTATGGGCGCGCAAGCAGGCGTTGATATTCCGGAACACCTGTTCCGCCTGTTTGTGAATCCCCGACTGGATTTCACCTTTAACATTGACGCCGGCCTGACCAGCGATCATCAGCCACTCCGCATTCGCCGGAATTTTAACGGTGTGGCTATAAGCGCCGCCGGGCGCGCGAACGGTGTCCGGATTTACAAATTCATTCATTGGATTGCCTCCTGTTCGAGTGTCGCGCACGTTGGCGCACGCGTCAGTGTAACCGCAGAATTTGAGTTGTGGGCATTTTGTATGGGTTATCGACGTACGGCGCCTTGTTAAGGCCCGTGAAGACTGCGACATTTCGGACCAAATCAACTTTTAGGGGGTCGCATCGATGCAATCGGTAAAAGGAAAAGTCGCCTGGGTCACAGGATCAGGATCGGGAATCGGACGCGCGGGCGCCATTGCGCTGGGCGGCGCGGGCGCCATCGTCATCCTGTCCGGTCGACGCGTACCGCAACTGGAAGTAACGGCGAAACGGATTACGGATGCAGGCGGCGTCGCGACAATCGAGCCCCTAGACATCGCTGATGGCGACGCCGTCAACGCCGTCGTCGACCGGATCACCGAAACGCACGGCCGCATCGATATTCTGGTGAACAGCGCGGGCGTCAATACCGCCAACAGGCGCTGGAAATCCATTGAGCCGGACGACTGGAACTTTCTGGTCGACGTCAATCTGAACGGCGCGTTCAATTGCTCTCACGCGGTGTTGAAACCGATGCGCAAACAACGCGACGGGCTCATCATCAATGTGTCTTCCATGTCCGGGCGACGCGTTGGCGCCTTATCCGGCGCGCCGTATTCGGCCACGAAACACGCGGTGAATGCGATGAGCGAGAGCATCAATATCGAACATTGTCATCAGGGCATTCGCGCCTGCGCGTTGTGTCCCGGCGAAGTCGCCACGGAAATTCTTGACCGTCGACCCACGCCGCCCGATGCAGAGGCGCGCGCAAAAATGATCCAGGAAGAAGATATGGGCGATACGATCCTGTTCATTGCGCAGATGCCCGCCCATGTCTGCCTCAACGAGGTCCTGATCACGCCAACCTGGAACCGGACCTATATTGGCGACGGCGAAGCCTCGGTCGCAAGGGACGATTAACCCCGCGGGGATCTGGAGAGGCGCAGATCATGAAACTATGGTTGCAAAGCGGCAGCGCGCTCACGGCGGATGACGCCACGCCGTATGGTCGGCTGTACGAAGAGTCCATGAACCGGCGCCTGAGGGCGTCGGCGCGCCCCGGCGTCACCGTGAGCGTTCATGGAATCGATGGCACGCCTCATGGCAAGGACCGCTTTCACACCGCGTTTCATCAAGTGACGACCCTGATGATCAAAAGCGCGCTGCGCGCCGAGGCGGAAGGCTATGATGCGGTCGCAGTCATCAACACCTTTGACCACGGGTATTACGAACTGCGCGAGGTGCTCAATCTGCCCGTCGCCTTCATCACCGAAAGCGCCCTCCACCTCGCCTGCCAATTGGCGCCGTCCTTTGGTTTCGTCACCCATAATCAATCGATGTTGTTACACCTGCGCGAACTAACGAAGCGTTACGGCGTGGCGGACCGTTTGGCGGGCGGCGCGCATCTGGAGATGACCTACGCCGACTTTCCAAAGATGTACGAGAACCCGGCGCCGTATCTGGACGCCTTCGCTGCAGCCGCACGGCAGGTCATTGCGCAAGGCGCCGCGACGCTTCTGGTCGCAGGCAACCCGATGAACATGTTTCTCCTTGATCAGGATGTGCGCGACATTGACGATGTCCCCATTCTGGATTATTGCGCGGCGGTGGTGAAAACAGCGGAGATGATGGTCGATCTGGATCAACTGGGCGTAAAGCGCGCCCGCACCGGGCTATTCACGGCGCCGCCCGCCGAGGATCAGTCGAAATTACGTGCGATGTTTGAATAGTCAACATCACGGCTATTAATATAGACAGGAGCGACAACGATGGTGCCTACCGATAAAACGGCAGCCCAGACAAAGAAAAATCAATTCGCGCAAGCATCTCAGGATATCTGGCGCATCCTTCCCCATGTCGAAGATTTTGACCGGTTGAAATATGTGCTGCGCCCGTATGTCATGCGCATGCCTATCGCCAACCATCGCTCGCCGTCGCTCACAACCGACGAACACGGGTTTCGACGCTTGGTCGTCGGGGACGAGACTCTCGGCTTTGATCAGTTTTGCGCAGCCCCTGGGAAGAAAGGCGTGTTGTTGGGTGACAGCACCATTTTTGGATACGGTCTGGCTGAAAATGAAACTCTTCAGGCGCAGTTGTCCCAACGCAGTGACGGCGCAACCTTGTGGTACTCCTTCGCCTCGCCCG
>JBLHZD010000039.1:0-18287 GCA_047631095.1 Alphaproteobacteria bacterium
GTTCTCGACTTTGGGTTGGCCGGAAAAAACGCCAGAACTGGCGCGCTATTACCCAACCGATGTGCTTGTGACCGGGTTCGACATTATATTTTTCTGGGTCGCGCGCATGATGATGCTTGGGTTGCATTTCATGGACGATGTCCCCTTTCACACGGTTTACGTCCATGCTCTGGTTCGTGATGAAAATGGGCAAAAAATGTCAAAGTCCAAGGGGAACGTCATTGATCCCCTAGAGTTGATTGACCAGTTTGGCGGCGATGCCTTGCGCTTTACGCTGGCCTCTCTCGCAGCGCCAGGCCGCGACATTAAACTGTCTGAAAACCGTGTCGCGGGTTCACGCAATTTTGTCACCAAATTGTGGAATGCGGCGCGTTATTGCGAAATGAATGAGTGCCGACCGCAAGCCGATTTCGACCCAACTAATTGTAAACACATGCTCAATCGTTGGGTGATCAGTGAAACCGTTCGGTGCTCACGCGCTGTTACGGAAGGAGTCGACACCTATCGTTTCAATGATTGCGCGCAAAGTCTGTATCAATTTATCTGGGGTGTGTATTGCGATTGGTATCTGGAATTCTCCAAACCATTGCTAAGCGCGGACGACCCGGCGTTAACAGCAGAGACTCGTGCGACGGCGGCCTGGGTAATGGATCAGATTTTACATCTCCTGCATCCGTTTATGCCGTTTGTGTCCGAGGAATTATGGGAACAATTAGGTGACAAACGCCCGCAAGCCCTTATCACCAGCCCGTGGCCTGATTACTCAGATGATCTAATCGATGGCGCCGCTGAGACTGAAATTGGCTGGGTGGTCGATTTAATTTCAGGAATTCGGTCCGTTCGCTCTGAAATGAACGTCCCGCCATCGGCAAAAATTTCGATGATCATGTCGGGCTCAGGTCCTGAGGCACAGGCGTTTGTCGCGGCTCACGATGAGTTAATCCATCGACTGGCGCGCATCAGCGACATTGTCGTCACTGAGTCTACGGAAACGCCGAAAGGCGCGGTTCAATTTGTTCATCGGGATGCAACCGTCATGCTGCCCCTGGCCGATGTTCTCGATTTGGCGCAGGAAAAGGCCCGTTTACAAAAAAGCATCGACAAGACCGACGGTGAAATTAAAAAAATTCATAAAAAACTGCAGAATCAGCAGTTTATATCCAAAGCTCCGGAAAGCGTCGTCGAAGAACAAAATGACAGGCTCGCGGACGAGCAAGCGACTCGTGGAAAATTGACCGAAGCGCTGGAACGTCTATCCTCGATGGCTTGATTATGACGCGGACTGTTTCCACCGTCGTCCCTAACCGGAAGGTCGTATACGATGAGAGCGTTTCTTGTCGACCCTGACGCTATTGGCTGCCTGACGCTTTCCGAAGCGCCAGAACCGACGCCACTGTCCAATCAAACGGTAATTGATGTAAAGGCGATCTCACTCAATTTGGGTGAAGTAAAACGCGCCCGAAGGAGTGAAGCAGGCGTTCTGCTCGGCTGGGACGTCGCAGGCGTTGTATCGCAAGCTGCAAGAGACGGCTCCGGCCCTCGCATTGGCGCCCGTGTTGTCGGCGTTACGATGGCGGGAGGTTGGGCGGAACGTGTCGCCATTAATTCCGACTGGATCGCACCGTTGCCAGATTCAGTTTCTTTCGCGACAGCGTCAACGTTTCCGGTGGCGGGGCTAACGGCGTTGTATGCCCTGGAACAGGGCGGGCAGCTGTTGGGACGCCGCGTTCTCGTCACTGGCGCATCTGGCGGTGTTGGCCTGTTTGGCATTCAACTGGCGAAATTGTCCGGGGCGACCGTTACAGCTTTGGTGCGGCGCCAGGAGAATGCAGAGATTGCGACACGCGCTGGCGCCGACCATGTTGTTGTCGGTGAGGATGGAAAAGCGGCGGCTGAACATGGCCTTTACCACTGTATCCTTGAATCCATCGGGGGAGAGGTCCTTTCCAACGCGCTACAACAACTGGCGCGCGGCGGCACTTTAGTCAGTTATGGCGTTTCCTCCGGGGACCCTGCCTCAGTTGATGTCGGTGAGTTTTTCCGCGTGGGCCGATCCCGATATTACGGCCTGTATTTGTTTACGGAATTTGGACGCCGCCCGGCGCGCGACGGCCTTCGCGTGCTTGCAGATTTATCCGCGGTCGGGAAATTGGATACGCCCATTAACGCCGAGGGCAAATTTGAAGACCTACCTCGACTTGCGGAGCGACTGTTCAATCGCGAAATCAGCGGGAAAGCCGTTATTCACGTTAATTAAACAGTTTAAAGCATGCCCATAACTTCTTTAACACCTTCAACTATTCTTCTCCGGTCTGGAAATACGTGATCCTCCAGTATGGGGCTATAGGGAACGGGAACCTGTAGCGCGCAAACCCGCTTTATCGGCGCTTTCAAACTGGCGAATGTATCGGGGTCCTCTGTCGCCAGGGCCGCTATTTCTGCAGAAGCGCCCGCTGTGGGACCTGCCTCATCAGCGATGAGCAATCGACCGGTCTTTTGAACAGAGGCGCGGATTGTTGTCGTATCCAGGGGAAACAAACTGCGGGGGTCCACGACCTCAACGGAAATCCCCTCTTTTTCCAGAATTTCAGCCGCTGCAAGAGATTCGTGCACGAGCCACGCGATCGCAACAATGGTGATGTCTGTTCCAACCTGCTTAACGTCGGCCACGCCAATTGGAATCGTATAATCATCTTCAGGGACTTCGCCTTTTAGCCCCATCAGTCGGCCTGCTTCAAAGCAAATAACCGGGTTGTTGTCGCGAATGGCTGACTTCAACAAACCTTTCATGTCATAGGGCGTAGACGGCAGGATAATCTTCAATCCCGCAAGATTCATGAACATCGAATAGGGGCTTTGTGAATGTTGCGCCGCCAGCTTTCCACCGCCGCCAACAATAGCGCGAAACACGATGGGAAATTTAGCCTGCCCGCCAAACATATAGTGGATTTTTGACGCCTGATTAACGATCTGATCCATGGCGACAAACGCGAATGTCACAATCCGCCAATTGACGATAGGCCGGTACCCGGAACCTGCAGCGCCGATGGCCATGCCAGTTACGGCGCCCTCGGCGATTGGCGTCGCGCGAATACGCTGCTCGCCAAATTCGTCAACCAGTGATGGGGCGGCGTCTGTAGACATAACGAATGTCTTGGGATCCCGTCGCATTTCCTCGACCAAGGCTTCTGTACCGGCCTCTGCGTAGGTAATTTCTCTCATTGTTTGGGCTCCAGACTAACTTGCGAATACATCTTCAAGCGCCGCTTCCGGCGCCGGGAACGGACTGGCTTTCGCGAAGTCGACGGATTCCTGAACGGCGAGCAGTATTTCACGATCCATTTGTTTCCATTCCGCGTCGCTGAGTTGGCCTTGTTGACGGCCCAGATTGTCGACCATACGCGCTATCGGGTCGTCCTTCTTCCATAAGTCGATTTCCGCCAGGGTTCTGTGTTCGACATTATCTGGACGCTCGGTATGTCCCCGCCAACGGTAGGTTTTGCACTCAATTAGCGTGGGGCCTTCACCAGCGCGCGCTCTTGCGACCGCTTCGGACGCGACCTCATAGACCGCAAGCACGTCATTACCATCTACGATGATTCCGGGAATGCCATAACCGGCGGCCCGGGCGGCGACATCTTCATGCGCCAACGTCATGCCCGCCGGGGTATTGGCTGCGTGTAGATTGTTTTCGCAGACATAAAGCATGGGGAGTTTCCATTTTGCCGCGATATTGAGCGATTCGTGAAAGGGGCCCGCGTTCGAGGCGCCGTCCCCAAAGAATGAAACCGCCACATGCCCTTCGCCGTCCATTTGCGCGGCCAATCCAGCGCCGGTGACAATCGGTATCCCGGCGGCGACAATGCCGTTCGCGCCAAGCATACCGATGTCAAAATCAGCGATATGCATCGAGCCCCCTTTACCTTTGCAATATCCCGTCGCCCGACCATACAACTCGGCCATCATGCGGTTCAGATCTGCGCCCTTTGCGATGCAGTGGCCATGCCCCCTGTGGGTGCTAATGATCCGATCCTCGCGCGTCAGCGCGGAACAAACACCGACGGCGACGGCTTCTTCACCGATATAGCAATGCACGACACCGTAAATGCCGCCTTCATGGAAATCATCGGATGCGCGCTCTTCAAAACGCCGAATCGTCTGCATCAGGCGTAACATTTCACGTTGTTTTTCCGGTGACGGCTGCATCGCCTTTATCCCTCCGCGGATGTCAAATTCAGTGGTCGCATGATGCACATTTGACCTCGTTTTGTCACGCAGCTGAATGCGTCAGAAGAGACAGGTTGAAAAATCCGGCACGGACGCCAAGCTAGGCGATAGCCGATGCTAAAAATTGAAAGGCTTTACGATGTTAATCGTCGATTCGCAGGTTCACATCTGGGCCGCGCACACTGAAGATAGACCTTGGCTTGCGGATGGCCCGGGGCGCGAACATCGCCCAGTTCCGTTGGGGCCAGAGGCGTTGATATCCGAGATGGATGCTGCTGGCGTTGACCGGGCAATTCTTGTGCCCCCATCCTGGGAAGGCGATTACAACGACTTGGCGATCAGAGCGGCGACGGATTACCCTGACCGGTTCGCCATTATGGGCCGTTTTGACCTTGGCGATTCGACCAATGCCGCGCTTTTGCCCACATGGAAGCAACAAACAGGGATGCTGGGTATTAGAGTGAGTTTCCTGATGCCCCACCAACGCCAATGGTTGGCGGATCAATCCATTGATTGGTTCTGGGCGGCGGCGGAAGCGGCGGACATTCCGTTGATGGTGTTGCCGCCGGATCAAATTCCGGCAATCGATAGAATCGCCGAACGTCATCCAAACCTACGAATGATTATCGATCATTTAGCGATGACCTCGACCCGAAAAGATGATGAAGCCTTTGCAACGGTAGAGGATCTTTACGCGCTTGCGAAGCGCCCGAATATCGCCGCAAAGACTTCGGCTTTGCCCTGCTACACGACTGAATCATACCCGTTCCCCATGGTTCATCCTCATGTGCAACGAATTCTAGAGGCGTTTGGCCCGGATAGGGTGTTCTGGGGCACAGATTTGTCACGCCTATCCTGCGATTATCGGGAGTGCGTAACCTTGTTCACTGAGGAAATGCCCTTCCTGTCGGGTGCGGTGCAGGAGAAGGTTATGGGAACCGGAATCTGCGATTGGCTCGGTTGGCGGTATTCGTAACTTGAGGGAGCATTCGAAACCGTTGAATTTCATGAAGTTGAAGCGCTTTTCCCGAGGTGGGATTTGACGGCAGCCGTCTCCCGCGCGCAGGACTTGTTCGACGCAGGCGATATCGAGCGCGCCGTTGCTGGCTTTAAGGATGCGTTGGAACAGGCGCCGACCGATCTGCAAGCAGCGAAAGGGCTGGGCCACGCCCTGGATGCGCTACGCCATTTTGACGATGCTTTTGACGCCTGGACTATCGCAGAGGCGATCAGCCCCGGCGATGTTATATCCCGATATGCCCTAGCGGAGGCATGGCAACGGCGGGGGGATGTCGTCCAGGCGCGGCGATTGTTTATGGCGCTTTGCGCTGACTATCCGGGAAATTATTCCGCTCAAACAATGGCGCTGATGTCTTTGTTATATAACGATAATGGACTTAATTCAGAGCTTATCGACATTCAAAAAACCTGGGGCGGCCTTCGCGTGCCAGCGCGGGATGCGGTCTACGCCGAATACGCTGGCGCAACGGCGCCGGAGCGACCGCTCCGCATTGGGTTTGTTTCGTCCGGTTTTCGCGCCCATTCAGTGGGGTTTAATATACTGCCGGTGATCCTGGGGTTGGATCGTCGTAATTTCTCGACGTATTGCTATGCGCAACTTCGCGCTCCGGATAATGTTAGCGCAATGTTTCAGGACCGAAGCGACTATTGGCGTGACATAACGGGCCTCAATGATCAGCAAGCCGCTGCGGTGATCCATGGCGACAAAATCGACATTCTGGTCTTGCTGGCCGGCCATGCGGATGAAAACCGCCCCTTTATTGCTCGGTTTCGACCCGCGCCAGTCCAAATAAGTCACCACGATATTTGCACCAGCGCAATGCCGGAAATGGATTACTGGATCGGCGACCCTATTGTCTCGCCACGGGGTGAGGCCGAATATTTTTCAGAGCGGGTATTGCGAATACCAAATTTCACAGTTCAACCGATCCCCGCGGAAACGCCGGTCCCGGTTAGCCCACCGTCTCAGGACAAAGGGTTCATCACATTTGGATCCTTCAACGCGCCCCAAAAGATAACGCCAAAAGTAATTGAAATATGGTCGAAAATACTAATTGAAGTCCCCGACTCACGGTTGATTTTAAAATACTTTGACGCCTTCACCGAAAAGGCGACCAGGCAACGTCTTCTTGATTTATTTGGTGCACAAGGCGTCGAGGCCGCTCGACTTGAGTTTCTCTCGCCTTCAGAATCGCGCGCGGCCCATTTGAGCGCTTATGCGCGCGTTGACATAGCGCTGGATCCATTCCCGTTCGGCGGCGCAACCACTACGTTTGAAGCGCTCTTAATGGGGATTCCGGTGATTTCGTTGCTGGACGAGCGTTTTACCGGTTGGTGCGGCGCCGCGACGCTGGAATCCGTCGGATTGTCCCTATGCGTCGCGCAAGACGAATCCGATTACATCAACCGCGCTGCCGTGCTGGCGCAGGATGTTCAAGGCTTGGCGGCTCTTCGGCGATCGCTGCCGACATTGGTTCGTCGTTCCGGCGTATGCGATATGAAGGGCCATGTTCGTAACCTTCAGCGGGTTTATCGCGCCGTCTGGCGTCGATACTGCGCGTCTCACGCTGCGACGGGTTCGGAAATTTCGCACCATACAGGCGTATGATCGGACGGGCGCTCTCCTTTGCGGGGCTCCCTGTCTATTTCGCAGGCGACCAAACGATCTGCGGCGGCGGGGGACAATAACAGGTGGTCAATCCGCACGCCTTCATTGCGGGGCCAGCGACCAGCCTGATAATCCCAAAAACTATAAGCGCCAATTTCTGCGTGTAAGGCGCGCCAGGATTCTGTGAGGCCCATATTCAGGATCTTCCGGAACCTGTGGCGGCTTTCGGGACGGCATAGCGCGTCATTCGCCCAACCGGTTGGATCGTATACATCATCGTCATTTGGCACGACGTTGTAATCTCCACCCAAAACGAAGGGTTGCTCGCTTGGTAAGAGTGTTTCGTCGATATGGCGCGCCAATCGGTCCATCCAGTCGAGCTTATACGTGAATTTTTCCGTATCCACGGGATTGCCGTTCGGAAGATAGATTGACGCAACGCGCAAACCTGAAATCGTCGCCTCGATATAGCGGGCCTGTTCATCCGTATCGTCGCCGGGCAGGCCCATCGTCACATCATCTATTGGCGATTTGGCGAGTATTGCAACGCCGTTATAGCTCTTCTGCCCGTGAACGGCGATATTGTAGCCTCTTTCTTCGATCTCCATCGCCGGAAAGTCTTCCGAAACGGTTTTGATCTCCTGAAGCAGGGCGATATCGGGTGCGAACACGTCGAGCCATTCGAGAACACGGGGCAGGCGCGCCTTGATCGAATTGACATTAAATGTCGCGATTTTCATTGAAGACTTCCGAGTAGCGGACAATTAGGGCGGTTAAATCGAAAAAGAAGCGCCGCATCCACAGGAAGAATCAGCGTTCGGATTTTTGATTTGAAAAGAAGCGCCGATCATATCGGTGACAAAATCAATTTCTGACCCGGCGAGTAAATCCATGGAAACATTATCAACAATGACTTTTACGTTCTCATCGCCAAATACCATATCGTCCTCGCCGATGCTGTCTTCGAAATCATACCCATACTGGTATCCAGAACATCCACCACCAGACACCTTAACCCGTAACATGGCGCCTGGTTTGCCCTCTTGGGCGAAAAGAAACGCCAATCGTTCGCGCGCGGATTCGGAAATCAGGAACTCACGTTTGGCCTCTGAGGTTTCTGTAGCAAAAGGATCGGACATTCAAAGCTCCATGAATTGGCGATTTCGGAACAGGTGCGGCGACGAACCGCCATAAACACAGCGATCACATGGCCATTATACTCTTATTTAGGCGTCATGGGAATTATGTCAATCGCGTGAATGGATTGCTATACATGCGCTGACATGAACACAAACACCTTATCCAACTCCCTTGCGCCTTATGCGACCATCGCGGCGGAAACGCGAGGACGATTGCATCGCGAACCGGAAAGCCGGCGCCGCAGCGCGTTTCAGCGCGACAGAGATCGAATAATTCATTCCACCGCCTTTCGTCGTCTGAAGCATAAAACACAGGTTTTTATCGCTCCGGAAGGCGATCATTACCGCACACGGTTAACCCATAGTCTGGAAGTAGCGCAAATCGGGCGCTCCCTGGCCAGGGCCTTACGGCTCGACGAAGATCTGGTTGAAGCGATTGCGCTCTCCCACGACATTGGCCATCCCCCCTTTGGCCATGCGGGAGAAGAAGCGTTGAATTCGGTCAGTCGTGAATATGGCGGCTTTGATCACAATGCGCAGACGTTGCGGGTTCTGGTGGAGATCGAACAACGTTACGCCGATTTCAACGGCCTCAATCTATCCTGGGAGACGTTGGAAGGGGTCGTAAAACATAATGGTCCGATCAAAAAAATATCAAACGGCGAAGGGTCGCCTATTCATGAATTCAATGACTTGTTCGACCTCGACCTTTCCAGATTTTCCAGCGGCGAAGCGCAAGTCGCCGCTATTGCGGATGATATCGCTTATGGTAATCATGATTTGGATGACGGGCTTCGCGCGGGCGTCTTTACGGTCGAGGATTTATCAGCTGTCCCGCATGTGGCGGAAGTCTTTGATTTCGTAGGCCGTAAATATCCCCACATCGAACGAAACCGCCTTATCCATGAATCTGTTCGCCGACTGATTGGAGACATGATCGAAGATGTCCTGAGTGAAACAACACGCCGCCTGGAGACAGCGAATATTCGCAACGTTACGGATATCAGGAAATTGACAAGGGCGGTTGTTGCATTCTCGGAACCAATGCGCGAAAAAGAGCGCTTGTTGAAGGCGTTCCTGCTCAAGAATATGTATCGACATGGCGCGGTCATTCGGGAAACCGACGAAGGAGGAAAAGTCGTTCAATCCCTCTTTCTAGCATTTATGGAAAAACCAGAACGCTTACCGCAACAATGGCGTGAGCGGGCAGGGCTCGGACGAACAGTGAAAACGGCGCGTGTCATTATCGATTACATCGCTGGCATGACGGATCAATACGCAATTAATCAATGGAACCGTCTGAGTGAAACAGACGTCAGTGCGATATGAACATTTATACCCAACTCCATGAAGTTGTTATTGGAATTCTTTCTGAGCTGACGGAATCCGGGGTCATGCCTTCGGGGCTGTCCTTTGACAGAGTAACTATAGAAACGCCCCGAGATCCCTCGCATGGCGACATGTCGACCAATGCGGCGATGGTGCTGTCGAAAGCCGCGGGTATGAAGCCCCGGGACCTCGCAGCGCTTATTCGCGTAGGGCTTCTCGCCACGCCGTTGGTTGACAGCGCAGACATCGCTGGCCCCGGATTTATTAATATTAGTTTGGCGTCGTCCGCCTGGCTGGACATTCTGCGCGAAATTCTCGCCACGGGGACCAAGTATGGTGAGTCCGATCGAGGCGCGGGCGAGAAAATAAATGTTGAATACGTGTCCGCTAATCCGACAGGACCGCTTCATATTGGCCACGCACGAGGGACTGTTTTCGGCGATGTCCTGGCGTCGTTGCTGGAAAAAGTCGGGTTTGACGTGGCGCGTGAATATTACATGAACGACGCTGGGTCGCAGGTCGATGTGCTCGCGCGTTCGGCGCACCTACGATACCGGGAAGCGCTTGGCGAGGTGATCGGCGAAATACCCAGTGGCCTTTATCCTGGCGATTATATGGTTCCGGTCGGGAAAGCCCTGGCCACTAAATTTTCGGATCAATGGGTTAAAGCGCCGGAAGAAGAATGGCTACCTGTCATCCGTCGGTTCACTATCGACGCCATGATGGACCTTGTTAGAGAGGACCTGGCGGCGCTCGGCGTTCGTCAGGAGTATTTTATTTCCGAAGAATCGCTGGTTCAAAATGGGAAAGTCGAGGCCGCCCATGCGACCCTTATGGATCGAGGTTTGATTTATCGAGGTGTGTTGGACCCGCCAAAAGGCAAAGAGCCCGACGATTGGGAACCACGGGAACAGGAATTATTCCGCGCGACGGATTTTGGCGACGACGTGGACCGTCCCTTGCGAAAATCCGATGGCGGCTGGACCTATTTCGCCTCCGACATCGCCTATCACATGGATAAATATGAGCGTGGTTTCAGCACGCTGATCGACGTTTGGGGCGCGGACCACGGGGGATACGTCAAACGGATGAAAGCGGCGACCGACGCCGTAACCAATGGCGCGGCGGTGCTGGATGTAAAGATTTGCCAAATTGTGAAGCTTATGGACAAAGGCGAACCGGTTAAAATGTCCAAACGGGCGGGTACGTTCGTCACCTTGCGCGATCTTGTGGATGAAGTGGGCAAGGATGTCGTGCGGTTCATAATGCTAACTCGCAGCAATGATGCGCCACTGGATTTTGATCTGACCAAAGTAACCGAACAGTCACGCGATAACCCTGTGTTTTACGTGCAATACGCCCATGCGCGCTGTCATTCCGCCATGCGCTTGTCGCTCGATTCCTTTCCAAACATCGACACCGGGCGGGATCATCTTTCCGCTGTCGATTTGTCAGCGCTGCAAGACGCGGCGGAGCATTCCCTGATCAAAATTCTGGGCGCATGGCCCCGTGTGGTGGAGGGCGCCGCATTCGCGCATGAACCCCACCGAATCGCGTATTATCTACAGGAACTCGCGGCGGGATTTCATGGCCTTTGGACCAAAGGTAAAGAACAACCTTCGTTGCGATTTATAATTGAAGACGATGAGGCGTTGACCTTCGCGAGAATGGGGCTGGTGCGCGCCGTGCAAATTGTTATTGAATCGGGCTTGAACATTCTGGGAGTCGAACCCGTCGAGGAATTGCGCTGATGGCCAAAAGCGGCGATCCAATCGAAAGTGAATTATCGGCGATCGATCAGGAGGAACAAGGCCCTCCCGGGAAGTCGATGATGCGCTTTGCGCCTGCTGCGGGCGCTGTTATCGCATTGGCGGCCTTCGCTGGGATCACGTGGTACGCCTACAATACGGGTATACGAGAGGGGAGCGAATTCGCGGCCCCGGTCTTGAAGCCGGATGGACCCAGCAAAATTGCGCCTGAAAGCCCCGGCGGTGAAAATGTGCCTCACCGAAAAAAGCAGGTCTACAGCCTCGTCGATAAATCCCAGCTTTCAAACAAGGTGGAGCGTATCGCCCCGGCGCCAGAACAACCCATCGCGCTGCCCAAGAAACCTTTTTCGCCACCACCGGTGTCCACGCCGGCGTTAAGTCCACCACCCGCGCCTCCAACGGTCATGAACCCACCGCCACCTTCGATTACGGGAAAGCGCAACGTTGCGAGCATTACCAAACCTCCGGCGGCGCCAAAACCGCGCCAAACAGACAACATGCCACCGGCTAATAAAGTTCCGGTAGCGCCAGTGGTGGATGCGTCTCCAAAGCCAGTTGTGAAAACTGCAGAACCTGCAAAGGCGCCGCCACCGCCGGTATCCAAACCCGCCAGCGCGCCGAAAACAGCAACGATCGCAGCCGCTGTACCGAAAGCAGCACCCGTAAAAGCCGTCGCGAAAAATACGACGACTGTAAATTCTTCACCACCCGGCGCCTATCTTGTCCAAATTGCATCATTGCGGTCGGCGGAATCCGCTCGTCGAGCGTGGGATCAGTATAACAAGAAGCGCAAACCGCTTTTCCGTGGTCTGAAGTTCTTTGTCGCGAGAAAATCGATACCGGGTCGCGGTGACTTTTTTCGAGTGCAGACCGGACCATTTGGAACCCGCGCGGCGGCGACGCGTAAATGCGCTGAATTCAAGAAAAATAAAATCCCATGTCTCGTAATCCGACCTTAATTTTTCCGGAAACAGGGACGAAAAAGTCATGAAAGCGGCCGTACTTGGCTGTTCCGGGCTGACGTTACGGGAAGAAGAACGCCAATTTTTCGCGGAGCAAGAGCCTGTTGGCTTCATTCTATTTGGACGAAACATTCAATCGCCCGAACAAGTCCAGTCTCTCGTCGGCGCGCTCAAAGACTGCGTCGCAGCGTCGAGCCCGTTAATTATGATCGATCAGGAGGGCGGTCGTGTTGCGCGATTGCGGCCGCCACACTGGTCCATATATCCGCCCGCCGCGCAGATTGGCGCGTTATATGCGCAAAACAACGCCGACGGTGAACATGCTGCGCATCTGTTGGGCCGCCTGATCGGCGGTGAACTAGCCGCGCTTGGCGTCAACGTTGATTGCGCGCCAGTGTTGGATGTTTATTGCGAAGGCGCGCACGACATTATCGGTGATCGCGCCTTTGGCGATACAGCCGAAACAGTCGCGCGTCTGGGGCGAAAAATGGGTGAGGGGTTGATGAATAGTGGCGTCCTGCCTGTTATCAAGCATATCCCGGGCCATGGTCGCGCTGGTGTGGACAGTCATAAGGCGCTGCCCATCGTCGATACATCGATTGATATTTTGAAGCGGACCGACTTCGCTGCGTTTCGGAACTATGCGGACGCCCCGATGGCCATGACCGCCCATGTCATATACAGCGCGATCGACCCTGAAAACCCTGCAACAATTTCCAAAACCGTACTTGGTGATATCGTCCGTGACGATATTGGGTTCAACGGGTTGCTTATGAGTGACGATTTATCGATGAAAGCGTTGAAAGGCGACCTGAAGTCGCGCACCCGCGCCGCGATAGAGGCGGGATGCGACGTCGCGCTTCATTGCAACGGAGACCTGTCGGAAATGTCCGATGTCGTTGCGGCATGCAGCGCGTTGTCATCACAGGGGAAATTCCGATTGGATCGTGCTTTGAGCTCTGTTTCGAAACTCGACGTAATCGTTCATGACGACCTCATGGATACGTTAAATTCATTGTTAAAAGGCGTCGCCGATCATGTTTGAGAATTTACCCCAAACTTTGTACACGGCGTTGGTATGGGTCTTGCCCGTGTTGTTGGCGATAACGTTGCACGAAGCGGCGCATGGCTGGGTCGCCTGGAAGCTGGGCGACAATACCGCAAAGGCGTTAGGCCGCGTTACGTTCAACCCTTTAAAACATATTGATTTTTTTGGCACCATTTTGCTGCCCGGTATGTTGCTTTTAAGCGGGGCGCCTTTTCTTTTTGGGTGGGCGAAACCGGTGCCCGTCGATATTCGACGCTTGCGCGATATGAAGCGGGGCATGGTGCTGGTGGCCGCAGCGGGACCTGCGTCCAATCTTATAATCGCTTATATCGCGACGCTGTTATTTCACGTGGTGCAGTTTTTACCGACGACCATAGACTATTGGGTCGCCGAAAACTTAACGAACGCTTTAACTATCAATCTGGTGCTCGCGGTCTTTAACATGGTGCCAATTCCACCTTTGGATGGCGGTCGCGTCGCAGTTGGTCTTCTGCCGCGCGCCTTGGCCATACCATTGGCGAGGCTGGAGCGGTTTGGAATCTTTATAATTCTCGGGTTAATGTTCCTTTTGCCTTTGCTCGGGCGCCAATTTGGCCTGGATATCAATGTCTTCTCATGGATGGTTGGAATTCCGGTGCAGTTTCTGTCGAATGTCATCGCGCATGCTGCAGGGGTCCTCTAGACTTATGGATATGGACGGTGAAGAATTACAAAGCGAGTCCTCGGAATTTGAAGAGGACGAACCGAAGACAATCGATACTGATGACGGTCTACGCCTTGATTTAGACGGGTATGAAGGCCCGATCGACGTTTTGTTGTCCCTCGCGCGGGATCAAAAAGTAGACATCACGAAAATTTCGATTCTGGCATTAGCCGAGCAATATATTGCGTTTATCGAAGACGCTAAAAAACTTCGGCTGGAAATCGCCGCTGACTATCTCGTAATGGCCGCGTGGCTCGCTTATTTAAAATCCAGGCTTTTGTTACCCTCAACGGATAATCCCGATGAACCGAGCGGCGCGGAGCTGGCGGCTCGATTGGCGTTTCAACTGCAGCGACTGGAATCTATGCAGATCAAGGGTCGCCTTTTGATGGAGACGCCGCGATTGGGGCAGGCGTTTTTTGCGCGCGGGGAACCAGAACCGTTTTCAATCAAACGCAAGAATTCATTCAGCGCGTCGTTGTTTGATTTGCTAAGTGCATACGCCGATAGCAAACATCGCGCCGATGCATCCGTTTTAGAAATTGCGCCGCCCAGCTTGTATTCTATGGAAGATGCGCTCGTGCGGTTACGCAAAATTGTAGGTGACGTGCCGGACTGGACAATATTGACGAACTTTCTCCCAGAGAACATTAAAAACCCACTGGTTTTCCGGTCCGCCGTGGCTTCGACCTTCGCCGCCTCGCTGGAGCTTGCCAAGCAAGGCAAACTGACCTTGCGTCAATCAACGACGTTTGGACCTATCTTCGTTCGGGACAAAGTAGCAAATAATGGCGATTGAACGATTTGAACTCCTCCGAATTTTGGAGGCGATGCTGTTTGCGTCACGTGAGCCGCTGAACGAGAAAGATTTGACCACCCGTCTTCCTGAAGGTGCGGATGTTGTTGGTCTGTTGGAGGAATTAAAGACACAATTCGCCAACAGAGGCGTCAACCTGACCCCCGTCGGCGTCGGATGGGCGTTTAGAACCGCGCCGGATCTGGCGCCCTATATGGAAGTTGAAAAATCCATTGTTCGAAAAATGTCACGAGCGGGGATCGAAACGCTTGCGATTGTCGCGTATCACCAGCCTGTCACCAGAGCGGAAATCGAAGAAATCAGGGGCGTTTCTTTAAGTCGGGGGACCCTTGATATCCTTCTTGAAGCCGGCTGGATCAGGCCGCGCGGTCGACGTCGCGTGCCGGGCAAACCGATTACCTGGGGGACATCCGATGACTTTCTAGATCATTTCGGTCTGGAATCCTTGAGCGCCTTGCCTGGTGTCGAGGAATTGAAGGCGGCAGGCCTGCTGGACAAGCGGGTGCTTTGGAATCCGCCCATGGATATTGAGGCCCAACAAGCCGAGCAAGAAGAGGAAGACGAACCTTACGAGGGCGTCGAACCAGATGAAGCGATCGCGCTTGATGAATAGCGGTACGGGGCTAGCCCGAATTTTAGGATCTGTTTGACGATGGGTGTGTCGCTCGAAGAAACAACAGAGCCAGTGCTGAATATTAGCGGTGTTTTTCATAAATATGGCGCTGTTACGGCGTTGGATGGATTTGAACTCTGCGTATACCCTGGCGAAGTTGTTAGTCTTCTTGGTCCATCAGGCTGTGGAAAAACGACGGCGTTACGGATTGCCGCTGGCCTGGAAATACTGCAAAAAGGCGAAGTGTCTCTAAACAGCCGTCTCGTCGCAAATGCGAGCCGCAGCGCGCCGCCTGAACACCGAAATGTCGGGTTTCTATTTCAAGACTACGCGTTGTTCCCCCATTTGAATGTGGCGAAAAACATTGCTTTTGGGTTACAGCACAGTGATTCAGCAACCGTAGAGGTCCGGGTCGCGGCTGTTCTCGCATCCGTTGAAATGTCTGATTTTGCGAAGCGCTTCCCCCACGAATTATCAGGGGGGCAGCAACAGCGCATCGCCCTGGCGCGCGCGCTTGCGCCGAATCCGGGGCTGGTGTTGCTGGATGAGCCGTTTTCGGGGCTCGATGCGCGTATGCGCGATAAAATTCGCGATGAAACGCTGCATATCCTAAAAGGAACCGGCGCCGCGACATTGATGGTTACCCATGACGCCGAAGAGGCAATGTTCATGTCCGATAAAATCGTCGTCATGTCCGCGGGGAAGGTCGTGCAAATCGGGAGCCCCGATGCACTGTACTGCGAACCTGACACTGCCTTTGTCGCCGAAATTTTCGGTGAGGTTAATCGGTTGAATGGCGTCGTTACAAACGCTTCGGTCATGACGCCCGTGGGAGAAATTCCAACGACAGAAGGCGAGGAAGGCGCGCGCGTACAGGTATTAATCCGGCCCGAAGCGCTTCGACTTTGGGCGTCTGGTGATAAATCGGATGCGCAATTTTCAGCAACCGTTCTGGCCGCGCGGATGTTAGGCCGAACAAGTTTAATTCATTTATGCATTTGCAAACAGACAGGGGAGGAAGTTCACTTGCATTCAAGAATGCCAGGACGTTTCCTGCCGCCGGAGAATACAGTGCTTTCCATCGAACTTGATCGCAGTCAGGCCTTTGTATTTTCAGAAGAACGCCGTATGTAAACGGTAAAAGAACCCGTTTGTCCCGGCATTGCGGATTTTTGCAGTATCTGCGATTATCGCGGCAATTCGGCGCTGTCTTGATTTAACAAGGCGGAAAAGAACGAAAGGTTATTGGACATGGGCGCATTTAGTATCTGGCACTGGGTTATTGTACTGGTCGTCGTCTTGGTGTTGTTCGGCGGCAAAGGCAAAATCTCGAACTTGATGGGCGATTTTGGCAAAGGCCTTAAATCCTTCAAGAAAAATATCAAGGATGAAGGGGCGAGCGCTGAACCAGCCGCCACTCAATCCATCGCTTCCGATGACGCGGACGCCTTGAAAAGCGAACCAGCGGCGGCTGGAAAAGATCAGGCCGCGAATAATTAATATGCGTATTTGCGCAATAAATTTTCTGAAGTAGCGCATCATGCTCGATGTCGGATGGCAAGAGCTCTTTATTATTGGAGTTATCACGATCGTTGTCGTGGGGCCGGAGGAAATCCCTAAAGTCCTTCGGACAGTGACGTCTTGGGTGCGTCGAATTCGCGAAATGGCGCGTGAATTTCAAAGTGGCATCGACGACATCGCGCGTGAATCCGAACTTGCTGACATTAAACGTGATCTCGAAGCGTCCGTAGATGTCGATATGGACGAAACACTGGAAAACATCATGGATCCGGGGGGCGAAATTTCCAGCGATTTGTATGATTTGCAAAAAGCCAGCGAGGATTTAACGCTTCAGCAGGAAGAAATCGCCGCACGCCAGGTTGAAATAGACTCACAACGGGAAGCGTTGGAGCGTGAAGAATCGGCGGAGTTTACCCCGCCTGATGAACACGATGAAGAAAACTCCAAGCCGGATATGAACGCCGATTCATCGGGCGCCGCCCTTGAAGGCGATAAACCTGCAACGACGCGTTCTTAGGATTCCATGTCAGATTCCGTCACCAATTCAAAAATGCCAATGCTCGATCATCTGGTTGAACTACGCCGGCGTTTGACCTGGTCCGTTGTTGCGTTTTTCGTTCTGTTTTTCGTATCCTTTTATTTCGCGGGCGCCGTATTTGATTTCCTGGTCCAGCCGTTGCGAGACCTTTGGGTGGGCGAACCTTCTCGCCGTTTGATCTTCACGGCCTTACACGAAAAGTTCTTCACAGAAATAAAAATCGCCTTTTTCGTCGCGGCCTTCCTATCCTTTCCGATTGTTTCCAATCAGATATGGGCGTTTGTCGCGCCAGGCCTGTACCGGAATGAAAAGAAAGCGTTTTTACCGTTTTTAATCGCCACACCGGTCCTGTTTTTTATCGGCGGCGCCTTTGTTTATTACGTTGTTTTGCCGGTCGCATGGGAGTTTTTCGCGGGGTACGAACAGGCTGCAGAAGACGGTAAACTGGCGATACAACTCGAACCAAAAGTCGATCAGTATTTGTCCTTGGTGATGCAGCTGATATTCGCCTTTGGGCTCAGTTTTGAATTGCCGGTCGTCCTGACCTTGCTCGCCAAGGTCGGTATCGTGGATGCGCAAGGTCTCCGTAAACAACGACGCTACGCTATTGTCGTGGCGTTTGTCGCAGCGGCTGTCTTAACGCCACCTGATCCGATCAGCCAATTGGGATTGGCGATCCCGATTATCATTCTGTACGAAATTTCGATTATTTGCGCTGTCATTGTCGGGCGATCTAAACAGAAGGCCGAAGGCGCTGATGATGGTGAGGATGACGATGAGACGGATGGTACGGATGAAACGTCGCCCGCCTGATCATGGACGTCTCACTTTGAGCGCCGTATAAACGCCGAAATAAATCCAGAGGCGTTCCATGCACGACTTAAGACAAATTCGCGAAGCGGCGGTAGAATTCGACAATGGCTTGAAGCGCCGGGGCGTTGAACCGGTCTCAGCGGGCATCCTGGCGTTGGACAAAGACCGCCGCGGCGCGC
>JBLHZD010000040.1:0-18232 GCA_047631095.1 Alphaproteobacteria bacterium
CTTCATCAAGGAACACAACGACAAACCAAAACCATTCAACTGGAAAGCTGATCCCGATGAGATAATTGCTGCCGTAAAGCGTGGGTTCCAAACGTTGGAGTCAATCCACTAGTGCCGCCCGCTTCCACATCCACTGGTGCGGCGTCTTTTGACGACGTTGACACCCTCTTCGAACGCTACGGCCCCGTTTATAAATGGCTTGTGACGGTGACCAGCATGGTCGGCGTCATGACCATGACGCTGGGCGCCACAACGGTGAATGTCGCCTTCCCGGATATAATGGGCGCGTTCGGCATCGGTCGCGATACCGCGCAATTGATTTCAACCGGCTATTTCGCCTCCCAGACATCCGGCATGTTGCTCAGCGCGTGGTTAATCAACGCCCTGGGGGAACGTCGTACCTTTACAATTGCAGTGCTGATTTTTCTGGCCGGGTCCGCCATGAGCGGTATGGCCAACAATACGGAATTATTGCTGCTGGGTCGGGTGATGCAGGGCAACTCCGCCGGAATCATTATGCCGTTGGGCATGGCGGTGACGTTTCGTGTTTTTCCGCGTCATCAGAAAGGCCTGTCCATGGGCATCTTCTCCATGGGCAATGTATTGGCGCCCGCGCTGGGGCCTACATTGGGCGGGTTGGCGATCGATGCGTTTAGTTGGCGCTATATATTTCTACTGACCATCCCGACGGCGATCGTCGCGCTCATTCTCGCGAATATTTTTATGCCAACGCGCCCGGTTCCCAAAAAACTGCCGAGCTTCGACGTCATTGGATACGCGTTTTTACTGGCCGGACTGTCCGGCCTGTTGCTCGGGTTCAGCCACGGACAGCGATCAGGATGGACGTCGACTGAAATCATTTTGTTATTCGCCATGGGCGGGGTCGGCGCCATCGGATTTGTCCTGCGCCAACTCTATGGCCCCAATCCGTTGGTCAATATGCGCGTCTTCTCCAGCGCAAAATTTTGCGCTGCGGCGTCGATTGGTTTTTTCACGGGCGCGGCGATGTTTTCATCGTTTTTTCTGTTGCCCCTGTTCACGCAGCAAATCCAACATTTCACGGCGCTCAATGCGGGCCTGTTGATGATCCCGGCGGGACTATCCCTGATCATCCTGTTTCCGGTGGCGGGGCGACTGTCCGACATGATGCCGGCCTATATCATGATCTACGCCGGCATGATCATCTTCTCCGTCGCTTTTTTCTGCCTGTCCACGGCGGATGTGAATACGCCCTTCTGGACGCTTGTTCTTTTTACGCTACTGGTGCGCATGGGCGTGGCCTGTACGCGCTCGGTCGTTAACGCCGAAGCGTTAAAAGCCCTGCCGCCTGACCTCGTCAATCAAGGCTCAAGCTCGGTCAACTTCGTGCGTCAGCTCGGTGGAACGCTAGGGACCAACTGTCTGGTGGTGTTTCTGGAACTGCGAATCCCGTTTCACGGCGACGCCTTTACCGCCATGCAGACCGGCGCCAGCCAGACCACACAGGACCTCCGCGACACCGTAAGCCGATTGTTGGGCGAAGCAGGCGTGTCCGAATTTGCGCGTGGCCCCAGCGCAACCCAGTATTTAAGCGACGTTATTTTAGCCCAGGCGAGCACGATGGGATTTCAAGACGCCTATTTTCTGTTGGCGATTTTCGCGGCGGCGGGCGTCATTCCCGCCTGGATTCTCTCCCGCACCAAATCTAATAGCCTGTAGCCGCGCATAATCAGCGCAATCCATGCATCGAGGGGCTTGATAAAAACGCCCGAATCGGCGATCACTCCAGCGTTATTTTCAGGAGGAACCTCCGTGGCGCGCCAATCGCAGATACTCGTCCTAAACGGACCGAACCTGAACATGCTGGGGGTTCGGCAACCCGAAATATACGGCCATGCGACCTTGGCGGATGTGGAGGCCATGTGCCAATCCCACGGCGCCGCCATCGGCTTTGATATCGACTTTCGCCAATCGAACCATGAAGGCGAATTGGTGACCTGGGTTCAGGAAGCGCGCGGCGCCAAGGATGGGATCGCGATAAACGCGGCGGCGTTCACCCATACCTCTGTCGCGCTGTTGGACGCCTTGTCGCTGGTGGATATTCCGGTGGTCGAACTGCATTTATCCAATGTCTTCGCCCGCGACGAATTTCGCCATCACTCCTATATTTCGCCCATCGCCGCCGGAGTCATTTGCGGGTTTGGCCCCCATAGCTACATCCTGGCGCTGGACGCCCTGCGCTCCATTCTTGGCGAGGCCTGAACGATGACCAAAATTGATAGCGACGCCATTCGTGAACTCGCCAAGCTGCTGGACGAGACGGGCCTGACCGAGATTGAAATCAACGAAGGCGACAGCGCGATCCGCGTCAGTCGCGCTGCGACGATCAATGCGGCCAGCGCCGCCCCCGCAGTCGCCATGGCCGGCGCCGCAGCGCTATCAATCGATGAGGCGTCCACCGCCGAAGTCCCCGGGACCGTACCCTCCCCAATGGTGGGCACCATATATATGGCGTCGGGCCCCGGGGAGGCGCCCTTTGTCAAAACCGGCGATCAGGTTAGTGAAGGGCAAACCCTGTTAATCGTGGAGGCGATGAAAGTCATGAACCCGATCCTGGCGCCGCGCGCCGGAACTGTCAGCGCAATCTTCGTCGAAGACGGACACCCCGTCGAATTCGGCGAAGCGCTGCTTGCGATAACCTGAAGCCGCGCCGGTGTTCAAAAAAGTACTCATCGCGAACCGAGGCGAAATCGCGCTGCGCATCCATCGCGCGTGCCGGGAAATGGGAATCGAGACCGTCGCGGTGCATTCAACGGCGGACGCGGACGCCATGCATGTGCGCCTAGCCGATGAATCCGTGTGCATCGGCCCGCCCTCGCCTGCGGAAAGCTATCTGAACATCCCGTCGATCCTGTCTGCGGCGACCATCGCCGGCGCGGACGCCATCCATCCCGGCGTCGGGTTTCTGGCCGAAAACGCAGGCTTCGCGGAAATGGTGAGCGAACATGGGTTCGCCTTTATCGGTCCCTCCGCAGAACATATTCGATCAATGGGCGACAAGATTTCCGCCAAAAAAATCGCCGTGGAATTGGGCATTCCGGTTGTGCGCGGGTCCGATGGCGCCGTGCGCAACGTAGCGCAGGCGCGACGGATTGCGGGGGATATCGGGTATCCTGTTTTGATAAAGGCGGCGGCGGGCGGCGGCGGACGCGGCATGAAAGTCTCGCATGGCCCGGATGATCTGGACGAATCGCTGCGATTGTGCCGCGCCGAAGCCAAGGCGAGCTTCGGCGATGATTCCGTCTACATCGAAAAATATCTCGCGACCCCTCGACATGTTGAATTGCAGGTAATGGGCGACATGCATGGCGAGGTTGTTCATTTTGGCGAACGCGATTGCTCCCTGCAACGCCGCCACCAAAAGGTGCTGGAGGAAGCCCTGTCCCCGGCGCTCGATGATTCGGATCGCGAAAAAATCAGCGGCATCGTCATCAACGCCTTGAAAAAAATGAATTATATTGGCGCCGGAACGGTTGAATTTCTCTATGAAAACGGCGAGTTTTTCTTCATCGAAATGAACACGCGGTTACAGGTCGAACATTCGGTGTCGGAAATGATCAGCGGCGTCGATCTGGTGCGCGAACAAATCCAGGTAGCTGATGGCGCGCCGTTATCAAAGAAGCAGTCCGAGATCACGCTTTCCGGCCACGCCATCGAATGCCGTATCAATGCGGAAAACCCGGAAACCTTCGCGCCCTCGCCGGGACGGATCACAGACTACCACGCGCCGGGCGGGCTTGGGGTGCGCGTCGATTCCGCGCTTTACGCCGGATACACGGTGCCGCCTTATTACGACAGTCTGGTGTCGAAACTGATCGTCCATGGCGCCAATCGGGAAGAATGCCTGATGCGGCTGCGGCGCGCGCTCGAAGAATATGTCATCGGCGGTATTGAGACGACGATCCCCCTGCATCAACGTCTGATCGGCGAACGGGATTTCCTAAGCGGCGATTACGACATACACTGGCTTGAAACTCATTTGGGCCTGAAGACCTGAATATCGTTCTTCCGGCCTTAAGCCCTCCCGTCACCGTATGGCGCTTGATTATCCATGGAAATGCTCGAGCTGACGCCGGATATTCTACTTCGCGCCTACGCTCTGGGCGTGTTTCCCATGGCCGAGGATCGAGACGACCCTGAATTATTCTGGGTCGATCCGCGCATGCGCGGGATCATTCCCCTCGACCGGTTTCACGCGCCAAAACGCCTGGCCCGTACGGTGCGCAGCGGTAAATACACAATCACCTATGATTCTGACTTTGAAGCGACCATGGAAGGCTGCGCGGAAAGCACCAGTGGTCGATCCAAAACATGGATTAACGATCGTATCATAGCGCTCTACACCGCGCTGCACCGGATGGGGCACGCCCATAGCGTGGAATGCCGTTTTGACGGTGAACTGGTCGGCGGGTTGTACGGGTTATCGCTGGGCGGCGTATTTTTCGGTGAAAGTATGTTCAGCCGCGCCCGCGACGCCAGCAAAGTGGCGCTGGTTCACCTTATCACTCGTTTGCGCGGCGGCGGATACACGTTGCTCGACACGCAATTTATCACCGACCATCTGCAGCAATTCGGCGCGATTGAGATTACCCGCGATAAATATCGTCGTCTTTTATCGAACGCCTTGAAAGTAGACGCCCTCTTCCATCATGATAACACGCTTGATGATATCGACGCGGTGCTGAAACATTGTCGCGTTGAGCAGGGAGAACAAAAATCAATACCGGCGCTATACAAATAGCCGATGTTATCGTGGTCGGCGGCGGCATGTTCGGCGCCGCGATCGCCTATGGCCTGTCCCGCGATGGCGCCGATACGGTGATGCTGGACGGAACGGATAATGCGCTGCGCGCCGCACGCGGCAATTTCGGTTTGGTCTGGGTCCAGTCAAAGGGTATGGGGCTGCAACGTTATTCAGATTGGAGCCGCCAATCGGCGCAGCTCTACGGCGCCTTTGCGAATGAGATCACAGAATTGACCGGCCAAACGTTTGCGCACCGAAATGAAGGCGGGCTGTCCTTGTTGATGGGCGACAAGGAAGTCGAGCAGCGCGAACTCGATATTGGCAAGATGCGCCAACAGGCCGGACCGACCGGTTACGATTGCCAGATTATTGACCATTCAGAAGTACAGAAATTCTTCCCCAACATAAAGCTGGGCAAGGCTGTCAGCGGCGCTTCCTTTTGCCCCCATGACGGCGACGTAAACCCCTTAGCGCTTCTGCGGTCGCTCCACGCGGGTTTTGTGAAAACCGGCGGGCGCTATCGGTCGCGCAGCACCGTTGATTCCATCGATCATACAAACGGGATGTTCACGGCCCACACCTCGAACGGTCGTTTCCAGGCGCCAAAGATCGTGCTGGCGGCGGGACATGGCATCAGCCGCCTGGCCCCGAGCCTGGGAATCGGCGCGCCCATCGAACCACAACGCGGTCAGGTGCTCATCACCGAGCGTATTCAGCAGAACTTGCCTTTGCCCCTGAACGGCGTCCGGCAAACAGACGAAGGTGGATTCCAGCTCGGCAGTTCCGAAGAGGATCTGGGCTTTGACGACGGCACCTCGTTGACTGTGACGCAAAACATCGCCGCGCGCGCGGTGCAGGCTTTTCCCCAACTCGCCCGCGTAAAATTGGTGCGAAACTGGGGCTGTGTCCGGGTTTTAACGCCGGATAAATGCGCCATATACGAGGAATCCAAAAGCCACTCCGGCGCCTATGTCGCCACCTCCCATAGCGGCGTCACCTTGGCGGCGGTAAACGCCAAGCTGGTTTCCAAATGGATTATCACTGGCGAACAACCCGAAAACTTTGATCATTTCAGCGCGAGCAGGTTTCATGTACAGGCGGCGTAACGACACGGTAAATTCCGGGAATTCTGGCGATGGGGAGACCATCACCGTCTATTTCGAGGACGAGGCCATTTCATGCCGCCCCACGGACAGCGTCGCGGCGGCCGTATTGCTGGCGGATCTGGGGCATACAAGACGAACCCCCGTCCGGAACGCCCCGCGCGCGCCCTATTGCATGATGGGCGTCTGTTTCGAATGTCTGATGGAGATCGATGGCGCGGAAAACCAACAGGCCTGCATGGTTTTGGCGCGCGACGGCATGAAAATTCGCCGTCAGGATTTAATGGCGGCCCTGCCGGACTCCATCGACGAGGAAGCGAGCCATGACTGAACCGGTTGACGTCATCATAATCGGCGCCGGCCCCGCCGGTCTCGCCGCCGCCGCCGCCGCGTCGGAACAGGCCCTGAATGTTTTACTACTGGACGAACAGCCCGCGCCCGGCGGCCAGATTTACCGAAACATCGAACACAATGACGAAAACGACCCGGCATTATGCGCCATCCTGGGCCCCGAATATACCTATGGCGCCGCCCTGGCGGCAGCGTCGCGCGCCTCAACGACAACCTATCAACCCGGCGCCACCGTCTGGCGCATCGATCCGGACGGAACCATCGCCTATTCGCTCAACGGCGCGGCGCATACCGTTAAGGGCGCGCGCGTCATTCTCGCCACCGGCGCCATGGAGCGCCCCGTCCCAATTCCAGGCTGGACGCTGCCTGGCGTCATGACGGCGGGCGCCGCGCAAACACTCTTGAAATCTTCTGACATGCTGCCCTCGGGCCGTGTCGTCGTCGCCGGCGCCGGGCCTTTGGCCATGCTGATCGCTAAACAGCTTTTGGACGCCGGCGCTGATGTCGCCGCCTTGCTGGAGACTACGCGCAAACGCGATTATATCCAAAATGTCGGCGCGCTGCCAAAAGCCTTGTCCGGCAGCGCCTATTTGCGGCGCGGCCTCGCCATGCGGCGCGCTATTCGCAATACCGGCGTTCCGATCTACAGCGGCATTACAGAATTGGAAGCGCAGGGCGATGATCGGGTGACATCCGTGCGCTGCAAGACAAATGGCGCGCCGCTCGATTTCGAAATCGACGTTTTATTACTTCATGACGGCGTTATCCCCAATGTTCAGGCGACGCGGCAAGTTGGGTGCGACCATGAATGGGTCGAACCCCAGAGATATTGGCGGCCCATCCGCGATGAATGGGGACAGACGTCGATTGACGCAATCATCGTCGCCGGGGACGGATCGGGTATTGGCGGCGCGCGCGTTGCGGAATATCAGGGACGTTTGGCCGCCCTCGGCGCCGCCAGCCAATTGGGTCGGATTTCGAGTTCCGAGCGGGACGCGGCGGCGCGCCCAATTCGAGCGGCGATGCGGGCGCATTTATCTATTCGCCCCTTGCTCGACGGCATCTACGCCCCGGCCTTCACCACGCCGCGCGACGACGACAGCATTGTTTGTCGCTGCGAGGAAGTCACCGCAGGCGATATTCGCGCCGCCGTGTCCCAGGGCGTTATGGGACCCAACCAGCTAAAATCCTTCACCCGCTGCGGCATGGGGCCCTGCCAGGGGCGAAATTGCGGCCCGACGGCGGTTGAGTTGATCGCCGAGAGCCAAGGCGTTACGGTCCCTGAAGTCGGGTATTTCAGACTACGCCCCCCGATCAAACCCGTTACGCTCGGCGAATTGGCCGCCATGGATTTGGCCGACCCGGACTCCTGACGCGATTTGCAGTAAGAAGTGGAGACGGTGATGGCCGATCTATTCAATCTAGGCGACCTTATCGATCATGACGCGGATTTGGAAAAAATCGCGCTCATCGATCTGAAAGACCCGAATTCGCCGCAACAATATACGTTTCGCGCTATCGAGGCGGCGGCGAACGCCGTGGCGCGCGGTCTTGTGGCGCAGGGCCTAGAACGCGGCGACCGCATCGCGATCCTGTCCGCCAATCGCATGGAATTTCTAGCCGCCTATTTTGGCGCCATGAAAGCAGGCATGGTTTCCGTGCCGATAAATTTCAAATTCCCAAGCGATACCGTCGACTACATTTTGCGCGATGCTGACATCAAGCTGGTGTTCGTCGATGCGGAGAACGCTACGAAAACGCCAGACGACATAACCACCATCGAATTCGGGCCCGCGTTCCAGAATTTTTGCGACCCCGGCCCGTTCGACGCGGTTCATCCCGCGCCCGGCGAGGTCGCCATGTTTTTGTATACGTCCGGATCCACCGGGCGGCCGAAGGGCGTTCCCCTGACCCATGAGGGGCATATCTGGGTCGTCGAGCAGCGCACGAAAAAGCGCCCCGCATCGGATCATCGACTGATCGTCGCAGCCCCGCTGTACCACATGAACGGGTTGGCGATTTCCAAGGTCGCGATGGTCGCTCATTTATGCGTCGTGTTACTACCGCAATTCACCGCCCCCGCCTACATCAAAGCCGTTGAGGACTATAAGGTAACCTGGCTGACATCCGTCGCCGCCATGATGGCGATGGTCGTGCGCGAACAGGAATTGCTGGCGAAGACAGACCTTTCCTCGGTCCGCATTGTGCGCATGGGCTCCGCGCCGGTCAGCCAGCAACTTGTCGACGATTTACGCGCCGCCCTGCCCCACGCCGAGATCACCAACGGTTATGGCACGACGGAGGCCGGACCGCTCGTCTATGGCCCCCATCCCGACGGGATCAAGCAGCCGGAAGTCTCCGTCGGGTATCCAATTTCCAAAGACACCGCTCGATTAGTGGATGGCGATAATGTCGACGCCGAGCAGGGCGTTCTGCATTGCAGGAACCCATCGCTAACGCCGGGCTATCACAACATGGCGGCGAAAATGGCCGAGGCCATGACCGATGACGGCTGGTACATCACCGGCGATGTCATGCGCCGGGATGAAAACGGCTTTCATTATTTCGTCGGACGCACGGACGATATGTTCAATTGCGGCGGCGAAAATGTTTATCCCTCCGATGTCGAAAAAATGCTCGAACGCCATGACGATATCGAACAGGCCTGCGTCGTCCCCGTGCCCGACGATATCAAGGGATTCAAGCCGGTCGCCTATGTCGTGCCGCGAACCGGCGCCGCCTTGAATGAGGGAGTCGTTAAGCAATTTGCGCTGGCGAATGGCCCGGCCTATCAACATCCCCGCACGGTGACAATCATGTCCGCGTTCCCCCTGACGGGCACCAACAAGATTGACCGCAATCTACTGACCAAAGCCGCAATCGACGTGCTGGCGCAATAGGGAGACCAAAATGTCTGAACTCGACCTGCAACTGGACCATATCGGCGTCGCCGTACACAGCCTGGACGAAGGCGAAGCCGCCTATCGCCGCCTTGGATTCACCTTGACCACCCGCAGCATCCATTCCGGCTCCCAAACGCCAGGCGGCCCGGTGACGCCCTGGGGCTCGGGCAATCACTGCGCCATGTTCCGCGACGGCTACCTTGAGATTTTGGGGATCACCGATCCAAACCTGTACAGTTCCGCCAACGCGCTTCTCGATCGATATGAAGGCGCGCATATCGTCGCGTTTGGCAGCGGCGAAGCGGACGCGGCCTATACCGCGCTCAGCGCGCGCATTGATGGGGTCAGCCCCGCCGCCGCCTTGGAGCGTATGGCCGATTTCGGTCCCGACAACGCGGAACAAAAGCTCGCCCAATTCCGCAATATCTATGTGGACCGGGCGGTCATGCCCGAAGCCAAGCTGATTTTTATCGAGCACATAACGCCCGATGTCATCTGGCAACCGCATTTGATGGATCACCCCAATGGCGCGGTGAAACTGGCGGAAGTCGCGCTCTGCGTTCCCGACAAGGCCGACACTTGCGTACGGTTCACCAAATTGCTGGGTCGCGCGCCGAAAGACCTCAACCCTGAATTCTCCGCCTATGAGATGGAACGCGGGCGCGTATACATCCTGAGCGAAAAGGGTATGGAATCGTGGGCGCCGGGGGTGACGCCGCCCACCACGCCCTATGTCGCCGGTTTCGGTTTCGAAGTCGCCGATTTGTCCGCAACCAAGACTTATCTGGAGGGACAGGGCGTGACGTATCAGGACCACCCCTACCCCGCGATCTGGATTGGACCGGAATTCACCAAGGGTCCCGTGATATCTTTCATTCAGGCGTAAGTTCAAATTAACGCCTCACTCTCAATTTCAATCTCAACCCGATAGTTCAAAGGAAATAATATGCGTGCTGTGGTTTTGCGCGAACATGGTGGACCGGAATCTCTGGTTTATGAAGCGGACTTTCCCGATCCCACGCCACGGCCGGGGGACGTTATCGTCGGCGTCAAAGCGACCTCGTTAAATTACCACGATATCTTTACGCGCAATGGCATGCCCGGCATCAAGATCGAGATGCCGATGATCTGCGGGCTGGATGTTGCGGGCGTCATCACCGAGCTGGGCGGCGACGTGAGCGGATGGTCCGTTGGCGACCGCGTGCTGGTCGATCCGCGCAACCGGGTCGAAGGCGGCTTGGTCGGCGAAACGATTCATGGCGGTTTGGCGGAATATTGCCGGGTTCCCGATCATCAGTTAATTCGCATTCCCGACGGCGTCACCTTCGCCGAGGCCGCCAGCCTGCCCGTCGCCTATGGCACGGCGCACCGGATGATGGTGACGATTGGCAAAGTTTCCGAAGGCGAGAAATGTCTGATTCTGGGCGCCAGCGGCGGCGTCGGCACCGGTTGCGTCATGCTCGCCAAAATGGCGGGGGCGGAAGTCGTCGTTTGCGCGAGTTCCCAGGACAAGCTGGATCGATTAAAGGCATACGGTGCGGACCACGGTATTAATTACGTGGACACAGCCTTCGAAAAAGAAGTCTGGGGTATGTATGGCAAACCCCACCGGCGCGGTGGTGGCGGTGTTGATATGGTTGTTAATTTTACCGGCGGCGACACTTGGGTTCCATCGTTGAAATCGATGAAGGTCGGCGGACGACTGATGACCTGCGGTGCGACCGCCGGATACGATCCCAAGACCGACATTCGTTATATCTGGACGTTCGAGTTACAGGTTCTTGGGTCCAATAGCTGGGAACGCGACGATCTTGTTCAGCTCATGGACTATATCAAGGATGGCCGTATGACGCCCGCAATCGACCGGACCTTCCCGCTGACCGAAGCCCGAGAGGCGCTTCGCTTGTTGGAAGATCGCGAAGTGTTCGGTAAAGTTATCCTTGAGCCTTAATATTACAAACCACTGATAATAAAATAAAAAACCGGAGTATGTTATGAGCCAGGAAATGAGCCAGGACGAAGTACAGGCCGCCCTCGAACGGTCGCCCTTCATGTCATTCATGAGGTTGAAACTCGTCTCGATGGATCAGGCGGCGCAACAGATTGTGTTGCGCATGCCGATGCGCGCCGAATTCGAACGCGGCGCGGGCACCGGCCAATGGCACGGCGGCGCGATCGCCTCCCTGATTGATATCGCAGGCGATTACGCCCTGGTCATGAAAGTGGGCGGCGGCGTCCCAACGGTGAATTTCCGCACCGATTTTCTGCGCCCAGCGATGAAGACGGATTTGACAGCAACCGCCACCGTCCGGCGCGCTGGTCGCACCATCGCAGTGGTGGATATCGACGTGACCGATGACAATGGAAAATTATGCGCTGTCGGTCGCGGGACCTATATGCCTATTGTTGGATAACTCGCCTCTTATCTGCCTGTCGGCTATCTGCCTATCAGCGGATAAACCGCTTATTGCGGAATGTTTCCCTGACATTCCAGCACCCAAACATCGTATACGGGGTGCTCCAGCGCTGACAACGCCGGGCTGGAGGCGAACATCCAGCCGTGGAAAATCTCACTCGGCGCTTCGCCCGTATGCGCCTCGACAATATTCAGATAGGCGGCGGATTCGGGCGGCTCTTCCGGTGGCGTCCGGTCGCACGCACGCGCCACAATCCGCAAGGCGCCAAACAAAACAGTCACGCCGATTGGCGCTTCAAAGCGCGTCACCCGCGCCGTGACTTTATCGAGGCCCTGCATGATCACCAGATTACCCGCAGCGCTATGCGCCACCCGCGCGGTGGTCGCCATACCCGCCATTGAGAGGCATAACAAAAATACGCCAATCGAAATGCGTTGAAATAATGCGCGTCGAGATCGCCGGTCGAGCTTCATATCCACACTAGATACAGTCAATTTCCGCCTTCATCGGCGACCAGAAAAATAACCTTACCCAGCATTTCTTCCAGCGAAACAACATCCTTGGTCTTCTTCAGGACGCCCTTATCGCCAACCCGGTTTGTACTGTTTCCAGGCTCCAACCGTACATATTTTCCGCCCAGCAGGCCGTCGCTCGAAACCACCGCCAGCGTGTCTTCAGGTAACCTTATTTGAGTCTGGATGGACATCGTCACAACCGCTTGAAACATTTCCTGATCGATGCTCATTCCCGTCACTGACCCGACTTTTACGCCGCCGATCCGCGCATCGCTCCCCGTGGTCAGCCCATCGACCGCATTGAAGCGTGCGGTGACCGAATATCCTTTGACGGGCTGTAAATCACTACTGGAATAGGCGAAGACAAAAAACACCAACGCCACTAGCAGAACCACGCCGCCCAGTATCGTTTCAATCGCGCTACGTTTCATATTCGCCCCCTACACAACCAGCGCATTTTAATTCCCGGCGCCGGATTGGACATTTTTATCTTTTTTATCTTTTCTGCGTTTCGCTTCCGCCCGCAGGACAATTTTTTCCAGCAAGGATTCGACCAGAACCGCATCCTGTACATAAGTGAACACATCGCCCGGCTGCAATTCGTCTATACCACCGCCCGGATCCAGCTTTATAAACTTGCCGCCCATCAAGCCGTCGCTGACAATCATCGCGACGGTGTCGTTGGGCAGCTTCACGTCTTTCTGGATCAGGAATGTCAGGATCGCCTGTTGTCTTTCGGCGTCAAATTCCTGTTTCATCACCTGTCCAACCGGGATTCCCGCCAAAAGCACCTTGGAGCCAACACTGACGCCATCAACGCGATTGTAATGGGCTGTCAGCTCATAGCCCTGAATCTGCTTTGTTCGCACGTCGCCGGTGAAAAATATCGCAAGTAAAGCCGGCCCGATGATACAGACGGCCGCGCCAATCCAGATATTTCGGGTTTCAACATCCACGAAAAAATCTCCGCCCAAAATTAACGTAAATTATTCGACGTACATTATTCTGGGGCCCACGCCTCATAATCGCCGGTCGCCTTATCCCGGCGACCCCCGGCTAGCGTGTGGCCGGGTGGACGATAGGCAAGCCCGGTGCCGGTCAAATTCGGCAAATGCTCTTGTTGCCAATCCTGATGCGGGCGTCCGGCGTCTACGGCGATTTCGTCAACGGTGTAATGCAGCCAGGCATGCCATTCCGGCGGCACCCGACTCGCCTCGTCCTCGCCATTATAGATCACCCAGCGGCGACGACGGCGTCCCTTCGCGGGCGCTTTACGCTCGTGATAATACTTATTGCCCAAATGGTCTTCGCCCACTTGCTCACCTTTAAGCCAAGTAGTGAAAAGGGTAATCGCCGTTGTCATGCCGGCACAGCTCCTAAAAAGTATTACGCCACGGCCCATAATATCGCATTTAGAAGCGATTTGGTCCAGCGATGATGCGCTGGCCCGTATCGCGCCGCCCTCATGGCGAATATTTGAATACACAATATTTAGGCGAGGTCGCCCAATAAAAACACAAAATCTATTGCAATACTCAAGAGTTTGTGACCAAATAAAATCAGGCACTAGATGTAGTATGTGAACGAGACGCCAGCCTCATATTTCCGATCGCTGGTTCACCTTAAAAGTCACGAATCGCATCAGTATTCCAGGCCATTTTAGAGGGGAACGTTAGCGTTGATTGGCGCTGTCTGCGCATTTTGGTTGCGCATTTTAGGCAACGTCGTTTCGACACTCACTTCCTGGTAATTTAGACCACTATTCAGTCGGGGAGACTGTATCTATGCGTATTGAACGCCGCTTCACCGTGGAAGGCGATTCGCCCTATAACGGAATTGATTTTCGCCAGGCGACCAGTGAAATTCGAAACCCGGATGGCTCGATTGTTTTCAAACTCGACGGTGTCGAAGCGCCGACCAACTGGAGTCAGGTCGCTTGTGACGTTCTCGCACAGAAATACTTTCGCAAGGCTGGCGTTCCAGCGGTGACGCGAAAAGTCGCCGAAGAGGGCATTCCCGAATGGTTGTGGCGCAAGGAAGCTGATGAAGAGGCCTTGACGGATTTACCAGAAGCAGACCGGTTTCGCGGCGAAACCAGTTGCAAACAGGTGTTCAATCGTCTCGCCGGAACCTGGGCCTATTGGGGCTGGAAAGGCGGTCACTTCGATTCTGATGATGACGCCCACGCCTATTATGACGAAATGTGCTATATGCTGGCCCAACAGATGGCCGCGCCGAATTCGCCGCAATGGTTCAATACCGGCCTGCATTGGGCGTATGGCGTTGATGGTCCGGCCCAGGGACATTCCTATGTCGATTACCGGACCGGCGTATTAACCCAATCTGAATCCGCGTATGAACATCCCCAACCGCACGCCTGTTTCATCCAATCGGTCAAAGACGATTTGGTCAATGAAGGCGGCATTATGGATTTGTGGGTTCGCGAGGCCCGTTTGTTCAAATACGGATCGGGCACGGGCAGTAATTTTTCCAACATCCGCGGCTCCGGAGAGCCATTGTCGGGGGGCGGACAGTCTTCGGGATTGATGAGCTTTCTGAAGATCGGCGACCGCGCGGCGGGCGCCATAAAATCCGGCGGCACGACACGACGTGCGGCGAAAATGGTTATCGTCGATATCGATCATCCCGATGTGGAAGAATATATCGGCTGGAAAACGACCGAAGAAGAAAAAGTCGCGTCGCTGGTGACGGGCAGTAAAATCAACGAATTGCACCTGAATTCAGTGATGTCCGCGTGCTACGAATCCAGCACCGAATGTGCGAAGGATGCGGATGCGCAATTCGATCCAAAACTGAACCCTCCTCTCAAGAAGGCGATAATCGCCGCGCGTAAAGCGATGGTTTCTGAAAATTATATTCAGCGCGCCATTCAGTTCGCGCGTCAGGGATTTGTCTCAGTTGACTTCAAAACTTATGACACCGACTGGGATTCTGAGGCGTATTTGACGGTCTCGGGCCAAAACTCCAACAACACCGTGCGGGTCACTAACGCCTTCATCGCGTGCCTGGAGGAAGATGGCGACTGGGATCTGATCAATCGACGAGACGGATCCATCGCCAAAACAATCCCGGCGCGTGAATTGTGGGATCAAATTTCCCAGGCCGCCTGGTCTTCCGCAGATCCGGGATTGCAATACGACACCACGATCAACGAATGGCATACCTGTCCTGAATCTGGTCGCATCAACGCATCGAACCCCTGTTCAGAATATATGTTCCTCGACGACACCGCGTGCAATCTGGCGTCCTTGAACCTGAAGGCGTTTCAGTCACCCGACGCCATGATCGAAGGCCCGGTGCAGTTTAACGTTCCCAGCTTTGAACACGCCGTTCGGTTGTGGACGATCACGCTGGAAATCGCCGTGCTTATGGCGCAATTCCCCTCGAAAGAAATCGCCGAGCGCTCCTACGAATACAGAACGCTGGGGCTTGGTTTCGCCAATATCGGCGGCTTGTTGATGTCCTCCGGCCTCGCCTATGACAGTGACGATGGCCGCGCGGTCTGCGCCGCCATTTCCGCGCTGATGACCGGCGTGGCCTATGAAACCTCCGCTGACATGGCGCAGGAGCTGGGGCCCTTCCCCGGATACCAGAAAAACGCGCAATCGATGCTGCGCGTCATCCGCAACCACCGACGCGCTGCGCATGGCGAAAGCACCGGCTATGAAGGTCTGACGGTCAACCCCGTACCGCTGGACCACGCCAATTGCCCGCAAGATTCTTTGTTGCAAGCGGCGGCGACTGCTTGGGACCGCGCCTTGTCAAAAGGCGAAAAACACGGTTATCGAAATGCGCAAACCTCGGTTATCGCGCCAACAGGCACCATCGGCCTCGTCATGGATTGCGACACCACCGGTATTGAACCCGACTTCGCGCTGGTGAAGTTCAAAAAACTGGCGGGCGGCGGATACTTCAAAATCATCAACCGCACCGCACCCGACGCCCTGCGTGTTCTGGGTTATCCCGACGCTGCGATTAAAGAAATCGTTTCCTACGCGGTGGGATTTGGCTCTCTCGAACGCGCGCCCTATATCAATCACGAAACACTGATGGCCAAAGGATTTACAACGGAAATTCTTGAAGCGTTGGAATCAACGCTGGCCAGCGCGTTTGACATTAAATTCGCCTTCAACAAATGGTCCCTCGGCGCAGAATTTTGTCGCGACGTCCTGAAGTTTTCAGACGAACAACTTGACGATCTCAGCTTTGATATCCTTGGCGCGCTTGGGTTCACCTCCCGCGAAATTGACGCGGCCAACACGTTTTGTTGCGGGGCCATGACGCTGGAAGGCGCGCCTGGGCTAAAAGATGTTCATTTGCCGGTGTTTGATTGCGCCAACCCCTGTGGACGACGGGGCAAGAGAAGCCTGGGGATGGACAGCCACATTCTCATGATGGCCGCAGCGCAACCGTTCATCACCGGGGCGATTTCTAAAACAATCAACATGCCCAATGACGCCACGGTCGAAGATTGTAAAACCGCTTACATGAAATCCTGGAAATTGGGATTGAAGGCCAACGCCCTGTATCGCGATGGCTCAAAATTAAGCCAGCCTTTGTCCGCTAGCATCTTGAGCGATGACGAAGAACTGACGGAAACAGCGATGGAGACGCCAGCGGCGGCCATCCCGGCGGTATCGGAAAAAATCGTGGAGCGCGTGGTCGAACGTCTGGCCCGACGCCGCCTGCCGCACCGACGCAAAGGCTATACGCAAAAGGCCGTTGTCGGCGGACACAAGGTCTACCTGCGCACCGGCGAATATGAAGATGGCAGCCTGGGTGAAATTTTTATCGACATGCACAAGGAAGGCGCGGCCTTCCGATCCTTGATGAATAATTTCGCCATCGCAATTTCCATTGGACTGCAATATGGCGTTCCACTGGAAGAGTATGTCGACGCCTTCACGTTCACCCGGTTCGAGCCTTCCGGGATCGTGGAGGGTAATGACATGATCAAGATGTCGACCTCCGTCCTCGACTATATCTTCCGCGAGGTCGCGATTAGTTATCTCGCGCGCGAAGACCTGTCGCATGTTCAGCAAAGCGACAATCAGCCCGATAGTATAGGCGGCGGCGAACGCGAAGGCGCGCTGCCCGAGGGATCTGCGGAAACAATCGCAGCGATTCAACGGATCACCAGCACCGGTTTCCTTCGTTCCTCCCGTATTTCGATGCCAGAAATCATGGGCGGCGCGCTTACGAAAATGGCGTCGAAAACCGAAGGCGCCGGCGTCAGCGTCATGACAAACCCCGTACCGGGCCATTCCGGCGGCGGCGGGCAATTAGCGGCCACGACAACGGTTGAGACGGCGATTTCCGTCAGTGAATCAGTCACACTTGCCGTTGACGAAAAACTCACCCAGGTGCGAATGGCCAAAGCGCAAGGTTACGAGGGTGATTCCTGCGACGAGTGCGGGAATTTTACCCTGGTTCGGAATGGAACGTGCATGAAATGCGTTACATGTGGCGCGACAAGCGGATGTTCATAGACGCGCCGCAATCGAGCTCCCTGTGACCTTGGGGTTGGTGGAACGCCAACCCCTTTTTTTTGCCTGCCGCCCTCTGCAGGGACCGACGTCAGGCGCGCGGATTCACGTCAACCGCCATGACGGCCTTGAAGCCGTTTTAACTGACAAGACTGGCGTGGAGACAAGACTGGTGTTGAGACGAGACTGGCGTTGAAGACGGCGTCGCAGAAGACAGCAAAAAGCACCGGCGCCGCCACGCGTCATATTTTGGAATTTAAAAAAGCAACCGTACTTTGCGTAACGAAGTTACGCGACGATGTTGCCGCGTGCAACGCCTTGAGTGGGGTCTTGCGGCGCACTTAATGATTCCCGTTCGGGCGTCGCCATTAAACCGCTCGCGATGTTCCGGTTAATTTCAATCAGAACATTCATCCGCGCCGCATCCGGCTCCGCAAGAGCGCCAACTGTATGCTTATCGATGAACACGCTCAGGCTCATGATATTGGCCTTGATTTCAGAAGGTAGCGTGTTTTCGTCAGACACAAGATCGGACTGATTGGTCTGCCCCCATTGAATGGTCCAGTTTGAATGTTAGTGCATGACCGGCCTTGTCGCCATCGTAACGATTGCTTCGGGGGCTGGCGGTCGGTAGCCCAATGAACTGTGCGGTC
>JBLHZD010000041.1:0-18147 GCA_047631095.1 Alphaproteobacteria bacterium
TCTTCATGGTCTTTCAGCAGCACATGCGCGATGGCGTTCAAAAAGCTGATGTCGCCGTTCAAAATCGGGACATGAACCGTGTTTTGGGGTTGATGTCTTCATATCCTATGACCGTGCCGGTGCGCCGGGGATCGACGATGACGGTCGGGATGTCCTTTTTCTTTTTGTGATCCGCCGCACGCCAGAAAATGATCGGGTGGGATTCCCGCGCATTGTGGCCGAAATGCATGATCATGTCGCTGAGTTCAATGTCTTCATAGGCCAGTGGCGGCGTGTCGGAGCCAAGCGTGGCGAAGTAACCGGTGACAGCGGACGTCATGCACATACGGGCGTTGGCTTCGATGGTGTTGGAGCCCAGGATGCCTTTCATGAACAGGTTTTCCAGATATTGACCTTCCATGGTCAACTGGCCGGACCCGTATAGTCCAATCGAGTTTCCACTGTATTTCTTGGCGAAATGAGCGATCTTGTGATCGATCATTTCGGAAGCTTCTTCATAGGACACGCGGACGAAATGCTCTTCATGGAAGGAGCCTTTGGTCGTACTTGTGTACTCCAGGTCGCCATGCCCCGGCTTGTTCCATTCCGCCCAAACGTCTTTGCGGACATAGGAATCGCCTTCCATCCGATCGACATACATCGGTTCGGCGGCGGTTAGCCCCTTGATGCATTGCAGTCCATAATTTGTGGGGTGACCCTTGTCCGGACGCATCGAGACGATCTTGCCATTTTCAACCTGGATAACGGTGCCGCAGCCAACGCCGCAATACGGGCATTGCGCCAGCGCGGTGGTCCGGTTTTCTTCGCGGTCCTGAGCCTGCGCAGAGGCGATTTCCAGTTCGGGGTTGGCGCCGACAAACAGGCCTGCGCCAGCGCCTGCGGCGGTAATGAACGCGCTGTTTTTCAACATATCGCGACGGGACAGGTGGTTTTTGATCCGTTTCATGAGTTCAGCCTCTACTGGGTTTTTTCGATGCTACGCAGGTACACAATGACGTCGTCGATTTCCCGATCCGTCAGATTCGCCATCGCCGCCGGCCCCTTAAAGGGCAACATGCGCGTGTTGGAGCGACCTTTGGCGATGGTTTCGCGAATGAAACCGTCCGAAGCTTTATTGAGAAATCCGGGTAACCCAATGGCGGTGCCGGTGCCGCCCGCGTCGTACCCGTTGCCATCCAGACCGTGGCATGTCGAGCAGATCTGATCGTACCAAAGTTTGCCAAGGCGGGGGTCGCCTTGCGCCTTCGGTTGAGCGTCAACTTCCGCGGATATATTGGGGCCTTTGGCGTGGGTGCGAAGATAGGCGACGATATCTTTGACGTTCTTGCGTCCAAGATGTCCAAACGGCGCCATCGACGTGTCTTCGCGACCATCGCGAATGGTCGCCATCAGAAATTTATCTGACGAGATGCTTAAGAGCTCCGGATTGGCGAGCGACGGCGCAATGCCGGGGCTGCCAATGGCGTCGGCTTGATGGCAGGCCTCGCAATTTTCCGCGAATTGCGCCTTGCCGTTTTTCAGGGCGGCTTTCGACGGTGTTTCGGCCATGGCCAGTCCGGCGTACAGGAAACATAAGAGCCCCGTAAGCCCGCTTAAAATTCGTAGGTGACCCTTCATCGTTTTCTCCCTTTTAACATTGAAACTTCACGTCGATCCTCCCAGAGGAAGTTCACCAGCCCTGCCCGGGCGGAGGTTTGGCCATATCCACATGGCATCGGCGGCATTCTATTTTTTCTGATTCGAACCGGTCGTGTAGTGTGTCCAGTATTTTGGACGCATCGAAGTCGCGGGGCAGCGCATGCGCAATGCCCTTGTGGCAATCGATGCAGGTGTAGTCCCAGCGTTCGGCCAACCCGTGCATGACCTGCGCTGGTTTTGCTTGTTTGGCTTTCGCCATAAATTCCGAGTCGTGACAGTTGCGGCATTCCCGCGACTGGGTGGACTTCATGCCGCGCCACACTTGTGACGCCAGCGCTCCGCGCTTTTCTTCGAACGCTTGCGGCGAGTCGATGGAACCAAGCACCCAATGATACAGTTCGTTGCTTGCTTGTACTTTGCGGATGACTTTGTGAATCCACTCCCGCGGCACATGACAGTCCGGGCAGGAGGCGCGAACGCCGGTGCGGTTGTTGTAGTGGATGGTCTGTTTGTATTCTTTGAAAACGTAGTCGCGCATCGCGTGGCACGACACGCAAAAGGCTTCTGTATTGGTAATTTCCAGGCTCCAATTGAAGCCACCCCACATCAACATTCCTAGAACTAACGCTGCGGCGCTCCCGAGTAGAGGAGATTTCGCGACGAAGGTTCGAAGAATTCGCACAACGCCAGCGACCACAATATTTTTTGACCCCTACTCAAACCTTGGCCGCCATCGACGTTGGTTCTTCAAACCTTTTTCAGGTTCTTCTGTAGGACAGGGTCAAGGGACGGCGAAGGCGCCGCATTGACATAGATCAATGCGATGAAATTTAACGGTACGTGTCGATTGGGGGTTTACGACGACAAGATGTGTTCGAGAAGCGTCTAGCGGCGCTGCTATCGTGCGGCGTGGAACAAAACCTCGCCGTTAATCTTGAATTTGTTGATCGCTGCGGCGCCCTCGTCGGACAGCAGCCAGTCGATAAATGCCTGACCCAGCGCGGTCTTCACATGTGGGTGTTTTTTTTCGGACACCAACAAGACGCGATAGTCGTTGCGGAGGCGGGGGTCGCCTTCGACAAGCGCCGTCAAGCCTCGTTTGTTTTCGAAACTCAGCCATGTGCCGCGGTCCGTCACGGTGTAGGCGCCCATGGCGGCGCTGGTGTTCAAGGTCGCGCCCATGCCCGACCCGGTTTCCCGATACCATGTTCCCGAATGCGGGGTTGGATTCACGCCAGCGGCTTTCCAGATCGCGCGTTCGCGCTTGTGGGTGCCGCTGTCGTCGCCGCGTGACGCAAAGATTACTTTTGCGCCAGCGATCCTCGCCAGAGCCGCCGCGCAATCCTTTTCGCCCTTGATACCGGCAGGGTCCGCGCTGGGGCCGACGATCAGGAAATCATTGTGCATTAAAGGATAGCGTTTCTCGGCGAACCCGTCGGATACGAATTTTTCTTCCGATTGCCGATGATGAACCAATAGAACGTCCGCGTCACCAGCCCGCGCCAAGCGGATCGCCGCGCCGGTGCCAACCGCGACAACACGCACATCGATGCCGGTCTTGGCCTTGAACTTGGGTAGGATATGGCCAAATAATCCGGAATTTTGTGTGGACGACGTGGAGGCTACCGTAATGTAGGGGGTTGCTGCGAATGCGCCGCTGAGGCCGACGCATGTAAACAGCAATGCGGCGATAGCGGAGCGATAAATGCTATTCATGGTTGAAATCATTTAAATATATTGGCTGGCAAGATTGGGAATAGCCATGATAAAATTGTGACAATTGCTACCCCTGCCGGTTTTTCTAAGATCCACAAATAGTTTCGCTGATATCCTGTGCGGCGTCGTATCCGGCGCTTTTCGGTATCAATAAATTTGACCGAGCAGATCTCCAATTAGAGTATTCAAACAATCAGAAAACAGGGAGTGAGACACATGAAACTGGGTGTAAGTCTTGGTATTATGAGTGAAGATGCGGCGGATGGCGAAGCCTACGCTGCGGGGCTGGGCCTTGTGGAGAAAGTCGGGTTCGACAGCCTTTGGTTTTTTGATTCGCTCGGGCGTGGTCGATTTCGCCCGGACCCGATCAGCGGAATGTCGGCGGCGGCGGCGGTAACGTCGAAAATTGAACTCGGCACCTGCATTCTTCAGGTTCCCTTGCGTCACCCGATTGAACTCGCGCATCGGATTATGAGCGCTTATTTCCTATCGGGCGACCGGATGCTTCTGGGCGTTGGCGCCGGGTCGACCGAAACCGATTTCGACGCGCTCGGAATTGATTTCAAGGCGCGCTTCAAAATGCTGGAGGAAGCCCTGCCCATTATGCAGGCCCTATGGCGCGGCGAAACGGTGGACGGCGTCGATCTGACCCCGTGGTCGGCGATGCGCGGTGGTCCCACAGTTCTGGTGGGTAGTTGGGCGGGTAGTCGCTGGATTCCCATCGCGGCGAAAAAATACGATGGCTGGATCGCTTCGTCCCATTTCACCAATATCGCAACTTTGAAAGAAGGCGTTAAGCGCTTTCGCGGCGAAGGCGGCGGTCGCGCGATTGCGACCAATATCCCCGTGGACTTGACGGGGGACGGCAAATCGCTTTCAGACGACGGTAAGCTTGATCTGCGGTGTAACCCGGAGGAAGCGCGCGTGCGGCTGGAAACGCTTGCGGAGATTGGCTTTGACGACGCCGTGGTCACCGTTACGTCGTTTGACGAAGAACATCTGACGGAAGTACGGGCGCTCTTTTCCTAACGGTTTCAGGATAATGTCGGCTTCGGTATCTCCACTGTCGCCGACAACCCCCCGAGGTCGGATTCGTCCAGGATTAATCGCCCCTGATAAAGGTCGGCGATGTCCTGGACGATGGATAAGCCAAACCCGGTCCCCGGCGGCGCTTCGTCCAGTCGGGCGCCCCAGTTCATCGCCGCGATGCGGTCGGCTTCGGGAATGCCCGGGCCGTCATCTTCAACGGTCAGGCGAAGGGCCCCGTCATCGCCGGCTTTCGCCGAAACCCTGATATGGGAATCGCCATATTTGTGGGCGTTGGAGACCAGATTGGACATCATGGCCTCCAGGTCGTGCCGTGGAATGGCGAAGGCGAGCGCGGACTCGCAATGCTGTTCGAAGGTTAGTGGCGTACGGCGGTACAGTATGGAAAACCCGCTGACGACATCGTCGAGCATATCCGCGATGGACGTCAGGCGGCGCGTCTGGCCCTCCGGCCCAATGGCCCGCGCGAGGCTGGAATAGCGATCCACCAACCCGACCATCCGGTCCAGTTGCCGATTCATCAGATCCGTATCGATCCTTTCCGAATCAGGTGGGGCGCCAAGCGCGTTCTTCATGATCGCCAGCGGATGGTTGATGTCATGGGCGATCTTACTGACATATTTTCGAGTTCGTTCAACCAGCTTTGCGTTATGGGATAAAAGTGCGTTCAAACGGTCGGCGACGCCTTGCAATTCCTTTGGAAAACCGTCCTCGATACGGTCGGTTTCACCATTTTCATAAGCGCGCATGGCATCTGTCAATTGGCCTAATGTTTGTCGAGTCGCCAGAATGATCACCGCCGAAAGGCCAAACAACGCCAACGCGACCGGTGCGATGGCCAGCCACGCCAATCCGCGCATCCGCGCCGCATGATCCTCGACATACTCCAGATAGCGTTCCGTGCGCACGCCAACCAGATAATGCAATCGCTGCGACGCTGGTTTTCCCGGTCGGGTAAAGGGAAGGGGTTCATCAATAATGCGTTCGGCGATCCGCATCGGGCCGAGGGGCGTTTCGATATTTCGCAACGAGAACGCCGCCTCGGATGCGCCGCCCGCCAGGCCTTGGCGTGTGGGTAAAATAGCCTTTGTCAGCACCAACAATTCAGATTGCAGGATTACCGTTCCGCCTTCGGAAACTTGCCAGACCCAGTCCAGATCCGCGCCGCCCGCATGGGCGCGCAGCGCCGGGCCGCGACTGTTCCTAACCTGGGATTGCCCGTCGGCTTGTACGCTGACCCAATATCCGCGCACCTGATCGGCGAATTCCAGCAAGCGCGTATCGACAACGTCGCGCGATACGGCGCCGACGGCGGCGGAAAACAAAATCCAGAATAGCGGAACACACGCCGCAAGCAGTCCAATCGACCAGAGGACCAGACGCCCGACCAGAGATTTTGGTTGCAGCGCGGGCATCTCTTATGACTCCACGGATAACCTGTAGCCATAGCCGAAAATCGTCTCGATGCTTTCCTTGCCCAGTTTGTCGCGCAATCGTTTGATAAAGACTGGGACCTCGTTGGCGGTCTTGACGACATCGCCTTCAAAATTGTGCCCCACCAGCTCGTTGGCGGACACTGGACGGTCATTATTCAACATGAGGTAATGTAGGATCCGATATTCCGTCGGCGTCACCTTTACGGGCGCGTTGTCGCGCCAGACCTTCAGCGACTGCGTATCGATTCGGATGAGGCCATGTTCGATGACGGGTTTGCGGATGGAGGGGCCTGCGGAATTAACGACGCCGCGCACCCAATCGAGCAGGAGTTCAAGGTCCACGGGCTTGGTTAAATAGTTGGTGGCGCCGGCGCGAACGCCTTCTTTCATGTCGCTGACTTCCTTGCGTGACCCGGTCAGGATTATCACCGGCATGGCGAGGTCTTTTTCGCGCCAACGCCGCAACACGCTAAACCCGTCTATCGTGGGCATGCCGGGATCCAGGATGACGGCGTCATAAGGCTCGTCGAACCCCATTTCCATGCCTTCTTCGCCATCATGGCTGACATCGACGGCGAAATTCTCACCGCGCAACATGGATGCGACCTGCCCCGCCAATTCCACATCGTCTTCAAGAATAAGGACGCGCATTTCCGGGTTATCTCCTGTTGCGGCGATTGTTTGAGGGCCGGCCCTTGTTGTTGCGTTGTTGCGATGGTCGAGCATTGCTGGAGATCGAATCACCCACAACGCCGCCTGTTTCCGGGTCGATATAGACCAGAATAACCCGGTCATCGCGGCGCAGGATCCGAACTTCATATAAATATCGTTCGCCGTCGCGTTTTATATGAGTGCCCAGCACGCGGCCTTGATAGCGCGGGATATTTTTTAACCGAGACAAAGACGCGGTGATATCGCGCGCGCCATTTTGCGCCATTGCGCGTTCGCTTGGAACGGCGGCGCAAAGCAGGAAGACAATCGTAAATACAGCCAGCAACTTGGTCATGACGCCTGATTTTATACAGTCGCGCTAAATATGGAACAGCGAGCCTGTAAGGAAATATTTGAGAATATTAACATCGCCTAACAGCGTCGATATGCAATCTAAATCGGCGGCCGGCAATACTCCGATCATGGACACGATTGAACTTTCACAATTGAACCCCTGGATTGGAGAAACCATCATGAACAAGAAATTGACCGCTATCTTCGCCGTCGCCAGCATCGCCGGCGCCCTTATTGCGGCGAGTGTCGCACAGGCATCCGACTCAGGCGGCTTTCGCTATATTCAGAAAAATCACGGCGTTAACAATCTCGACGCCAACTATTACGGCGCCCAAAATCGCGATTACAAGTATGGCGGCGCTCGGGACTGGTCGTGTCAAGCCTACAAAAAACCGTCCCGCAGCAAAGTTCTTAAAAAGAAAATCGACCGACGTTTGAAAAACATAACGTTGCCGCTGCGCCGCATTTTCGATCTCGGGCGGGATTACAAAGGGTACCGCATCGACGCCGTAATGGTGAAATTGGGCGCCAAAAAACGCCGCGGTCGGGTGAAGTTGCGGGTGAATGGCCACGTGGTGGACCGTAAAAATGTCGGCGATGGCCGCGTATTGTGGCTGCGCCCTGGGTCAGCGAACGTCATCGGTCAGGGACTCAACTCTTTGCAACTTGAAATCGACGGCAAGATGTATGTCCGAGACGTCAAAGTAAAAATGACGCGTCTGTCAAATCGTCGCCATTCCGCCGTGGGCTATCGCTATACGCCCGCCGCCACCGAACTCGGGTCGCGGGAAGCGGAGAGTATCGCCCAGTTGATTTTGCGCCAGATCTTGCGCGCGCAGTAATCCGGCGCCTTTGAGCCCCCGGACGAATAAAGCAAAATAGGAAAGAACCAATGGCGCATCACCATAGATTTACAGCGCGCGTCCTGACCCAGACAATTATGGGATTGAGCCTGATCACATTGTTGGGTCTCGCCATGCCCGCCCCCGCCCAGGCGGACCAGCCCGGATGGGGCAATAGCCACGGAAATGGGTATGGCCATCGCGTTAACCGCCGAAATTGGCGCCAGTGGAAACAATATCGCAAGGCGCAACGGCGCCATCGGTGGTCGCGACCTTCCTATGGTGGCTCGGACTCGACGAAAAGTGGCGGGAATTTTCTAAAGGACATCACCGGCGGACATTTGATCGGTGGGATTTTGGGCGCGGCGACCGGAACGCAATTCGGTAAGGGGCGTGGGCGCGTTGTCGCGGTCCTGGGCGGTGCGATCCTCGGCGCGGTTCTGGGCAACGAGGTGTCCAAGTCAATTAAGGAAAACGATAGACGCCAGGCGCAATCAACGTTGGAAACGGTCCCCACGGGCCAAACCATCGCTTGGCGCAACCCGGACACGGGCGCCCGCTACAACATTACCCCGACAGAAACCTACCAGAAGCCCAATGGCCGCTACTGCCGGGAATACACAACCTGGGTCTTCATCGACGGTTATGAAGAAAAGGCCACCGGCACGGCGTGTCGCGCGCCCGATGGGGCCTGGCTCCCAACGACGCATTGATCGCGGGAAGGATTGGAAAGGGAGTTCGTCGGATGAAAATATTTGAGAAAATTTCAAAGCCATTGGTGCTCGCGGCGCTCCTTCTTACAGGGTTTGCCCCGATGGGCGCGGCGCAGGCGGCGGGCGACCGTCTATTCGCGAATTTCGCCGGCACGGTTCTGAAGGGCCTCAACGCGGCGTCGGTGGAAAGCCTTCCCGCCAATAACGGCTACGGCGCCCCGCGCATCGTGGTGCGCACGCTTGGTGGGGATTCACCGGAAATTGCGGCGGCTTACACCAGACGAATGCTGCGCGCGTTGCAAACTCGGGCCAAAGGCCAGTTTGGTTTCGTGGCGCTGGACGCTATGGACCGGCTTATTCGCGACATCAAGGCGGAGGATTTGTCGACGGACGCGACGAACGCCCGCATTCGCGATCTGCGGATTAACGCGCGCGCGGATATTCTGGTGGCGGGAACATTGCGCCGCAGAAATGGCGAAACCTTGCTTTCCTATCAGGCGATCAATCCGGAAACCGGGGCTCTGTTGGCCAGCACCGCAGCCCGGCCTGTAACGATGCTGACGCGCGATCAGACACCCGAATACAAGGTCGCCGCCCCAACGCGGCGTCGCGGCGACGGCTATCGTCCAACGGTTGAAGAAGTCGAGCGGCTGCTCCTGGAGAAGGGATACGACCCCGGCGCCGTTGACGGATACATGACGGGCGAAACGCGCGCCGCGCTGCGCCGGTATCAACAGGATTCCGCATTGCCGCTAAATGGTCGGCTGACCCGCCGGGTCGTCAACAATCTGCGCCGCGACACGCGCGCCGCAGCGTATTAGGAGACGCAACATCATGCGACACGCGCCGCAAGACAATGCAATGACCGAAATCGCGCTGGCGCTGGCGATGGGGTTTTTCAGCATTATGGTGCTGACCTTGATTTCCTTTGGCGCGCCCGCTGGAAAACAGGGGCGGGCGATGGCCGCTGTGACGATCCTCCCCACAAACGAAGACGCGACGGGCGGCGCTGCGAAACCGTCGCCTGATGATTTGATCGTCATCGCCAATGACGGCGTTTATCTGGGCGCCGATATGAAGGCGCTGTCGGTCCAGACAATCGACCGCCACACGGGCCGGGTTGTCTTGGCCATCGATCCCGAAACATCGCTTCAGAATGTAATCAAGGCGCGGGGAAAACTGTCTGCGCGTGACTTGGTCGTCGTCAATCTGAACAGCGCTTGGCGCGACGCGCTGGGCGCTCAAAAAGGATTACCCCAATGACCGACCTTCAAAAAATGTCCCGGCGTGGATTTGTCGTCGCGCTATTGGGCTTGACGGGGGTCGTGGCGGGATGCGCCGCGTCCTATGCAAACGCAAAAGCGGTCGCCATTGCGCCGCGTGCACGGATAAACGCAAAAGCGGTCGCCATTGAGCCGCGTGCGCGGGTAAAGGCGATGGTGGTGCGCGAAGCGATTGATCTTGGTGTGCCGGCGCCGTTGGCGTTGGCGGTCGCGCATGCCGAATCAAACTTTAACCCGGCGGCGGAAAGTCGAGTAGGCGCGCGCGGCGTCATGCAGATCATGCCTGCCACGGCGCGTGGCGAATACGCAATCCATGCGGATCAATTGTGGGATCTGCGAATCAATATTCGACTGGGGTTACATTTTTTGCGTCGCCTGATCGACCGTTATGGGGGCCGAGTCGATTGGGCCCTGTCTTATTACAACGGCGGCTCGGCGGTGGGGCCACCCTCCCGCGCGCGGGTTATCCCCGCCACCCGCGCCTATGTGCGCAAGGTGGAGCGCCTGCGCAACCGTTACCGCCGCGCCTTGGCCCGGGGCGAGGTCTAACCGATTTACCAAATCCCGAATTTCTGAAACACCAAGGAGATCCGAAATGAGATGTCACAAGAATATAATTCGAAGCGCCGGACTCGGCGTGATGCTCGCCGCCCTCGGCGCGTGCAACCTCACCACCGGCGGCGCGCCAGCGATGAACCACGCGGCGGGCGCGGATTTCAGGCAGGCGCGATATGCGGAGGTCATGCGTGTTGATTCCTTCCAATCCTGTAAGGAAGAGGCGCTTTTACTGGATCGCCAAGCGCGTAAGCGCGGCGCGGCGGGCGCCTACCTTACCAGCGCCGGGATTATGGAGAAATGCGAGGCCGGGCTCGGTAGTTCGCCCCGTGGCGTCCCACATGATGACCGGATGCGCCTGGCGGCGCTCAGCGTCATCAACTACCTGAAAGGCGGCGATTCCGAAAAGGCGCGCCACGCGCTTTCAAAATTCCAGCGCGCCTTCCCCGAACAGGACATCTACTTCCGTGACGGTTCTTCTTTTATCGAGACAACGGAACTGTTGCTGGGCCGGTCCCGGGAGATGGGGTTTGGCGAATTTGCGGCGTTGAACGTCAACCGCAGTGTCAAAAATGAAATGCGCCGTCTCGCCCATTGGAAGGACAAGTAATGAGCCCTTCAAATTCAAAAAGGAATGTCCGATGACCCCTATAAAACCAAAACTGTTTGTCCTCGCTGTCGCGCTTTCTTTGACGACGCTGCCCGTTGGCGTTTTGGCGGCGTCGGGCGTATGGGCGCCGCAAGCGAGCGAGAAGCTGATGAAATTGCCGGGCGATTTTCTGAAGAAAGCGGTGGAGAACGACTTTGCGAAGTCCCGCCTCGGCGTTGCCATGTTGGAGACGGACCAAAAAGTGGGCCTGAAAAAGGAGACGCTGGCGGATCTGCAGGCGGCGGTGGACTCCGCTGAGGGCGATTTGAAACTTGAACTTACCCACCGGTTTCTGTCGGAGAAAAAACGGTTTCTGGAACTGATGCGGGACCAGCAGGGTCTGCGGCGGCGCCGCGCGCAGACCAAAGTGACGCTGTATGAAAAGATGCTGCGAAAAATGAGCGTTAAATCGACCGGCGCGGCGCCATCGCGCATTGCGTTGGCGGCGAACCAGAAAGCGGCGCGCGACCGGTTTGAAAAATTCGCCGCGCATATCGACGCTGAATTGTTTCGCTCTTCGGTAACGGCGGAAAGCAAATACGCGCGCGACTACGCCAAAAACCTGACGGCGATTGAAAACCTGGCGCAGGCGATCAACGCCCACCCTATGAACCGCGCGCCCGAAGTCGATGGGCGCCCGGTCAGCCAGGCTGACTACCTGCGTCAGTTGATCGCCGAAAACGAAGCCGATGTCGCTTTGGTGGATCAGGAACGCGCGATCCTGGGGTACATGGCCAAACTGGTGTCGCTCGACGCGCTGGCGCTGTCCGAAGGGGTTGGCGACGCCACGGCCGTGCTCGCCCCCACCCAAAACCCGGACAGGCTTACCTCGGCGCTCGATTTTTTCGTCACCCGGTAATTGAAATTCATATCAGGAGATCATCATGAAAAAGTTATTGAAAACCACGATTGCCGGCGCCGTTCTTGTCCTGACCGGATCGAGCGCCTGGGCGGGGGCGCTGGAAAATATGGAGCGGGAACGCGCGATCATGTTGGACACCTTGTTGTCGGGCGATATCGTTCCGGGTGAACGGCGCAGTCGGGGGGCGATTTCCAGCGCCCGGTTAATCGATCTGGAACGCATGGTGCTTCGCGACAAAAGCCTGTTGGGCAAGAACACGCCTTTGGTCCGCGCGGCGTTTGAAAATTATGATTTAACCTTCCTCGTCCATGCGTCGACGGAGAAAAACCGCAGCCCGCTTGACCACTGGATGACGGAAATTGGCGTCTCAACGCAAACGGTTTTGAACGCCAGAATCGGGCGTCGCTGATATGTCCGGTCTCCTCAAAACCCTGTCGCAAGGGACACAGGCGGCCAGTTTTGTGCTGGGCGGCATTGTCCTTATCGGCGCTTGCGCGGCCGTAATCACCGCCCGTGACGCCGCCGCCATCACCCAATGGTCCTTTGATGTGTTGGGGGTCGGGTTTCTGGGCCTTCTGGCGACGTTAATTTTCATCGCCGCCTTCGCCCTGGTTCGTATGAAGGCGTGCGCGCCAGATTCGCCGCGCCAAGGTTATGGGCCGCGTTATGACTATTGGCTGGAAGTCGGCGTTCAGGCGGCTAATGGCGTCTCAACCCTGGCGCTGACCTTCACTCTTTTGGGGATCAGTCTGGGGATTGGTGGGCTGGCGGGGCAGGATTTGACGCCGGAAACCGTGCAACCGGTGATCCGCGATCTGACGGCCGATTTTTCGCTGGCCTTCATGACGACCGTTGTCGGGCTTCCGGTGTCCGCCGCCCTACGCGCCGCGTTGATGATTACCCACGAAAACAACAATACGCTTGGGAGCGCTTCGTGAAATTTTTGACCTTCAATATCGTTGTCGCCGTCGGGCTGGTTTATCTGTTCACCGGGGGCGATTGGTCCCTTCAAAAATTAAAAGAATCGGTGTTTGAGGCCTCTGCGTTGCCTGAAAACCTGACGCCCAAACTGGGGCCAAAACGGACCGAAAAGGCCGTGGCGAAGGTAATTACGCCGCCGGTTGAAAAGAAAACACCATCGTTAAGTCCGGCGCCAGTAAAGTTAGCGCCGGTGCAAATCGCGGCGAGCCGTCCTGCCGTGAAGAACCCGGCGCCCCGGTCATCGAAGGTCATCGCCCGCCGCGCCGAGGTGCTGGCGAGCCGGACCTATGAATCAGCCGCCGCGCCGAATACAGAGTTGATGTCACCGGAAGAGCGGCGTCGGTCGTTGTTATCGATTGCCGAGGACATGGAATTATTCTCAGTCGAGGCCGCGCTTCAGTGAAATCTCTGGCGCGCCGAAATCCTATGGTCGGCGTCTCAATTCTCCTGAATCTGGGTTTGGCGGTACTCTTGTTTCTAATTCTTGATGCAGACAAGGACGCACCCCGTATTCCGGCGCGGACAGTGATTGAGGCGTCGGAGCAACGCGTTACATTACCACCGCCGCCACCGCCTCTGCTCGCACAGCGGGCGTCGCCAAGCCCCAAGCAGCTTATCGCCTTACCGCCGCTCGCGGCGCCAGCCGATACGGTTGATCCCGAATCCAAGCCTTCCCCAAAAACCATCGCGGCGCCGTCCGAATCTGGAATTCCGCCTATCAATGGCCGTGTGCTGTTGCGCCAGTTGGAAGCCGGGGATGGCCCCGGTATTGAAATCGCCTGGCCTGCGTCGCAAAGCGAGAGAAACGCCCTCTACAGGGTTTTCGCTCGATGTTACGGCATGACCACGGCCATTCTTGGCGATGATGACCGGATTTATCGCGCCAAAGATCCGGCGGGCGCCGACTGGCGGCTGAACCCGGATCGCTATAGCGGATTTCTTCGACAGGCGTCGGGGCGGGCGGTTCCCGCAGAACGGCGCGAACTGGACCATATACGTGCGCGGCATCGGATCAGGGGCGGGCTTCCGGTTCGGTTGTTTCCCCGCGCGGTTGATTCCGCGCTCCTTGGAGGGTTGCAACAGACGACCGGCGCGCGGTTTGAACCCAATGCGGTGATTCGCGCGCGTTATCGCCTTTCAGGCGTTGTTGTGCGCGTCACCGATATCCATAGCGGCGGGGTAAGGGCGCCGGGTGAATTCGATTTAGGGCCCGTTTGTACAGATTGACCTTTGACGCCCCGCCTGTCCCCGCCCTAACCTGATACAGAAGTTTGGTCACGGGTGGTTGGGGAAATTTCATGACGAGCAGCAATTGGCGGGATCGCGCGGCGACAGTCTTTGATTGCGAAAAGCAATCTGCGACCGGATCGCGCGGCATGGTCGTCGCCAATAACCCATTGGCCTCTGCGGCGGGTGCGGAAATGTTGGCGGCGGGCGGAAACGCCATCGACGCCGCCATCGCCACCTTTTTCACGCTGACCGTCGTCGAACCCATGATGGTCGGGATCGTTGGCGGCGGTATGGCCCATATTCGTTTTGGCGACGGGCGCCATACCGTGATTGACGGCATGGTTCGCGCGCCGCTCGCGGCGACGCCGGATTGCTACACGCCGATTTCCGATACAATGCCGGACTATCTGGAAACGAAAAATCGGGAAAATGCGATAGGGGCAAAAGCGGTCGCCGCGCCGGGCAATTTACGGGCGTGGTGTGAAATTTTGCGTCGCTTTGGAACGATGTCCTTGGCCGATGTCATGGCGCCATCCATCAAATGGGCGTCTCACGGCTACCGCGCCACGCCGTATCTGGTGGAATGCGTGTCCGACGCCGCGCCGGATTTGGCGCTGGATGGGGAAATATCGAAAATATATTTGCCCACGGGCGACCCTATCAAGCTGGGTGATCTCGTGGTTCAGGGCGCCTATGGCGAAACCCTGAAGGCGATTGCGGCTGGTGGCGAGCAGGTTCTCTATGGCGGCGAATTGGGCCAGACGATTGTCGATTATATGGGCGCGCATGGCGGTATGTTGTCGATGGCGGATCTAGACTCCTATCGTACCGTCGAACGCGACGCCGTACGCGGAACCTATCGCGGGTACGAAATCGTTGGCCCGCCGCCGCCTTCGTCGGGCGGTGTGCACGTCATCCAGATGTTGAACCTTCTGGAAGGCTTTGACGTGGGCGGGCTTGGATTTGGCTCTGCGGAAAACCTGGACTTGCTGGCGGAAGTGCTCAAGATCGCCTTCGCGGATCGGAAGGCGGCGACCGCCGATCCTGACTTCGTGGATGTGCCGGTGGCGCGGCTTCTTTCCAAAAGTTATGCGGATGAACGCCGCCCCGAGATCGACCTTGATCACGCGAAAAGCTGGGGGCCGGGCGTCGCCTTGCCGGAATCGCCAAACACGACCCATGTCACCGTGGCTGATAATGATGGGAATGTCGTCGCGATGACGCAAACCATCAACAGCACCTTTGGCGCGCGGATCATGATTCCGGGAACCGGCGTCATCCCCAATAATTATATGCATGTATTTGATCCGCATCCGGGAAACAGCCTGTCGATTGCGCCGGGAAAACGGGTGACCTCCTCCATGGCGCCGGTCATGGCGATCAAGGACGGTAAGCCGGTTCTGACCTTAGGGTTGCCCGGGGGACTTCGAATATTCGGATCGGCCATGCAGGGGCTGATGGCCGTGATTGATCACTGCATGAGCGTACAGGAGGCGGTTGAGGCGCCGCGCCTGTGGACGTAGGGACAGGAAGTTGAAGTGGAATCAGCGTTCCCATTGGAGGTTCGCGAGGCTTTGGCGAAAAAAGGCCATGATGCCGCGGTGATGCCGCATATCGGCGGCGGCATGAATGCGATTCAGTTTGGCGCGTCGGGACCGGATGGTCAGGCCGAAAATTTCACGGGGGCCGCGTGCTGGCGCGAGCCGGAGTCCGGTTCTGGCCCGAGAAATCCCGCCGATAACAGGCGCAAGGAGATAGGCGATGGTTGAAGGACATTCGAAGAATTTGGCGGCGGCCAATTTGTCGCGACCGGAAATTATGGCGACGCGCCACGCGGTCTCGTCTGGTCATTATTGGTCATCGCAGGCGGCGATGCAGATTCTGGAAGCGGGCGGCAACGCCATCGACGCTGGCGTCGCTGCGGGGATCGCCACCAATGTTCTGGAAAGCCAGTTTACGGGTTTTGCGGGCGTCGCGCCGACGATGATCTATCTGGCGAAAGAGGACAGGGTGTTGACGATCAGCGGCGTCGGCCCATGGCCCAAAGCGGCCAGTTGCGACTATTTTCACAAACATCATGGCGGACGCGTGCCGGTGGGGTTGTTAAATACGGTTGTGCCGTCCACGCCCGCCATCTGGATTTTGGCGTTGGAGAAATACGGCACCATGTCTTTTGGCGACGTGGCGGCGGCGGGGATACGTTTTGCGCGCGACGGATTTCCCATGTATCCGATGTTTCGCGACCGAGTGGCGGACGCCCGCGCGTCCTTCGAGCAATGGCGGACAACCGCTGAGGTGTTTCTCCCCAACGGCAAATTACCGGCGCTCGGTGAATTGTTTTTCCAGACAGATATGGCGAAAAGCCTGCAATATATGGTTGATGAGGAGGCGACGAAGAGCGGTCAAATTGAAGGCTTGGCGGCCGCGCGCGCTGCCTTCTACGAAGGTGATATCGCCGCGGCCATGACGCGCCATCAGGCGGCGGAAGGCGGTTTGATGACGATGGCGGATATGGCTGATTACCGTGCGGAAATCGAGACGCCGACTCAAACGCGCTTCGGTGATACGGATTTGTATGGGTGTGGACCCTGGAGTCAGGGCCCCATGATTTTACAGGCGCTCAATCTTCTCGACGGTTTTGACCTGAAGGCGATGGGGCATAATTCAGCCCAATACGTTCATAGCGTATGCGAAGCGATGAAACTGGCGGCGGCGGATCGGGAATATTATTACGGCGATCCGAATTTTGTCGATGTGCCGATGACTGAGCTGTTATCCGCAGATTACACAACGCGCCGTCGCGATGCGCTGCGACCCGATGTGGCGTGGCCGGAATTGCCGCCTGCCGGTGACGTGGCGGGGCGGACGCCGCCGCCCTGGACGCCCGATCCCTCAACGTTTCCCGCAAGCGTCACTACACAAACTCCCGCGTTTGAGACGTCTCATCTGGATGTGATCGACCGCCATGGCAATATCTTCGCCGCAACGCCCAGCGATCCAGTGACAAGCGGCCCGATAACGCCGGGCACGGGCTTAACCGCGTCGCAATGGGGCTCTCGCGCGCATACAGATCCAAACCACGCCGCCGCCGTGGGGCCGGGGCGGCGCCCGCGCATGTCCGCTAACCCCATGCTGGCCCGACGCGATGGAGACTTCATCATGCCGTTCGGATCGCCGGGTAGCGAGGTTCTGGGGCAGGCGCAATTGCAGGTGTTCTTAAACGTGAGCGTTTTTGGCATGAGCCCACAAGCGGCGGTCGATTCACCACGATTCGCCAGTTACAGTTGGCCCGCTTCGGCGTTGCCGCATACTTATTTGCCGGGTCAGTTGAATCTGGAGGCGGAACTATATGAGTCTGCCGGGGGCGCCTTGGCGGCGTTGGGCCACAAAATCGAATATTGGCCGTCCAAAAAATGGTCGGCGGGTTCCGTCGCCATTCTTCGTAAAAATTTAAAATCCGGGGTGATACACGCTGGCGCCGATCCGCGCCGGACCGCCTACGCCGCCGGATGGTAGGAGATGACATGAGTGAAAATTCAGAAGCGTTACAAAAGTCTTTAATCGCGGCGCATCATGCGCGATTGAAGGCCGTTCTGGAGGGGGACCTTGAGGCGTTGCGCAAGGTCGTTGGGGAAGACATGATCTATGTGTCATCTACGGGGGAGGCGAAGACCCGCGCGGACGTGTTCGCCGCCTTCAAATCCGGCGCGTTGAAGGTCGAACGCATGGCATCAAGTGATGTCGAGACGCGGCTATACGGCGATATCGGGATCCTGATCTACAAGGCCGATGCGCGAATGAGGGATGGCGATGTCACGGTCGAGGGCGCCACGCGCTCGACCACAATATACGCGCGACGCAATGGCGGCTGGGAAATGGTGTCGCAGCATCAATCGCGGATCGAATAGATTTATCGCCCGTCAGAAAGTTGCGTCTATTTGTTCGGGTCGTAGAAGGTGAAACCGCCTTTTCCCAAATCTTTCATTTGATAGAGTGCTTTATCCGCATTGTTGATCAGGGCCTCACTATCGGTTTCCCCTGGCTCCAGCGTGGCGATGCCGATGTGGTCCTCCCCCAAAGAAATGGTCCACCCGTATAGTTAGGAAAGGGAGGATCAAAGATGGCGAACAAACAGCACAAACCGGAAGAAATTGTAACCAAGCTACGGCAGGTCGAAGTTCTTGTCGGTC
>JBLHZD010000042.1:0-17975 GCA_047631095.1 Alphaproteobacteria bacterium
ATATGCGCGCGGCGGGAAATCAAAATTCCCGCAACCGGCGCGTATTGTTTCGAAGAAAAGCGATACGCGCAACCACACGCCCAAACACGCTCCCCAAAATATCCCCAAAAAAACATTCCATTGTTTAGCCGCCCTGTTTCGCGTCTGATTGCGCCCATGAACATCGCCACCAGAAACGCCGCGCGGCTCTCGCGCTCGCTGCCGTTTTATTATGGATGGGTCGTGCTGGGCTGCGCCGGCTGCGCCGCTTTTGTGCGCCAGGGCGCCGCCGTCGCGACGCTGACCGTCTTTGTCGCGCCCATGTCGGCGGAGTTCGAATGGTCGCGCACCGAATTCTCCGGCGCCGTCTCGCTGGGCGGGTTGCTGGCGGCGTTGACCGCGCCCGCCATCGGCGCGCTGGCCGACCGGCGCGGGTCCGGATTGATCCTGTCCGTGGCGGCCCTTGTGTTGGGTCTGGCGGCGCTGGCCCTGTCCCAAACCAACACGCTGTTGTGGTTCTATATCGCCTATTGCATCGCGCGCATGACCTTCGCCAGCCCCTTTGACATCGGCGTCAGCAGCGCGGTGGCGCAATGGTTTGTGCGGCGCCGGGCCGAGGCGATGTCGTATATGAATGTGGTGCTGTCCATCAGTCTGGCGAGCACGCCCATGCTGGTGTTTGTCGCCATGAGTTACGGCGACTGGCGCAATGGCTGGATCGCCATCGGCGTTCTCGCGCTCAGCGTCGGCATCGCGCCCAATTTGTTGTTGCACGCGCGCCGCCCCGAAGACATCGGCCTGACGCCCGATCCATCCTCGGGACACGACGACGCAACGACGGCGGTTTCAACAGCGCCGCCGGAACCCGACTTCACCCGACGCGAGGCCTTGCGCACGCCCGCGCTCTGGCTGCTCATGGGGTTTTCCGTCTTCATCTTTCCCGTACAGGCGGGGATCAGCCTGCACCAGATGCCCCATCTGATCGAACGCGGATTAACCCCCTTGATGGCGGTCACTGCGGTCAGCAGTTTTTCGGTCATCGGCGCGATCAGCGGGCTGCTCTACGGGCGGTTCAGCCGCCGCTATAGCGCGCGGCTCGGCCTATTCGTCGGCGCGCTCGCCATGTCGCTCAGCGCCACCGTGCTTTTGAATGTCCACGCGCCGTGGCAGGCCTTCGTTGGAACTGGGCTGTTCGGCTTTGGCATCGGCGGCGTCTCGACCCTGTTGCCGGTCATCTGGGCGGAATATTACGGCCGTCAAAACTTCGGCGCCATTCGCGGCGTCACCCTGTCGGTGCAGGTGCTCGCCCAGGCATCCGGCCCCCTGATCGCGGGCGTGTTGCGCGACTGGACGGGCGATTACAACACATCCCTCAGCCTGTTTTCCGTCTATGCGCTGGTCGCGGGGCTGCTGGTGTTTTTGGCGCAAAAGCCCCTACGAACATAATTCGTTATTCATCGTAGTGTTGTTGTAAATTTTATGCTAAAAACCCTCATCTTGAACAGGGGGACACGATGATGGGAACATTTGAGACCAATTTAGCCAACCTCAATAAGGGGTTCGCCGTGGCGATCCAGATAGAAGCCAAAGCGGGTGAAGGCGATGCTGTCGCCAAAATTCTCGAAAACCTGATGGCGCCGTCGATGAACGAGGAAAAAGTAAAATTTTTCCTGCCATACCGCTCCCCGGAAAACCCGCTCTCGTTCTTTGTGTACGAGCTCTATGAAGACCGGAGCGGATGGGATGCGCACAACAATTCAGAACATTTTCTGGCCGCTATCGATGATCTCGTGTCCCGATGCGCCAAGAGACAGCGAGTGCCATTCATACCCTATTTTTCACTGGGGGAGGCCTAGAACCTCATTCGTCGCGATCAGGAGAGCCGAGGGCCCCTTCAAAGGCGCCAGCGCCCGAGCTTCACCATACAAACAAACCGTCCGGCGGCGGCGCCACTTTATTGCTGGTCGTCCAGGCGCAATATTACGGCCGCTAGAACTTCGGCGCTATTCGCGGCGTCACCCTGTCGGTGCAAGTCGTCGCCCAGGCCTCCGGCCCGCTGATCGCGGTGCCACTGGTGATTTGGCACGGAAACTGGTGAAGATGTGAGACACCCCCCCGCCGAAGCCTGAATTCTTATTTAAGTTGTAGAAATGAAATACTGGCGTGATAATTTTTACTATGTCTGCGCATTTGCGTTAATTCCGTTTTTTATCGGAATATATTCGATCGCCTCCAACGATTTCTTTTCCTGGGAATACTGGGGTGCAAACGGAGATGGGAAGACTGTTAGAAGCGAAGTCTTTCGCAATTTTGGGCTTGTCGCCGTCGCGCTTGGCGCACTTATTGTAGGCAGTTGGCGCGCTTACACCGCGAACCGGCAAGCTAATCTCGCAGATCGCGGACATGTCACCGACCGTTTCGCTAAGGCAGTGGAAATGCTTGGGGCCGAAAACAGCGCAACAGTCCGCACCGGCGCGGTATACGCACTTGGTCGCGTCGCCCGAGATTCAATTAAGCAAGATCATATTCCCGTCATGCAGGTCCTCTGCCAGTTTATCCGAAATTCCCCTTATGCGGAGGCTCAAGAGGAGGCCATTAAAGCGTATGAAATTGTTACGGAGCGAGGAGATAATTTAACTGAAAACCCAATTATTCAAGAATGTTCGGACACTATAGCTGCGCTTGAAGTTATTTCTCAAAGATCTGAAGACCAAAGAATTTGGGAAAAAACACAAGGCTTTGTTCCTTCGTTAAACAGGGCCCGTTTACCTTTGATGGGTCTTTCCAAAGCTGATTTTTCCCATCTCGAGATGGAAGATGCAGATCTTCGTTGTTCTACACTACGAGGAGCTATCCTTGACGGGGTCAATCATCCCATACAAGTGAAAACGGCGCCCCGCGACCTCCAGCACATCGCCGGACATGACGGTCGGGCTTCCAACCTGATCCGCAAGCCCCGGATTGGCGGCGCCCGAAAGCGCCAAAAACACCGCCGCGAAAGTTAAAAACATTTTGCTCATATTTTAAGCTAACACAAAATCGCCCCATTGGAACAATTCGTTAATTCCGATGATGTTCACGTTCGAACACGATCTCGCGTGTTGACCGGTAGATGACAGGCGAATTCATGGCCCTCGTCATCCAGCGCACGCAATGGCGGTGGCTTGAAGCAATGCGCCGCCATTCGGTCCGGACAGAACGGCGCGAAGGGGCACCCGGTATCGGGAATGGGATCGGACGCGCTTTCCAATCGGCCGACCGCATCACCGTCCAGCAGGGTTTTGGTGTAGGGATGACGCGGCGCTGAAAGGACGCTCTGCGCTGATCCCCGCTCCACGACATGGCCGTCGTACAGGACCATAACGGAATCCGCCAAATAACGGACGAAATCCAGATCATGGCTGATAAAAACCGCGCCCAGCCCCTGCGCGCGGCGCAATTCAAGAAACACCTGCCCGATGGCGGCGGCGACGGAGACATCCAGCGCCGACAGCGGCTCATCGGCGATGAGCACCGCGTTTCCGGCCGCACCGTCCTTTAGCCGCCAGATACCCGCGATGGCGCGCGCAATCGCGACCCGCTGCTTTTGCCCGCCGGACAGGGCGTCCGAATACGCCGTCGCATATCGGTGCGGCAACTGGACCGCGTCCATAAGGATGAGACTTTCCGCCGCCACCTGCGCGCGCGACAGATCGGGCGAAAACGCTTTCACAGCGCGGCGTAATTGCGTTCCGATGGTTAAGCGCGGGTTGAGGGAATCGTCCGGGTTTTGAAAAATCATCTGCATGGCGCGGCGGATGGCGACCGGACGCGCCCGCGCACGCATCGCGCCGATATTTGCGCTGTCATACTCAACCGCGCCTGAATCCGCGCGCTCCAGCCCCGCCAGTATTTTCGCCAGCGTTGTTTTCCCGGAACCGGATTCGCCAATGATCGCCAGAATTTCGCCCCGTCGCAATGTGAGGTCAATGTCGCTCAAAGCGCGCGTTGTGTGGGCGGAGCCATAGCGTTTACTTACCCCATGCGCTTGCAAGATGACGGGCGTGTCGGGGGGCCTGCAAGCGGGCGCGTCGGGGCGCGTGCGCGCGGGTGCGCCTTTCTGTTTTTGAAATTTGATCGTCGTCCATCGGGCGCAGGCGGTTTCATGATCAAATTGGGCCGTCGCCGGAAGCGCTGAAATCGCGCCCGGCGCGTCACAAATACCCGCCTGATAAAAGCCGCAGCGCGGCGCAAAACAGCATCCCACGCCGCGTTCATGGGGCGCTGGCATCTGGCCGGGGATCGATTGCGGCGGATGCACCGCGCCGTTCTCGTCCCGTCGCGGCGGGCAGTTGGAAAGCGCATCCGTATAGGGATGTCGCGGCGCGTAGAGAACGTTCGCCGCAGGTCCCGCTTCGACCGCCTGCCCCGCATACATGACGATGACGCGATCACAAACGCGCCGCACCAACGCAAGGTCATGGGAAATGAACAGCAACGCCACGCCGTGTTTTTCACTGACCTCGAGGATGAGATCCACGATGCGCGCCTCCACGCTCGGATCCAGCGCGGTTGTCGGTTCGTCCAGCACCAGTAATTTGGGGCGCGCCAACAGGGCCATCGCAATCACGACACGCTGTTGCTGCCCGCCCGACAATTGATAGGGATAGCGCGCCATGATCCCGTCCGGGTCGTCCAGCCGGACGTCGATCAACATGGTATGCGCCGCCGCCCGCACGGATTTGCGCGACGTCGTTTCATGCGCGCGCTGCGTTTCAATCAATTGCGCGCCAATCGTCATGGACGGGTTCAACGCGGTCATCGGATCCTGATAGATCATTCCGACCCCCGCGCCGCGCGTTTGGCGCAGGACCTCGGGAGACATCATGGCCATGTCGGCGCCCTGATAGCGGATAACGCCGCTGGTCAAGGTTCCGTCGCGCCCCAGATAGCGCATAATCGCCATCGCCACGCTCGATTTTCCGCACCCGGATTCGCCGATCAGTCCAACCCGCTCACCGGGCGCAATGGACAGCGAGAATGACGCCACAACAGGATAGGCCCCGGTCGTTGACGCGTAGGACACCGTCATTCGGTCAATTTCCAGTATCGCCGTCATGCCCCGGCCTCCCGCGCGCGCAAGCCATCAGCCATCAAGTTGAACCCCAGCACTAGTGATGAGATCGCCAGACAGGGAAACACCGTCATATGGGGAAACGCCAACGCCATGGCGCGCGTCTCGTTAATCATGCCGCCCCAATCCGGATCGGGCGGCGGCAACCCCAGCCCCAGAAAGCCAAGCACGCCAATGGTGATAATGACGTAACCCAGACGCAGGCAACCATCGACGATCAACGGGCCGCGCGCGTTCGGCAAGATCTCGACAAACAATATCCACCACAGCGCCTCGCCGCGCATTTCCGCCGCTGCAACATAGTTTCGCGCCGCCAAATCCAGCGTTAACCCGCGCACAATCCGCATGATCCCGGGCGCGCTGGCGAAGGTCACCGCGAGGATAATATTCACCCCGGATGCGCCAAAGGTGGTGATCACGAGGATGTATAAAACCAGCACTGGAAAGGCGAGCACCGCATTCGACACAAACGACAAAAGCGCATCGACCCAGCCTTTGAAATACCCCGCCGCCAGCCCCATGACGATCCCCAGCCCATAGGCGCACAGCGTCGCGACAGGCGCATAAATCAACACCGTCCGCGCGCCCCAGATAATCCGGGACAAAATATCCCGGCCCAGATGATCCGCGCCCAACCAAAAAACCGCGCCCCCCGGCGCCACGCTTCCCGGCGCAGCAAAAGGCGTCACCAAGGCATTTGGGTCGAACTGAGCCAGGAAGGGCGCAAACAGCGCGACCAAACCCCACACCCCCACGATGATGGCGCCCGTAACCGTCATGACACCCGTCACGGCGCGCCACCAAGGCGAATACGAGGATTGAGCACGGCGTATCCGATATCGGCCAAGGCCTGCGTCGCCACCGCCACAAAAACCGCGACCATCGCGCAGGCTTCAATAACAAAGATATCGCGATTGAGCGCCGCCTCCAGAAGCAGCGCGCCGAAGCCCTTATAGGCGAAAAAGAATTCCACCACGATCACACCGGATAGCAGCCAGTTCACCTGCAACAAAATCACCGTGAACGGCGCAATCAGCGCATTGCGCAACCCGTGGCGCAGTACGACCCGGCGCCGCGTCAGGCCTTTCAGGATCGCCGTGCGAATATAGGGCGCGGCCATCACGTCGATCATGGACGCGCGCGTCATGCGCGCCACATAGCCAAAGTCGTAAATCACCAGAACGAGAACCGGCAGAATGAGCTGAAGGGGATCAAACCCGGCGCTCATGGTGCTGGCGCCCGGCAGCCAATGCAGCCAAAAGACAAATACGCCCGCCAACAACACGGCGCTGGCGAATTCCGGTATCGACGTCGTTATGACGGAAATCAGCGAGATCACGCGATCCAGAATTGATCCTTCGCGCATCCCCGCCAGCACGCCAAGCGTCAGCGATAGCGGCGCAATAATCGCCAACGCCGCCGCCCCCAACAACGCCGTGCGGCCCAAGCGTGGCCATAGAATTTCGTCGACGGGAACCTTGAAACGGATCGAGTCGCCGAAATCGCCCTGAACGAACCGGCCCAACCAGTCGAGATAACGTCGCCAAGCGGGGTCCAGATATCCGTGCGCGCCGAGCCAAAACTGCTTTTGCTCGTCGCTGGCGTAAGGCCCCAGCACCATGGTCGCCACATTGCCCGGAGTCCATTCCAGCAGCGCAAACACCGCCGCCGACACCACCAACATCGTAAGCGCCATGGCACCAAGTCGTCTGGCGGCGAATGAAATCATATCACGCGAGCCACACCTTGTTGAAATGGTGCTCCAGCGCGACATGCGCCGACAAGCCGTGTACGCGCTTGTTGCCCGCCACAAAGACCGAACGCCAGAACGGCTGCACGATCACCGCGTCGTCCTGTAACAGCGCTTCGGCTTTCGCCATATATTGGCGTCGATCGTTTGGATCCAGAAACCCGCCCGCGCGATCCAGCAACGCGTCGAATTCAGGATTGGCGTAGGAGGTCTCATTCCAGGCGACGCCGGTGCGATACGCCAAATTCAACACCTGCACCCCCAACGCGCGATGAGTCCAGGAGGTGAACCCGAACGGGGTGGTCAGCCAACGGTCCCAGTAGGCGCCGCCCGGCAAAATATTGATCGCGATAACGATGCCAACGGGCTTGCACATTTCCACCAGCGCCTTGCAGACATTTTGCTCCCAGGCGGGGTTGGCGACGCAATCAATCGTCAGTTTTACGCCATCGGGGCGACCGGCGGCGGCCAGGTAGCGTTTCGCCGCCGCGTAATCCTGTTTCACGGGCGGCAGCGGCGCGTATTCCGGGTGAATAGGCGCGACATGGTGATCTTCGCCTGCGGCGCCCCTGCCGCGATACGCGACCGCCACCAAGCGACGATGATCGATGCAGGCCTGCACAGCCTTGCGGATATTCTTGTCGTTGAAAGGTTTGGCGGTGACTTTCATGCGCGCAACGCCGGTCTGGGCCGTCACCGTCTCAAACAAGTTCAAATTCGGCAGATGGCGGATCGTGTCCACTTGCTCAACGCTGGTCTGGTGGTTTGCGTCAACCTGCCCCGACGCCAATGCGCCAATTTCAGCCGCAGGGTCATCCCCATGATCGATATAGGTAATCTGGTCCAAATAAACGTCACCGCCCCAGTAGGGCGCATCGCGACGGCGCGCCAGTATCGCCCGTTCACCCACGGCGAAATCCCGCAAGGTGAAGGCGCCGGTGCCGACCGGTTTTTTCACCAGATCGGCGCCGTCTTGCGCAAAGTTTCGATGGGTTATGAGCGCGGGATAATCGGCGAGGCTTTCCGGCAACGACAAATCTGGCCGGGCGAGATGAAACCGCACTGTATGATCGTCTAGTTTCTCCACCGCATCGGCGCGCGCCACGCGCGACATCACTGGTTCGCCGTCCTTATCCCTTTTTCCGGTTTTCACTAATTGGGTCATCGCGCTGAACCGCCCCTGATTGGACGAGCCGGTTTGCGGATCGAGCCACCGCTCCACCGTCGCCACCACATCATCCGCGCCAAACGAATCACCATTTGACCAGGTCACGCCCTGACGCAGGCTAAACGTCCAGGTTTTCAAATCCGGCGAGGCTCGCCAGCTGCGCGCCAGATGGGGCCGCGCGATGTTGTCGGCGCCGATCTGCACCAGGGGTTCGCACATATGGCGAACCGCATTGGCTTTTTCCGACCAATCGAATACCGCCGGGTCACTGGAGTCCTTCACATTCATCGACACGCGTAAGTTACCGCCTTTGCGGGGCTTTTCCGCCGCCAACCCCGTCCCCGGCGTTGCGCCGACGACCGCCATCGCAGCGCCAAACGACACGCCCAACCGCGTCACCGCCTGCAAAAACCCACGTCGATCAAGCACGCCGGATTCATACTGGCGGCGATAGTCGGAAATAGCCGGATGGGCGCCCTCAATTCGTTTCACGCCAAGGTCCTCATTTTGTTTCATCCACCGCCATACAGTATACACAAGCGCAGAATATTCATTTTCGAGCTTCTGACGAGGAATACATGGACCGAAACGACGTGGAGCTGGACGGGCGAGAAATACTGCATGACGGCTTTTTCCGCATGGAGCATTTCCTGTTCCGTCATCGATTGTTCGAAGGCGGATGGAGCCCACAGCTCAGCCGCGAGATTCTGGTGCGCAATCCTGTCGCGGCGGTCATCCCCTATGACCCCATTCGCGACGAGATCGTTCTGATCGAACAATTCCGCGGCGGCATGTACGCGGCGGGCGACGAGAATCCGTGGAGTCTGGAAGTTGTCGCCGGGATCATCGAAGCGGGTGAATCCGCAGCGGAAATGGCCATCCGCGAAGCCCGCGAAGAATCCGGCTGTGAGCTTCTCGACATTGAGAAAATCATGGATTTTTACCCCAGCCCGGGCGGATGCTCGGAAGTCGTCGCGCTGTTCTGGGGGCGAGTCTCGACCGAAAAAGTCGGCGGTTTTCATGGCGTTGCCGAAGAAGGCGAAGATATCCGCGTCTTCGCCGAGTCGACGGATGATGCGCTCAAACGCATCGCCGACGGAAGTATGACAAGCTCGATCGGGATCATCGCCGCGCAATGGCTTGCGTTAAATCGTGATGAGCTTCACCGTCGATTTACTTGACCCCTTGACGCTGGAATGCTTCAAAATAGTTACTTGATCACTGGGAGCGCGCACCGTTTTCCGACGGTGCCCGTCTCCCCCTAGCCACCAAGGAAAGTAATACTCATGCCGGTACGCGACGGGTTCGTAGACGCGGTGGGCAACACCCCGCTCATCAAATTGAAAAAAGCTTCCGAAATCACCGGGTGCACGATCCTGGGCAAGGCGGAATTCCTGAACCCCGGCGGATCGGTCAAGGATCGCGCCGCGCTGCACATCATTCTCGATGCAGAGAAACGCGGCGATTTGAAACCCGGCGGCCTGATCGTTGAAGGCACCGCCGGGAATACCGGCATTGGCCTGGCGCTGGCGGGCAACGCGCGCGGCTACCGGACCTTGATCGTCATCCCGGAAACCCAGTCGGAGGAAAAGAAAGACATGCTGCGGTTGTGCGGCGCGACGTTAAAGGAAGTGCCCGCCGCCCCTTACAAGGACCCTAATAACTACGTCCGGGTTTCTGCGCGTCTGGGCGCGGAATTGGCGGCCAGCGAACCAAATGGCGCGTTTTACGCCAACCAATGGGATAATCCATCCAACCGCGACGCCCATATTCGCTCCACCGGCCCCGAAATCTGGGCGGATACGGACGGCAAAATCGACGGCTTCACCTGCGCCATCGGCACCGGCGGCACGCTTGCGGGCATGGCGTTGTATCTGAAGGATCAAAACAAGGACATCGTCACCGCCGTTTCCGACCCGCCCGGCGCCGCCATGTATGAATATTTCAAAAACGGCGAACTGAAATCCGAAGGTAGCTCCATCACCGAAGGCATCGGACAGGGCCGCATCACCGGCAACATCGACGGCGCCCCCATAGACGACGCCTACCGGATCGAAGACGCAGAGGCCGTCACCACCTGCTTCGACCTGCTGAAGGAAGAAGGGCTTTGCCTCGGCGCGTCCAGCGGCGTCAATGTCGCCGGCGCTATCCGTATGGCCAAAGAAATGGGTCCGGGACATACCATCGTTACGATTCTGTGCGACTCCGGCACGCGCTATATGACAAAACTCTATAATCCCGAATTCCTGCGCAGCAAGGATCTGCCGACGCCGGACTGGATGGATTGAGGTCGGGACGTCCCTTGAAATTTACCCTGTGAGTAATATATTCCTATTGTGCCGCTGCGGTAATTACACCCCACGGCGATGAATGTTAACCAACCCTAACCGATGCTAATGATTATGGGGGCCTCCCCCAAATTTAAGGACCGGAAACCAAGCTATGACCAAAGAGCTTTTCCGCGACGATTCCTATCAAAAGTCCTGCGAGGCGACGGTAACGGGCGTCAATGATCGCGGCGGCGTTCTGCTGGACTGCACGGTGTTCTACCCCGCAGGCGGTGGGCAACCGGGCGACAAGGGCGTATTGCGGTTGGCGTCCGGCGAAACCGTTGAGATTGTGACCACGGTCAAGGGCGATGGCGCCGAAGACATCGTGCATGTTCCGGCCGAAGGCGCGCCGTCCGTCGCAGCGGGCGATGTGGTGACCGCCGAGATCGATTGGGAATTGCGCTACGCCTATATGCGGATGCACACCTGTTTACATTTGCTGTGCGCCGCCGTGCCCTATGGCGTTACCGGCGGGCAGATCAATGCGGTGAAAAGCCGGTTGGATTTTGATATTGTCGACGGGTCCTTGGACAAGGAGTCCATCACCACCGAGATCAACCGCCTGATTGACGAGGACATCCCGGTCGCGACCCGCTGGATCAGCGAAGCCGAGCTGGACGACAATCCGGAACTGGTGCGCACCATGTCCGTCCAGCCCCCGCGCAATGCGGGTAAAATCCGCCTGCTCGATATTGAGGGCGTGGATTTACAACCCTGCGGCGGAACGCATCTGGCGCGCACGGGTGAAATCGGTAAAATTCGAGTTTCAAAGATTGAGAATAAGGGCAAGCGGAACCGCCGCGTCAATATCGTATTCGACAATTGAGGACGACATCATGACCTACGTAAACCCGGACGCGCTGGTGGATACTGACTGGCTGGCCGCGCATATGAACGACGCCAATGTGCGCGTGCTTGATTCCAGCACCCATTTGCCCAATGCAGGCCGCTACGCGAAAGAGGAATTTCCCGGCCACCATATTCCCGGCGCCATCTTCTTCGATGTCGACGACATCTCGAATCACGACGATCCCCTGCCCCATATGTTGCCGAATTCGGACCAGTTCGCCAAACAGGTCGCCGCGCTGGGTATTTCAAACGACGACCATATTGTTGTGTATGACGTTCACGGCATTAACTCCGCGCCGCGCGCCTGGTGGATGTTTCGCATCTTCGGGCATCAGAAAATTTCGGTGCTGAATGGCGGTTTGCCAAAATGGCTGAGCGAGGGCCGCGCCGTCAGCGATGCACCCAAAGCGCCTGGCGCTGGCGCCTATGCCGCAAACTTTAACGCCAATCTGGTTCGCAGCGTTGACGATGTTCTGGCCAATATCGACGCGCCGAAAGCCCAGGTTCTGGACGCCCGCGCCGCCGCGCGCTTTACCGCCGAACAACCCGAACCGCGCGAGGGGATGCGCTCCGGTCATATGCCCGGCGCGTTGAGCACGCCCTTCGTCAATCTGGTCAATCAGGAAGACAAGACGATGCGGCCCGCCAGCGAAATCACCGAGTTTTTTGACGCCGCGGGCGTGGACCGCTCTGGCGCCTTGATCACATCGTGCGGGTCGGGCGTCACCGCCTGCGTTTTGTCCCTCGGACTGTACCTGATTGGAAAAACCGATTCAGCGGTCTATGACGGGTCGTGGACCGAATGGGGCGGGCGCCCGGACACCCCAATCGTCACCGGGGGATAATACGGGATGACGGAGGGAAGCGAACAATTGGGTTTTTCAGTGACGACGACGTCACTGGAAATGACGGCCCGGCCAACGCGCCCGCCCAAACCACCGCCCACGCTCAACAATCCCCTCATGTTGCTGCGAGCAGAACGGCCAACCATCTCGTTTTACCGGTATCTGTACAACACCGTCGGCGCCAAGTGGCTGTGGTATGAACGAAGAAGTCTGGACGACGATACGCTCAGTGCGATCATACATGACGAACAGGATTTTATTTATGTGTTGCATGTCGGCGGGGTCCCCGCCGGGTTTGTCGAGCTGGATTGCCGGGACATGCCAAATATTGAAATCGCTTATTTCGGGCTCATGCCAGAATTCATCGGTCGCGGATTAGGGGGGCGATTGATCGACTGGGCATTGGAATCCGCATGGAACCGGGAGCCGGACCGGGTATGGATACACACCTGCAATCTGGATCATCCCGCCGCCTTGCCGTTGTATCAGAAAGTAGGATTTACCCCCTTCGCCCAGGAAACAATCGTCATTTCAGACCCACGGGGAACGCTGGGTTTTCCAACGCTGGATTTTCCATCCGGCGTTTGATTATCCCGCCAGCATCTCAACGACATAATCGGCGATTGGCATCGAACTGGTCAGCCCCGGCGACTCAATGCCGAACAGATTAACCAATCCGGGAATTCCATGTTCTGACGGACCTTGAATGACAAAGTCGCAAAGCGGTTCTCCCGGCGCCGTGATGCGCGGACGAATGCCGGAATACGCCGGGTTCAATGAGTTGTCTGGCAGGCCCGGCCAATACCGCCGCACCGCCTCATAGAACCCTGCGGAGCGGCTCGGGTCGACTTCGTAGTCCATGGAATCGACATGCTCTACATCGGGACCAAAGCGCGCCTGCCCGCCCAGATCGATACTGATATGCACGCCTAAAAATGCCGAGGTCGGCGCCGGATACACCAGTTGGGAAAACGGCGACTTCACCGCCAATGAATAATAATTGCCTTTGGTCAAATAGGTGGTCGGAACATGTTCAGCCGGAAATCCTTTGAGGCGCCCGGCGATATCCGGCGCGGGAATGCCCGCGCAATTCACAACCGTCCGGCATTTAAGACGCATCGGCGCATCGCCGCCAACATCGAGCGTCACGCCCCCGTCTTCGACAACGCCGCCGAGGACCGGGCTCAAAAAAGCGACCATGGCACCGGCGTCTTCCGCATCGCCTTGCAAGGCGAGCATCAATCCATGCGTGTCGATAATGCCCGTCGAGGGCGACCGCAACGCCGCAAGACAAGACAGCTTCGGCTCGATCGCGATGGCGTCGGCGGCAGACAGCAATTCCAGATCAGGCACGCCATTGTCGACGGCTTTCTTCTGGATGCCATGCAGGGAGGCGACCTGATCTTCACTCACCGCGACAATCAGTTTGCCGCAATTTCGATGCGGCACCCCGTGGTCCGCGCAGTATTGGTACAATCGCTTTTTACCGGCCACACAGAACCGCGCCTTCAGACTGTCCTTTTGATAATAGATGCCCGCGTGGATGACTTCGCTGTTCCGGGAGCTGGTTTCCGTTCCAATCATATCGGCGGCTTCCAGGACGATGACCTCACGCCCCGCGAGCGCCAAGGCGCGCGCGACCGCCAGCCCAACGACCCCGGCCCCAATCACCACGCAATCGGCTGATTCGTTTATCTCGTCGCTCACTGCAATTCTCCTGAATTAGCCTCTGGCGTCGGCCCAGCGAATGTTCAATTATACCGGTCATTCGAATGCCGGAATTCGGCGATAACATAACGGTAGGTCCATGAAAGACAATACGATCGTCACCCATGCGGGCAATCGCCCTTTTGAAAACCAGGGCATCATCAACCCGCCAGTCTATCACGCGTCGACCGTACTATCGCCCACGTTAGAGGCGTTTTTAAACAAGGGCGACGCCAAGGTGCGTTATGGCCGCCGAGGCACACCCACGACCTTTGCGCTGGAAGACGCAATGACGGCGTTGGAAAACGCACACGGCACCGTATTGGCGCCGTCGGGCAAAGCGGCCATCACCATGACCTTGTCCGCGTTGGTCGAGCCTGGCGATCATATCCTGATGACCGACAGCGCCTATGCGCCGACACGGAATTTCGCCGAGACATTCCTGAAACGCTTTGGCGTTGAGACGGAATATTATGATCCGCTCATCGGCGGCGGCATCAAGAGTTTGCTGCGTGAAAATACGCGGCTGATCTGGTCAGAGTCTCCGGGATCGCAAACCTTTGAAGTACAGGACATGCCCGCAATCGTCGCGGTCGCACGTGACGCTGGCGTACTCACGATTATGGATAACACCTGGGCGGGGGGGTATTTTTACAAGCCGCTGGATCACGGCATCGACATTTCAGTGCAAGCAGCGACGAAATATATCGTCGGCCATTCCGATGTAATGATGGGCACGATTGCGTGTAATGAGGCGACCTTTGACACCGTCAAAGCCGGCATGGACAATTTTGGCGTCTGCACCGGACCCGATGATGTCTACCTCGCCTTACGCGGCTTGCGGACCATTGGCGCACGGATGCCCGCGCACAACAAAAACGCCCTTCAGGTCGCCGAATGGCTTCAACAGCGCCCGGAAGTTACACGCGTTATGTACCCCGCCCTGCCGCAAGACCCTGGCCATGCGATCTGGAGCCGGGACTTCACCGGCGCCAGCGGATTGTTCGGTTTCGTCATCAAGACCGAGGAGCACAAAAAAATCGCCGCCTTTCTGGACGACCTGACCTTATACGGCATGGGCGCAAGTTGGGGTGGATATGAAAGTCTGTTGCTGCCGTCTTGGCCGAACCGCAATCGTTCCGCGACCAAATGGGATCCGGAAGGCCAGACCATGCGCATTCATATCGGTCTGGAAGATGTCGGTGATCTGATCGAAGATCTGGAAGCCGGGTTCAAGCGACTGAACGATGCGTAACCACATTTAACAGGGTCGGGACGATGTCCGAAATTCTGGACACCATTAAATTTACGGCGGACGGACTGGTCCCCGCAATTGCGCAACAGCACGATTCCGGCGAAGTTTTGATGATGGCCTGGATGAACCGGGAGTCGATTTCGGAATCGCTGAAAACCGGGCGAGTTTGCTATTGGTCCCGCTCGCGTCAATCCTTATGGCGCAAAGGTGAATCTTCGGGGCAAGTCCAGACGCTGGTGGAGATTCGGATCGACTGCGACGGTGACACGTTGTTGTTGCTCGTCGAGCAGATCGGCGTCGCGTGCCACACCGGTCGCCGCAACTGTTTTTTCAACGCCGTCCGCGATGGAAAAATCGTAGAAATCGCGGCGCCGGAAATCGACCCCGAAGATTTATACGGCTCGAAATAACTGCCTACCAATCGTGCAGCAGCCAGTTGCGTTGCAGCTTGCTGTTCTCACCGATCATTTCGAAATGACCGTCTTGCCAATCCTTTAGAATTAAAACCATTGGCGGAATGTTCGAGCTGCCATTACCGATAAAATAGTCGCACGCGGCGGCGGCGTACGTGTCCTTGATAATTTCTACGCCCAAGCGGTGACGGCTTTTTGTCTCCAGCCAGGTTAGCGGTGTTTCATCGCTCGTGCGGCTGGAATCACTGAAAAAGACCCGGTCGCCGAAACGCGATGTATAGGACTTAATAACCGAATCCCGGTCGCTCATCAAAAAAATCCGAAGCGCTGGATTCTGCGATAAACGCCGTTCGATCATCTCGGGAATGCGCGCATTTTCATCTCCAATCGCTGCATTTTCCCGGCCTTTGTCCTCATTGCGAACATGCACGCCCAACACCGGCGCCTCGCCAAAATTTGCATCGATAAAGCGATCAACTTCGGTTTGGACAGCAGGATTAAGCGTCAAATATTTTACATAAAGCCGACGCATCACTGTCATAACGTCGGCGCCATGTAACCAGTGCCCTTCGCTTAACCAGGGAACGAGTTCGAGCACCTGGGTGAAAAAATCAGATATCGCGACCGGTTCGGGCCGGTTCAGAAAATAAAGGCCGGACAGCCGCGAATGCATCCCCTCCCACACATTCAAACCGTCCTGACGAAGATTTTCAGGACGCCATTTCGATGGAAAGAACAGACCATCGACATCGCAGAAATCATCCAGTGTCGCCGTTGAAACAGGATTGAAAAAAGCCTGGAAACAATCCGCTGTCCCATCATCAGTGTAATAACTATTTCCACCCCACAAGGTTATCGGCGTTCGACCTGTCATCTCGGCCAAAAGCAGCGACGCCAGAACATGTTCGATATCCGCCCAAAACCCGTATCCCCAGGATTTTATAATTAGCCAGGAAGGTTGGGCCAGGGTAATTCCAACATCGAGAGACTTCGCCAGATCGTCCAACCCCTGCGTGATATCCGGAAATGCGTCAGCTTCAGATTGTTCCAACAACGCGGTTGTCTTGGCGACCCATAACGCACGCGCGTCAAAGGCGCGCAGGTGATTGGCGATGACCGCCATCAAGAACGGTCCCCAAGGATAATCTGGCGCTTCCGACCTCAATTGCCGGGTCAACATTTCGGCGCCGCCATAATTTTCGCGATTGATCGCAGCGATGACGAGCTGAACGGCGTCGATACGGCTCATGGCGCTCTATTGACCGTGACGACGACGGTACGGCATGAGAATCTCACCCGCCGCAGCCAGACTCTTCGGCGTGCCGATATCCAGAAATGCGCCTTCCACCACATGGGCGCTGATATCGTCTCGGGCCGGGAAGATTTCCCGTTCCAACGATGTCGCGCCGCTTTCAACGATCTCTTCAAAGATCTTTCGATCAAAAAGATAAATCCCGGCGTTTATCAAACCGGGGCCCGTCCGCGTCGGATCTTTCTCCGCAAATGTCTGCACCACCCCCTCGTTATTCACCTCAACACGACCAAACCGGGAGACATCAGGCAGAGCCACGCAGAGGATCGAGACACCGCCGCCCCGGTCGCGATGCGCACGAATAAACGCCGTCAAATCCGCGTCGATAAAGGAATCGCCGTTCATTACCAAGACACAGTCCTTCGCGATTTTCGGCGCCACATACCGCAACGCTCCAGCGGTGCCTGCAGGCGCCGGTTCAACGGCGGCCTCAATGTCCAGCGATGGCGACGGGTTCTCGGTCAAATATTTCTCCACCTGCTCGGCGCGGTATCCCAGACTGAAAATTACACGTGATGCGCCTTCATGAGCGAGCCAGTCGAGTAAAAATGCGAGATACGGCGCGTCGCCGATGGGCGCCAGAATTTTAGGGCGATCCGGCAGAACGCCCCGCAACCGCGTGCCCAACCCACCCGCGAGGACGACAATATCGACCGATGAGAGATCGGCCCCCACGCTTTCCGTCGACGGCTCTGAAGCCATTTCTATATATTGCTGTACAGGGTATCGCGGAGCATGACGTAGCCTTTCTTCAGCTCCTCGATTCCAACGTCCAGCGAATACGCGGGCATATACCCCGTCGCTTCGATTTTTTCGTTGGAGACGATGTAATCGCGTTTGTCCGGATCTTCGCCCACCGGCGCTTCCAGATACACGAAGGCCGGCACGTGCTGTTTTATCACCCCGCAGAGTTCCGCTTTCGATAAATTTGCGTCGGACAAGCCCACATTATAGGGCTCGCCTTTCATTTTCTCGAAGTTTTCGATGCCATGTATAAAGGCGCGCGCCACATCGCGAACGTGAATGAAATTTCGTTTGAAATGCGCCTCGAACAATACAACCGTCCTGTCGTTCACGGCGCGGTAGACAAAGTCGTTCACCAGCAAATCAAGGCGCATTCGCGGCGACATGTCAAAAACTGTGGCGAGTCGAAAGCTGATGGAATTCTCGCGGGTCAGCGCCGCCGCCTCCGCCGCCACCTTGGTGCGGCCATATAAGGATATGGGACGCAGCGGCGTCTCTTCAGTGCAGAAT
>JBLHZD010000043.1:0-17858 GCA_047631095.1 Alphaproteobacteria bacterium
CGCGATCATAGGAACCTTGGTTTTCTGATGTCCACATTAGCCTTGCCCTCCATTCGGCGGTAAGACCCTTGAATCACATCCGACTCATATGATTCAAGAACTTTTCGGACGGACACTCAGGAAGTGGCTCTGGTTTCCAAACGCTCGGAGGACCGGACGCATTTTGAAACCGTTTCTCAGCATCTGGAAGAGATTATCGGATCGACGGAAGACGCTACGAATACGATCCTGGAAAATGTTGAAGCCATAAATGAATTAACGGAGAAAATCCGGCTGTCCGGCGCGATGGGCATGGTTCCCTTGCTGCGCAACCAAATCTACGAACGCGCGACCAACACAATCGAGAATTGCACATTTCAGGATATTACCGGTCAACGGGTATCACGGATTATCCAGTCGCTGGATTTCGTCGAACAGCGCGTAAACGCCATGATCGAACTGATGGGACGCGCCGACATCGAATCACTCGGCATAACTTTACCGGATTCCGATCAACGCGAAGGCGATGACGCGCTTTTGAACCGCCCGCAATTGCCAGGCGAAGAAATTTCACAAGATGAAATCGACAAGATTTTCGCCTGATTAGTGTAGCGCTAACAGCCGAACAACCGGCACCCCTTAAACTCTCTCCACATATGTAAATAGGTGCATAATGCGCCGTGATACCCGGTGAATTCATAGGATCAACGTAGAATTGCGCCCATTCACCGCCGTTAGCGACTTTGACCCTAATCCGCCCACGTGCTAAAATATGCGCGCTGCCAATAAATTTAGTGACCTCACAGGGAGAGATACTACATGAACATTCTACAAAAACGTCTGCTCGCCTCGGCGACCGCTTTCGGGCTGGTTGCTGTCGGCATCGGCGCTGCGTCCGACGCGTCAGCGAAAACCATCTGGAATTTCAGCATCTGGGGCGGCAAACGCGCCGTGACCGCTGGTATCGAATCCATCAAACCTACGCTGGAAGCAGCGGGTGGCGGTGAATTCGAACTGAAAATTCACTATGCGGACGCCCTTGGCCCCCGGAAACAGAACCCCCAAAACGTTAAAGCGGGCGCGTTCGAAGCTGGCCAAATGTGCGTTGGTTACTATCCGAACAAATTCCCGCTTTTGTCCGTGATGGAACTTCCGTTCCTGGCCCCGCGCGATTTGCATAAACGCGCTGCTGTCGAAGCTGATGTCCTGGCCCAAGCTGACATCGTTGCGGAAACAAAAAAGCTTTGGAACGCCAAATATTTCGGCCCGTCCTTCTTGCCCGCCTATGAATTCATGGGCAACAAGCGCATTCGGACTGTTGAAGACATGAAAGGCGTAAAAATGCGCATTTCCGGTCTTAACGCACAAGCGCTGCAGGTATTCGGCGCGGTTCCGACCATGGTTACCGCCCCTGAAGGTTACACCGCGCTGCAACGTGGCACGATCGACAGCTTCGGCTTTCCATACTCCTACGCATTTGGCGCCTACAAGCTCTATGAAGTGTCCAAATACGTTACCGAAGGCCTCGGCATGAGCGGCTTCATGTGCTTCCAGACCGTCAACCTGGATGCCTGGAACGCCACGCCGCAGAAAGTCCGTGACGCTCTTCCCGCCGCACAGAAAGTCGCAAGCGCTGCGATGATCAAAGCCTATGAAGTGGCCGATAAGAAATGGCGCCCGATTTTCCGTGAAAAACTGACGGTCGACGTCGTTGATCCCTCGGTTCGTGAAAAGCTTGCCGCCGGCGCTGGAAAAATCTGGGAAGAATGGGTTGAAAAGCAGGAAGCCAAAGGTCGTCCCGGCCGTAAAGTTCTCGACTTCGTGAAAGCGTCTGTCGCGAAACACTCCAAATAACCCACACATACAAATATCGGGTTAAATAAAAGTGCAGGAACTACTGTACGTATTGGGCGCCGTTCTGGTCGCCGGGATCGTGATAACGATCACGGCGGTCAGGGCGGGCGCTATTCTGGGGACGGTTGAGCGGGCCCTGACCAAAGGCTCGACCGCTCTTATCCTTTTCACCATGTGCTTTGTGAGCGCTGAAATCGTTTTGCGCCACTTCTTCAACTCACCGATTCAGGGCCATCTGGAACTAACGTCCTTGTTCGTTCCGGTCATTGTATTCGCCGCCGTGTCTTATACACATTCGCAAAATGCGCATGTTGGCATGACGCTGGTCGTCGATAACTTGCCAAAAAGCATCCAGAACAAAGTGGAATTCGTGACTATGTTTTTCACCGTTCTCACCTGCGCGGTTCTGGCGTATTTCAGTTTTAAATTTACTTACGCCGAGTGGGAAATCGACAATGTCACGGAAACGCCGCCGTATTGGCTAACGTGGCCATCCGCCGCCTTCATCCCGCTCGGATATGGGCTCCTTGCTATTCGCAGCATCCTCAAGATGGTCAACTTGGCTGCACCGGATTATTATCCGCAGGATGATGTGATCCTGGCCGACGAATTGCTGGCGCCTGAAAGCAAGTCCAACGAAACTCCGGCATAGGTTGAATTAAAATTATGGATCCGATTACACTCGGCGTCGTATCGCTATTTGCGCTCTCCATCCTGCTTTTTTCAGGGATGCGGATCGCGTTCGCCACCGCATTATGCGGTTTCATAGGTCTTTGGATGTTGCGGGGATACGTTCCTGCGGCAATGTTGTCCTCGGCAATACCCTTTGGCGTACTCGAAAACTATACCTTCCTGGTTTTACCACTCTTCATCATGATGGGCTTCTTCGCTTATTATGCGGGCATCACCAAGGATTTGTACTGGACCGCTCAACGCTGGTTTGGTCATCTGCCCGGCGGTCTCGCCATCGCGACAATCTTTGGTTCAGCTGGTTTCGCAGCCGCCTGTGGCGCCTCGACGGCGTCAGCGGCGGTTATGGGTAAAATCGCCCTGCCGGAACTTAAAAAAGCCGGTTACGACGACAAAGTCTCCACAGGCTGCGTCGCCGCCGGCGGCACCATGGCGACCATGATCCCACCTTCAGTGTTGATGGTTGTCTATGGCTTTATCGCCGAAGAATCAATTGGCGCTTTATTGCTGGCGGGTATTTTACCGGGTCTGCTGGAAGCCGGCAGCTACAGCCTGATGTTGTATCTCCGGTTCAAAATAAACCCATCGCTTGGTCGCCCGATGCCACGGGTAAGCTGGGGCGGACGCGTCCAATCCCTGAGCGGTGTCTGGGGCATGGTCGTGTTGGTCTTTCTTGTCATGGGCAGCATCTACACCGGCATCGCAACGCCGACAGAATCCGCTGCTGTGGGCGCGCTCGGCGCCTTGCTTCTTGCATGGCCTCGTTTGACCAAAAAGGGTTTCAGCGCCGTCATGCTGGAAACCGCAAAAACCACAGGCATGATCTTCGCCATTGTATCGGGCATCCTGATTTACGTTCACTTCCTCGGCTTCACCGAAATGCCGGGCGCAATTGCAACGTCGATTATTTCGCTTGATGCGCCGCCGATGCTCATCCTGATTGGCATTTTGTGCATGTATCTCTTCCTCGGCATGTTCCTGGACGGTATTGGCATGTTGCTTCTAACAGTGCCACTGGTTCTGCCCACGGTTAAAGAGCTTGGAATCAACCCGATCGTCTTCGGCGTTCTGGTTGTTCGTATGGTCGAAATCGGGCTCATCACACCGCCGGTTGGATTGAACGTATATGTCCTGAAAGGCGTCGCCAAAGGCGTCAAAATGGGCGACATGTTCAAAGGTTGTGGCTGGTTCGTCTTTGTCGATCTGATCAACGTGGGCATCCTGCTCGCTTTCCCCGCGATTATCCTGATAATCCCGGAAACGATGATCAAATAAACCACGCTAAAATTGTTACCTTTAAAGGCCTCCGGCGAAATCCGGGGGCCTTTTCTTATTACGCCGCCAAACTTTGTAGGCCCCATAGAGGTTCGCTTCTCCGGGTCTATTGGCCGCACCATTTCGTCGATTCGAAACTGGACGCTATCCAACAACGGCATTAGATTCCGACGACAGCACCAGCGCCTCGTTGAATACAAGAACACTTGAAATCCAGGATGGTCAAATAAAACCCATCCCATCAGGCAAGCGATGAAGATGACTGTAAACCAAACCCTTACCCAAGCCGCGAAGCATGCTAAAAATGGCGACGCTGAAACGGCGGAGTCGCTGTACCGCGCCATTCTCGATCAGTTTCCCAACAACAAGCGCGCGCAACAGGGATTGGCGTCCCTCGGGGTAATAGCTGAGCCCACAGATCATAAGGCGCTCTCCAAGGCGCAGATCGAGCCACTCATCGCCTTGTACAATCAAGGGCGCCTGAGCGATGTCATCGAACAGTCGCAATTTCTCGCCCAGCAGTTCCCTCGGGAAATCACTCTCTATAATATTCTTGGCGCCGCGAACGCTGGCCTAGGTCGTCTGGACGCCGCGATTGACGCCTACAACCACGCGCTCCGGATCCAACCAGACTTCGCTGGCGGCCATAACAATCTGGGCAGCGCGCATCAGGACAACGGCGATTTGGCGCAGGCGATTGCGAGCTTCAAACGCGCGCTGGAGATTAACCCGAACTTTGTCGAGGCTCGTTACAATCTTGGCAACGCCTTGTCCGAAACCGGTGATCAACGCGCTGCAATCGAGAGCTTTAACCACGCCCTTCGGATAAACCCGAATTTGGCGGAAGCCCATAACAATATCGGTAAATGCCAGCAATCATGCGATGATTTCGACGCTGCTATACAGAGTTTTTGCCGAGCGATTGAAATTGAGCCGTCATTCGCAGACGCCTACAACAATTTGGGAAATGCTCTCAAAAATACGGGCGATCTCGCAGCGGCTATTCATAACTATCGCCAGGCGCTGCAAAACGCACCAGAATTCTTGGAAGTGCACATCAACCTGGGAACCGCCCTACAGGAATCTGGCGATTTAGACGCTGCAATCAACAGCTACAAGCTCGGTCTCGAAGCCAATCCAAACCTTGCGAGCGCGCAGTTTAACCTTGGCGCCGCCTATGCCGAAAAAGGCGAATACGCGACCGCTATCAATGCGTATACCCGAGCCCTGGAAATTGATCCTCAGTTTGAGGCCGTGGAAAATAACCTTGGCAACGCCTATCGGGAAACGAATGATTTAGCGACCGCGATCACACATTATAATCGCGCACTGGATATCAATCCGGACTATGCGGAGGCGGCCTATAACCTTGGGGTCGCATTGCAGGATAGCGACGACCTGCAGGGTGCTATCGATAGTTATCGACGTGTGCTGGAGATTAACCCGACGTATGAGGAAGCCCATAACAATTTGGGGAATGCACTGGCCCGATCCGGTGACGCCGCAACTGCAATTGATAGTTTTAAACAGGCGATACGCCTAAACCCCAATAATGCTGACGCTCACAATAACCTGGGAACGGCGTATAGAGAAAATGGCGATCTGGTGACAGCGTCAGCGCAATACAGTCGCGCGCTTGAAATTCGACCGGATTTCACAAGTGCTCATTTCAATCTTGGGACCGCATTGCTGGAAAACGGCGACAACGATGCGGCCATTGAGAGCTTCAAGAATACGCTCCTGATACGGCCGGACTTCGCTGAGGCCCATGCTAACCTTGCGTCTTCCCGACGGGAGAATGGCGAATTAACCGAAGCCGTGCGTAGTTTCAAACAAGCGCTGGTGATTAAACCAAACTATATCCAAGCGCGTGAGAATCTTGGCGCCACCTACATCACCCTGGAGCAGTATGAAGACGCGCTGCTTTGTTTTGACGTTGCGGACACGCCAAAATCACACGCTGATTCCTTGTTATGCCTCTATGCGCTTGGACGATATCAGGACTTCAACAAACGAGTCGCGGAAAACCTTGAACAGGACAAGGACAACCGATGGGTCGCCGCGATCTGCGCTTATGTCGCCGACCAGACCGGTGAGGAAAACCTTCACCCTTATTGTAAAAACCCCCTCGATTTTTTGAGTATCGGAAACATAAAGAACCATATCGAAAATCCCGATGACTTCATCCAAAATCTGGCGGTAGAACTGCGCAGAGAACCGGCGGTATGGGAACCGGTCATGCACACAACAAATCAGGGATTCCATACATCGGGGAACCTGTTCGACGGGAAAACCGGATATATCGCCGAGCTTGAGACGACCCTCAAAAAGGAGATAACGGCATATCACGACAAATTTAAGACGGAAGATTGCGTCTTTATGTCGATGTGGCCGAAGGCGCTTAATCTGACAGGCTGGTCAGTTCGGATTAAAAAGGACGGATTCCAGAGCACCCATATTCACCCCTCGGGATGGTTGAGCGGGGTATTTTATTTGAATTTGGTTGAGTGCGACAACAAAGACGAAGGGTCCATTATTTTCGAACTTCATGGATATGATTACCCAATTCTGAACGAAGATTATCCCAAAAAACAACATTCTCCGGAAAAGGGCGATATTGTCCTCTTCCCGTCCTCATTGTTTCACTACACCCTTCCAATTCGCAATGACGGCGAGCGTTTAATTGTCGCCTACGATGTTCTTCCGGATTGAATGCGGCATTTTTTTGCCCTCAACCCTGCGCCGATAACCAGCGTCCGTAAATCAACAAGCCTCGGTAAGTCCAAAATTAAGACAAAAAAAATGGGCGGCCGAAGCCGCCCATTTAATCACTTATTTAGCAAAAATCAGTCGATACCCACTTTCTTGCGGTGGGCCATCCAGTATTCAACCCAGCCTTTACCGGCTTTGATCTTGTTCCCTTTTTCCCGCTCCGCAGCGCGCATATCGTTATAGGCGTCCATCGCGTTATTCCATTCTTCGATGACTTTGTCCTGACGCGCGGCGCGCGCCTGGTTCCATTTTTCATCATCGGCCGACCAAACACCTTTTTCCTTCAGGTACTTGACGGAACCCGGATGCCAGGCAACGTCCGCAGGCGTTTTACCGGACTTCTTGATGTTCCAGTTCGGCATCGTCGCGTTCACGTTTTTGTACATATCAAAGGCTTCGTCCATCGCCTTGGTGATTTCGTACACTTCCGCTTCGCTACGATCCGCATAGGTCACCATCATCGGATAACGGAATTCGACGATGTTAACCGGCTTGCCTTTTTCCATGCCAGCGCCGCTATCAGCCGCTGACGGTGAATACATCGGCGCTATTTTCTTGATTCGATCCCAACCTGCTTTGTCGGCAGGATCAAACTGCACCCACTCGATACCATCCGGAGAGGCCTCGAGTTCACGGGTAATGCCGGAGAACGGCGACATCAGAAAGCCGTCTATTTTTCCAGTTAAACGCGCGCCTTTCATGACGCCATAACCACCAAACCAAACTGGCGTAATGTCGGCGCGGGTCAATCCGGCAAAGGCCAGAAGCGCATCAGTCTTTACGTTGACCGAAGGGTTACCCTTTACATAACCAAGACGAATGCCTTTGAGGTTATGCCCATCGGCGTATTTCGATCCCTTGGGAACGGTCAGGCCGGTGTCTGTCGGCGGCGCCAGGACGATCCGGAGATTTTGCGGGCCCCATTGCTGAACCGCAAAATCATAGGTGCCTTCAGCGGCGAAGAATGTTTCCGTCGCCAGGAAGCCATAATGCGCTTTACGCTGTGTGACGGGCAACATACGACCAATGCCGGTGCCTGATGGAACGATTCGGATGCGTGTGCCGAATTTTTTCTTGAACGCATTCGCTACGCCTGACGCCTGCGCGAAGCCAGCGCTACCGAAATCGTATGACGTCCAGATCATGGTCTTGGGCAAATTTGCGCCCTGTGCGACGCCGGACGCAAGAACAGCGGCTGTCGCCACGCCTCCCGCCAAGCTCCAAATATGTTTACCTAATTTCATCGTTAACTCCTCCTTGTTGACCTTTGTTTTCAAGTTAACCCAAAGAACCTTATTATTGGGACTTACACTATCCCGCTACGCTCCCGGGCGCTACCCTCTCCTACACACGCTTTCACGCGCATATCCCACGCTTTCACGCGAATATCCATTGCACTGAATTACAGCGTCTCATTAATCATCCAGAGCGTCGTGAAAGTGCTCACGTCGCCACCTTATCACGCTGCGTCCAGCCATACGCGTAACACCCGATGACCAGCATTAAGCCGGCGGCTTTTGAATACACCTCAGGATATAACAGACACGCTGCGGCGATCAGGACCGGAATACGAACTGACCAGCCGATCACACCAATCCGGTACAAATATCCCTCAAAGCCAGCGGACATCAACCAAACCGCGACCATCGCCGTGCTCACCATAACGATGATATCGTCCCAGGTTCCGCGTAGAATCAAGGCCGGGTTCAGCACAAAAATGAACGGCAGGATGAAATTGATCAGCCCCAATCGCATGGCGCGAATGCCAATCGCCATGGGATCGGCTTTTGCGATAATCGCCGCCGCAACCGCCGCCAGAGCGACCGGCGGCGTAATGAAGGACAGCATCCCCCAATACAGGATGAACAAGTGACTGGCGATCGGGTCTAATCCAGCGCCAATCAGAGCCGGCCCCAGGATAATTGCGAGGAAAATATAACAGGCGCTGACCGTCATCCCCATGCCCAGCAGGAAGCTGGTCACCGCTCCCATGCCCAACAGAAGGTACAGATTATCGCCAGCGATCTGAAGCAGTTCCCGCGAGAATGCGCCGCCAACCCCGGTAAACGCCAAGGAGCCGACGATCATGCCAACCCCCGCCAGGATCGCGATTATGTTCGAAATTATTTTCGCAGAATCGACGATCAATTCGCGGAGCGTGTCCAGATTGAAACGTTGTTCGCCTTTTCGGAAAATCAACGAGCACACGATCAAGATACCCGCCGCATAATAGGGCGCGTATAAATCAAGCCGCAACCAGACCAGCATGTAGACCAGCGCGACGAGGCTGAAGATATAAAACCAACCGCTCTTGAAGGTTTTCCAAAGGTCCGGAATTTCCGATTCGTCCATGCCCTTCAAGCCATTGACGGCCGCGTAGGCATCGACTTGCAACAACAAAGCGATGTAGAAAATGACTGCAGGCACAACTGCGGCGATCATAACCGTCGCATAAGGAACGTTCAGAAATTCCGCCATCAGGAACGCCACCGCGCCCATGACCGGCGGCATCAAGGCGCCGCCCGTGGACGCGCAAGATTCGACCGCCCCGGCGTAGACCGAGGGATAACCAACCCGTTTCATTGTCGGGATCGTTAACTTACCGGTCGTCACCACGTTGGAGATAACGCTGCCGCTTAGCGATCCGAAAAAGCCACTCGACAGGATCGCGACCTTGGCCGGCCCTCCCCGGCTTCGCCCCATCAATGCGCTGGCGAAGCTCATGAAGAAGTCACCGCCGCCGGTAACAACCAGCGCCGATCCAAAGATCAGAAATCCAATCAACAAGTTGCCCGCAACGCGCATGGGTACGCCAATAATGCTCTCGAAGCCCATCGCATGCGAGCGCACCAATTCCACCGCCGTCTTTTCGACGCCCCAGAGAAAGCCCGGCGCAGAGCCCGTCCACAAAGGAAAGGTGAAGAACAAACAGACAATGACGAATAGAGCGAACCCACCGGCGCGACGAACCGCCTCAAGCGCCAGGAAACAAATGATCGCGGCGGCGATCGTCGGTTCCATTGGCGCCACAAGATCCCAGCCCTGTTCAACCATTTCCGACCCGTTGGATGACAGATACAAGGCCGTGACCAGGGTCACCGCAAAAAGGATCCAGTCATAAAAGGGAACGTGAAACTGGTCCGCCTGGCGCGCCGGGAAGACCAGAAACGAAATGGGCAGGAAAATACCGATCAGCAAATAATAAAAGGAGTTATCAACCAGCACATACCCCAGTGGATCCCAGCTGAATGTCTGGTTCATCGCAACGAGAATGCCGAAGGCGCCGTAAATCAACGTAATCCAGTAGACGACGCCCTTGATGCGGTCCGACGACGCTTCGTCGATCAACTCCTCAAGTTTCGCATCGTCATCGTTATTGGTCGTGTCGCTCATATTTTATCTCCCCATGAACGGTGGCTTCTTTAAGAAAAAACCTTATCCGTTTTTCGCTATTTTCTTATTGTCCCATCGTTCATAGAGACCAAAATTAGCGATTGTTGCCTCTACCCTAACCACAGCAGGGTTCATTGGCAATATTCAAGTTGACTGGACATTTCCCCGCTCAACACGGCCCTTTTTGGCGCGCTTATCCCCTTGCTAACGCGGCGTCCCGGATCGCCGAAAGCGTTGTGCTGGTGGTGATGACTTCAGGATCAATTCGTATTTCAATCAACGAGATACGCCGCGCCTTCATCGCCGCTTCAAAGGCCGGAACAAATTCCGCCGTGGTCTCCACCCGAGCGGCGAAGGCGCCGAAACTCTCAGCCCAGGCGACAAAATCAGGATTCGTCAACTCGGTCGCAATCGTACGCTCCGGATAATCGCGTTCCTGATGCATCCGAATGGTGCCGTACATGTTGTTGTTCACCAGAATTATAATGGGATCGACGCCATGATGGGCCGCCGTGGCGAATTCCTGCGACGACATCATAAAGCCGCCATCCCCGACAAACCCCACAACCGGACGATTGGGGCTGGCCAACCGCGCGCCTATCGCGGCGGGAACACAATACCCCATGGCCCCGCTGGTTGGGGCGATTTGAGACGGATATTGGCTGTAGCGATAAAAACGCTGCGCCCAGCCGGAGAAGTTACCAGCGTCAGACACGATGATCGCGTCATCGCCAACGCGCGATTGAATCTCTTCGATGATTTTCGCCATATCCACCGCGCCGGGCAGTCCAGCGGTCGGCTTCAGATTATCGAGATAATCCTGATGCGCACTCTCCCGCCATCCTTTCCATGCTGGATTTTCAATCGGGTCGGCCGCGCGCGCCACCCCCGCAAAGCGATCAACGCCTGCGACAAGCGGCAAATCGGGCTGATAGACACGGCCCATTTCATCGGGATCGGGAAACACATGAATAAGCGTCTGCGTGGTTCGCGGCACGGACATCAGGGAATATCCCGATGTCGTCATCTCCCCCAGTCGCGCGCCCACCACCAACAACAGGTCCGATTCGAGCACTCTGGCCTTTAACGCCGCGCTGACGCTGGTGCCAAGCTCACCCGCATAGCATGACAAATTGTTGTCCATGATATCCTGACAGCGAAAAGACGCCACGGTCGGCAAATCATTCGCTTGCGCAAAGGCGCGGATATCGTCGCACGCATCCGCCGACCAACCACCGCCGCCGACAATCATCAAGGGCTTCTTGGCCGATTTCAGCATCGACATCACACGGCTCATATCGTCCGGGTCAACGCCGGGATTCGCGACCTTATAGGGACCGGCATCCGCAACGCTGGTCAAATCGCGCAACATATCTTCCGGCAACGCCAGCGCAACCGGGCCAGGGCGGCCCGACGTCGCGTGATGAAACGCCTTACTCACCATTTCTGGGATACGGTCGGCGCTTTCAATCTGTCCGACCCATTTGCACAAGGCGCCGTAAAATTCACGATAATTGACCTCCTGAAATGCCTCCCGATATTCCTGATCGCGCGCAACCTGTCCGATGAAGATCACCATCGGCGTCGAGTCCTGCATCGCGGTATGAACGCCGATGGAGCCGTTACACGCGCCGGGACCGCGCGTCACCATGGCGATGCCGGGGCGTCCCGTCACCTTGCCATAGGATTCCGCCATGTTCGTCGCGCCGCCTTCCTGACGGCAGGTCACCGTCTTCACCTCATTGGCGGCGTCATGCAACGCATCGATCAGCGCCAGATAACTTTCACCAGGCACGCAAAACACCGTGTCGACGCCGTGGATTTTCAAGGCGTCGGAGAGGACCTGTCCGCCGGTGCGTTGTGCGGTCGATGCAGTCTTGGCGCTGTCGTTCATGTTAATTTCTCCCTTAGGGTCCCTGTTTTCCAGGTGACCGTTATTAATGTTCTTTATCTATCATATTTTGAAAAGCCCGGCAGTCGCGGCTGCGTCCCAGGATTTCGAATATCGTCGAAGTCAGCGGCCATGATGCGTCAGCTTTACCGCCCAGACAAGCAACGTTTGACCGGCTTTAGGGAAGGCGCTAGCGTTTCAATATGACATCGTCAAGCACCCCTGCGCCACACTCGTCGCTCGATTCTATTCCAGCCTTTCAGCGCGCAAATGTGCGCTATCCAAAAGGCGTGCGCCGACAGGTTGGCGACGCTGTGCTTTCCCTGTTTCGCGCCCCCACCGATGATATCGACAAGGACACCGAACTCCTCTACGGCGAATCCGTAACGGTCTATGATTCGCTATCCGGCGTTGATGAATTAGGAGGGTTCGCCAATCAGAAGGAAGCAGAAGATCCCTACCGTTGGTCCTTCGTGCAAAACGACGCAGACAACTACACTGGTTATGTGCGTTCAAACGGTCTTTGCGAGGAAATTCACAACCCAACGCACGTTGTTCAGGCGGTCGCGACCTTCGTTTACGCCCATCCTGACATCAAATCAGCGCCGCTCCGCCGCCTCGATATGGGCGCGCGCGTGACGACGACTGAAACCATCGAGACCTTTCTGCGCGACGCCCGAGGCGGTTGGGTCTGTGCTCAACACTTGAAGACGCTTGGTGATCACAAGCGTGATTACGCGGGTTTGGCGCTACAATTCATGGAGACGCCGTATTTATGGGGCGGAAAATCCAGTTTGGGGCTGGATTGTTCGGGTCTGGTGCAAATCGTTCTGGATCAATGCGGTATCGCGGCACCGCGTGATTCTGGAGATCAGGTTCGGTCGTTAGGTCACTCCCTTGGCGCAGATGCTATCAAGGGCGACTTTTCCCAACTCACGCGCGGCGATTTGGTCTTCTGGCGGGGGCATGTGGGGATTTACGTAGATGAGCAGGTTTTCGTGCACGCCAACGCCACGGATATGAAAGTCTCCACCGCGCCCTTAACGGTGCTGGCGTCTGCCATTGAAGCCGCCACAGGCGACGGCGTAACCGATATTCGGCGCCTGTAGACGGTCGCTAATCCGATGATATCGCGATTGTTTCACCGTCCCAACGCCGCGCCGCCATATACGCGACGACGCCACCGGCCAGAGACAAGCCCATCATCGCGTAATAAGTGTCGCCCCCCCAGAGCACATACATGCTGCCCAAAATGGGTGAAATCATCGCCGAGGCCAGCCCCATCGCCACCGCGCCGTGCAGGGTTTGCGCCGTCGCCGACAGGGATGGTGGAATGGCGTGGGACAAAAACGCCATGGCGCCAAGATGCGCCGCGCCAAACGTGAAAGCGTGAAGCGCTTGCGCCACGAACAGCACCGGCAAATCAGTACTCAGCGCCAACAACGGCCACCGCACCAGCCCCGCCACCGCCGCCATAATCATTAAGCCCGCCGCGCCAAACCGCTTGGTCAAAGACGCGCCGAAGGCGAATAACACGATTTCGGCCACCACGCCTTCCGCCCATAAGACGCCGATGATGAATTCATCCACGCCAGCGTCGCGCCAATGCAGCGTGCCAAATATATAGACAACAAGATGGCTGCTTTGCAGAAGCGCACTCGCCAGAATGAACAAGGCGAAATGCCGGTTGGACAACAATCGCCAAAACACGCTGTAGCGCAGCGGCCGCGCCTCCACCCGCGTGTCGGGAATCAGGAAACACGTCGCAAAAACCAGCGCGAATGTCGCCAGCAACGCCCAAAATATCGCGTCTTCGGACCAGACGCCCAGAATACGCCCCCCCGCCAACGTCGCCAGAATGAAGCTGATCGAACCCCATAACCGCACATGGCCATAATTCAGCCGCCCCTGACGGGCATTCACCAGGGCGAGACTGTCCCCCAATGGATTGACCGGACCCCATAAGGCGCCGACGAAAATCGCCGCGACGACGTAATGCCACATATCGCCGCAAAACGCATAAGCGCCAAACGCGATCGTCGACCCAAAGGAAAGTAGAATCAGCGGTCGGCGGCGGTCGCCCCGGCGGTCGATCGCATGGGCGATCAGCGGATTTGTCAGAATGCGCGTGAACCGACCCACCGCAAACAACAAGCTGATTTCAACCGGCCCCAACCCCTGACTCGCCAGCCAGACGGGCCAGAACGGTAGATACAGCCCTGCCGATAAAAATACCGCAAAATAGAACGCGCTCATGCGAACCGCGATGGACCGGTCCGTATAGTCGGGGGGGCCGCCATTTTGCGGCGAAGGGGACGGCGCAGGGTTCGTCATGCCACGCGCATAAGCGGTTCCGAAGGTCAGCGCAACAATTATTGGCCGCGTTGCGCGACCCGACCAGAAGCGCCCAAGACCCGAAACACCCAAGACCCGGAGCGCCCAAGATCGGGAACGGGTCAGAACCAGGATCGGGCGGCGCCTACCCTCTGAGGTAATACAGCAGGTCGAGCACGGGCGGCGCAACATCGGTTTGGCTCAACATATCGTGCACCTGCCCCCGGTGATGGGTCTGGTGATTGAAGAAGTGCTGAAGGATCACGCCGCGCTCCATCGAGTGCGCATCGCCGGACGTCGTTTTGAATTCGACATCCCCTGACATATCTACTTCCGATTGCGCCGCCATATAAGCGATTAAATCGTCATCCATTGTCTCGCGGGTCGCCCGTAATGTCGGAAGGTCCGTGTACAATTCCTTATTCAAGGGGATCGACGGCGAGGATCCATTCAGACGCGACGTCCAGATGATGTCGCCGACAACCAGATGATTCAGCGTCCGGTGGATCGAGCCAAAAAACGTTGGACGTTGCTTAAAATATTCCGCTTCGGAAAGCTGCGCGCTGGCGTCATACAACCGGCCATTCGCCCATTTATTGTAGTCGGCGAAGCGTCTAAAATGCGTCAGCATGGGTAACCCTCTCAACATTAACGGGATTGGATTTCCCGGATCCTAGCGCTGCTGAAGGATGTGTTGGTAGAGAAAACTATTCATCATATGTTGAGTTTTTCTCATAATAATATAGATTATGGAATAATTATAAATTATTGATAATAAAAAAGTTTATGTGATTTATTATTGAGTTTTTTATTGAATTTATTGCAGCGAAAGCCGTCATAATGCCGAACATTCCCCTTCCCTTAAACAGCCTGCGCGCGTTCGAATCCGCCGCGCGTCATCTAAATTTACGCGCCGCTGCGGCGGAATTGAATGTAACCCCGTCCGCGGTCAGTCATCAAATTCGCGGCTTGGAAGCAGCGTTGGGCGTATCCTTGTTTCTGCGCGCCAACAAGCGCCTGTCCCTCACTGGCGACGGTCGTGCATTGTTGCCCGGCCTGTCCGAAGGCTTCGGGCGAATCGAACACGCCGTTGCCGAATTGCACAACAATCAGGAACAAGGCGTCTTCACCGTCAGCATGGTGTCGACCTTCGCCATGCGCTGGTTCATGCCGCGCCTGCCGCGATTCCAGCAACGCTTTCCCGATATCGAAATTCGCATTTCCACCACCATGCGCCCGGTCAATTTCGAGCGTGAAGATATCGACGCCGCGATCCGCCATGGCGATGGCGACTGGTCCGGCATGCAGTGCGACCGCCTATTCTATGTCGAAACGACGCCCGTATGCAGCCCGGATTTACTCAGCGCGGAGCCGCCGTTAAACGGGCCGGAAGATTTACAACACCACATCCTCCTGCACGCCAGCGCCCGGGGCGACGACTGGGCGCAATGGTTCGCCCATTCCGGCGCCCCTTACGTCAAACCCGCGCGTGAATTAACGTTTGAGACGACGAACTTTACGTTGGCCGCCGCCATCAAGGGATTAGGCGTCGCCATCGCGGACCGGCGCATCGTGGAGGAAGACGTGGAATCCGGGCGGTTGGTCATTCCGTTTGAACAAACCCGACCGCACCCGGAATCCTATTTTCTTGTCTGCCCGCTGTCGCAAGCGGACAAACCGAAAATGGCGCATTTCCGCGACTGGCTGTTGAGCGAAATCGCCTGATCTCCGCTAATTGGACGGCGCTTTACGCAATACCTTCAAAACAGACATTCTCCAACGCTTCGCCCCGCGCCAGATGGTCAATGTTGCGCGCCACGAAATCCAGCCGTCGAAGGCGCATCGCTTCCGTGGTGGCGCTGTTATGGGGCGTCATGATGATGTTATCGAGATCTTTGAACGGGAAATTGGCGGGCGCCCGGTCCAGGTCCTGCTGGGATGGGTACCCATACCAAACGTCGATGATCGCCCCACCGATCTTTTTATCGGCTAAAGCCTGATAGAGCGCTTCTTCGTTGATCACCCGCCCGCGCCCGACATTGATGATGACCCCGCTGGGGTTCATCTTGGCAAACCGGTCCGCGTCAAACATATCCTTGGTCTCCCGCGTCAGCGGCAAGGTGACGACGACGTAATCGCTCTCGGCGATCAATCGGTCGAGTTCATCAAGGGTTCCAAACCAGTCCAGCGGCGCCGGGGTATCGCGTGCAGTGCGCGACACGGCGTTCACTTTCATACCAAACGCCTTGGCGCGAACGGCGACTTCGCGACCGATATGGCCATACCCCACGATTCCAACGGTTTTTTGGTAAAGCTCCCCATGGCTGACGCCGCTGCCGGGCAAATGTTGGTCCCAACCCTTCTTGCGAAAATGCTGATCAGAGGCGCGCATCCCGATTTCCCATTCCAGTAACCCGGCCATGACATATTCCGCCATCGTGATTTCATGCTCGAAGGTGTTGCACAACATGCAACCCTTGGGCAGGTCCTCTGGTCCGATCCATTCAACGCCGGTAAAAGGCACTTGATACAGCTTCATTCCCGGAACAGGGTCCCATTCCGCATCGACCCGGCCGCCAACAACAACCTCCGCCTGGGCCAGAAGCTCGCGGAACCGGTCGGTCGCCTCGCCATCGGTCCATGTTAAAATCCGCCAATCCGTCGTCACCCGCTCCATAATACTATCGGACAAACGCGCGCCCATGCCGCCGGCGAACAGAATCGTTCTTTGATCCGAATTTGTTGAATCGGTCATTGTTGTTCCTTTTGTTTTCCCATTGATCGCCCGTGGATATTCATCCGAAGCATCCCGCGGATATTCATCCGAAGCATAATGTCCTAATCCCCATGGGAACAACGGTGAATTCGTCTCCCACGATTGACACAACCTTGCGCGCCGTCGATCATTCCACAATCAACAACGCCAAACAGAGGAGCCGCCCGGTGACGATCACGGATTCACCCGTATCATGGCCCAGCGAGAGCCTGACCCGCGTGCCCTATGAAGTGTACCAGAGCCCGGATGTCTACGCCGCCGAGCAGGCGCTAATTTACCGGGGCCCTGTCTGGAACTTTCTATGCCTCGCTGTCGATGTGCCCAATCCGGGCGATTACCGGGTCACACAGGCGGGCGCGACGCCCATCATCGTCACCCGGGACAGCGACGGCGATCTAAACGCCATGGTCAATCGCTGCTCCCACCGGGGCGCACTGTTATGCCTCGATAAATGCGGCAATACGGAAGCGATCACCTGCGTCTATCACGCCTGGCGTTACTCCCTGAAAGGCGAACTCGCCAGCGTCGCCTTTCACCGCGGCGTCAATCGCAAGGGCGGCATGGGCGCCGATTTCGACAAATCCCAACACAATCTGGAAATCCTGCGCGTCACCGAATTCTGCGGCCTGGTGTTTGGCTCCTTTCACCCGGAAACGCCGGATATCGAAGACTATCTGGGTCCGGACATCGCGTCACGGATCAAGCGCGTCCTCGGGCGTCCCTTGACCGTTCTGGGCGAAAACACACAAAACCTGCCCAATAACTGGAAGCTCTATTTTGAGAACGTGAAGGATTCCTATCACGCCAGCCTGTTGCATCTGTTTTTCACAACCTTCCGGATCAACCGGCTGGGGCAAAAAGGCGGCGTGATCGTCGATGAAAGCGGCGGGCATC
>JBLHZD010000044.1:0-17524 GCA_047631095.1 Alphaproteobacteria bacterium
CCGGCGACCCGCTGAACGAACTGGATCATATCCTGCAAGGCGTCCCCGACGCGAAAGCGCGCAATCGCCTGATTATGAAATTTGATCCCTCTGTCGGGGTTAACGCCCATGCCTTGGGCTTTCGGCTCGATCTGGTGATCCGGGGACGGCGCGCAACGCCGATGGTGGGGTAAGGATTATGGCGAAACAAACACCGACCGCTGGCCAGACCATTGGCCCGTTTTATAATTATGCGCTGATGCGCGAGGGCGAAAATGATTTGACCCAGGGCGGCAAGGCCGCTGGCGAGACGATTATTGTCGAAGGGTCCGTGGTGGATGGAACCGGCGCCCCGGTTCGCGACGTCATGCTGGAAATCTGGCAGGCCAATGCGCAGGGCCGCTACAACCACCCCGCCGATGATAGCGACCGGGCGCTGGATGAAAATTTCCGGGGGTTCGGGCGCGCGTTGAGCGATGGCGACGGGTGTTTTCGGTTCACCACCATCAAGCCCCGCGCGGTTCCCGCCGCAGGGCCCAGCGGTGGTTCGGGGCCGGGACAAGCGGGCGACAATGTCTGGCAGGCGCCGCATATCGCGTTTTCGATTTTTGCGTCGGGTTTGACGCGCCGTCTGGTGACCCGATTGTATTTTCCTGGCGACGAGGCGAATGAATCTGATCCCGCGCTGTCTAATATTCCCGAGGGCGACCGGGCGCGGTTGATCGCGCAGGCGGGCGCGGACAATATTTTCCGTTTTGATATAGTGTTGCAGGGCGATGGCGAAACGCCGTTTTTTGAGGATTAGAAGCGCGGGCCACCGCCATGAATAAATTCATGATTATCGAGCGCTATAAAAGCGGTTGCTGGGACGCTATTTATGAGCGGTTTGACGCGAAGGGCCGGATGCTCCCCGACGGGCTTTGTTATTTGAATTCGTGGGTTAGCAAAGAGAAACAGGTCTGCTACCAGCTTATGGAAACCAATGCGCCGGAACTGTTGGAAACGTGGTTTCAGCGCTAGAACGATCTGGTCGATTTTGAGATCGTCGAAATTGACTGACCGAAACGGACTGATCAATCGGGCGCGCAACGTCGGTACAGCTGCACGGCGGGCTAACAGAAATCCACGAAATCTGAATCATCATCCTCTTTATCGGCGGCGGGCGGCGGATTGTTTTTTCGATCCAGCACTTCGGTCAAAATGGCCGTCATGCGTTCGTGAAACACTTGCGCCTTGAACTGTTTGGTCAAATACCCGGTGACGTTCTCATCCTGAGCGTCCTTGATCGCTTCTTCTGCGGTGCGAACCGTCAACATCATGAAGGGAATCTCCGGGTCGATCGCGCGCACTTCCCGCAAAAGCTCCATGCCTGACATTTTGGGCATGACCCAATCGGAAATGACGACGTCGAAATTATCCGGGTTCCGGCGATACACATTCAGCGCGATTTCGCCATTCTCCACCGGATACACCCGGTGCACATTCATATCCGCAAGCATGGCGACGATTAGGTCCGACATTGGCGGCGTATCTTCAACGAGAAGGATACTTATATTCGTGAAGGCGCTTGGAAAGGCCGATTTTTTGGAAACGCCGAAATTTAACATGGAAGAAAAAGTTCCGATTTGAAAATAGCAAATATTTGTCCGGTCAATTTACCGCTAACGGGTTTTAAAAAGCCATAGCTCTAACAAGAATCAAATCTAAAAAACTCTCGTATCACGAAGGTTTCGTCGAAAATTGATCCGATTCTACTTACGAGAGAATAATTAATTCTATTATTAAGAGCGCGATAAAATTAATTCATTTTTTACAACTTTTTACCGGTCGCGCAATAGTGGAATCAGGGCGGTGCGGCCATTTGCGCGCGGGTATAGGCGATCATGGATTCGAGTTTGCGACGAAGATTCGCCGGCGAAAACGGTTTGGCGATATAATCGGTGACATCGGCTTCCTTGGCGGAGAGCACGGCGTCCATCTGCGCGCGCGCCGTTAACATCAGGAAGGGGATAGTCGGGTTGATTTCACGAATCTTTCGCAAAAGTTCGATCCCGGTCATCACCGGCATTTGCCAGTCAGAAATGATCAGATCATAGTCGTCGGGATATCGGTCATACTGCCTAAGCGCATTGAGACCGTTTGCCGCGTGTGCAACGCGAACGATCCCCAAATCGCGCAATGTTACGTCCAGCAATTGGGCGACATCCAAATCATCTTCGGTGACGAGGATGCCAATCTTGGCTTTTTCCAAGGCGTCCGGGTCGAATTTTGGGATAAACTTCTGAGACATAAGCGATCTTTCCAAGCCCGGTTTTACGTTACCAAACCCATACGAAAACATCCGTTTCGTACTCCCCATTTCTAATTAATAATGCAAAATGGTTGAAATAACGTTAACGAAACCAGCGCCTTGCCGTGAGGACGACGGCAAGGAGAGTTGTGCGCCTATTGGCGCGCGCCTTTGCCTAACGGTTTATAATTCGGTAGTGTTTTATGTTCTGATCCAAAAACAGCCAAACGCGCGTTGCGGATTTTGGTGCGCGGTGGATGAATTTTAACGCTGAATGGGGGCGAAATTATGCCAATCGTTAAACCAAGCCTGAGCCTCGTCGCGCTTCCGGGTCGGCGCCGCGTAATTCTCGATGTCGCGCAGGAAATTGACCGCCGTGGGTTTCCGGGCATTTATTGTCCCAGCCTGACCAACAACATGGTGTTGTGCGAAGCGCTGGCCATGGTCACGGAGCAGGTGACCTTCGCGACCTCCATCGCTCCGATTTATTCCCGGTTGCCGTCCGACTTCGCGCAAAGCGCCGCCTTCATCCATGAAGTCTCCGGCGCCCGGTTTCGCTTTGGCGTCGGCGTCAGCCATGCGCCCGCGCATGAGCGCATGGGCGTTACGGTGGGCAAACCGCTGGGCGATATGCGCGCCTTTGTGCAGGCCTATCACGACACGCCGCGCACCGGCGACAAACCGCCTTTAATACTGGCGACCCTGCGGAAAAAAATGATCGCGCTGGCGGCGGAGATTGGCGACGGCATGGTCTTCGCCAACGGCGCGCGCGCCCATATGGCGGAATCGCTGGCGGTGTTGCCGGACGCCAAGCGCAAGGATCCGGATTTCTTCATCGGCAACATGATCCCGACCTGCATCTCCGACGATGTCGAGGCCGCCAAGGCGGTGAACCGGCGCACCCTGACCAGCTATGTGCAATTGCCCAATTACCGCAATTACTGGAAAGAAGCCGGGTATGTCGAGGAAATGACCGCCGTTGAAACCGCCATGGCCGCGGGCGATCTGGACGCGTTGCCGGGCTGCATGAGCGATGATTGGCTGGCGAACACCACCATTTCTGGTCCGGCGTCGTTTGTTCTCGACGAGATCGAAAAATGGCGCGAGGCGGGAATTAAGGAGCCGATCATCGTGGCGTCCTCGGCGGCGGGAAATCAATTCAAGGCGTTTGAGGAAATCTTCGAACTTTTCGACGATTAGTCTTTTGAGGGAGCTTTTCAGGCATGGGTGATTTGTTAGCGGGCCATCTTGCGGTCGTCACGGGCGGTGGGTCTGGTATTGGCGAAGGCATCGCGGTGGGATACGCCGCCCAGGGCGCGCGGGTCATTGTCGTGGATATCAACGAGGCCAGCGCGACGGCGACGGCGGCGACGATCCGAGAGGCTGGCGGGGAAGCGTTTTCATTTGCGCTGGATGTCACCGACGCCGCCGCGTGCACCGCGCTGGCGCAAGATATTGCGCGTGATATTGGCGCGGTGTCTGTGTTGGTGAACAATGCGGGCGTCGTGCGCCGCGCACCGATCACGTCCGATAGCGCGGTCCAGGATTGGGACGATGTTCTGTCGGTCAATATTCACGGTGTGTTTAACGTGACGCATGCTTTCTTGCCTGCCCTTAAGGCGCGAAAGGGCCGCATCATTAATATGGGGTCAATTCAGTCCTTCGTGCACACGCCTAACAGCGTCGCCTATACAACGTCGAAAGGCGCGGTGCGAAATTTCACCACCGGGCTGGCGGCGGAACTGGGGCCGGACGGCGTGCGCGTCAACGCCATCGGACCGGGGCTGATCCAGACGCCGCTTAACAGCGCCACTATTCACGAAGGTGCGGAAATTTATGATAACTTCATGCGTCACACGCCGCTGAAGCGACCTGGGACGCCTGCGGATATTGTCGGCCCGGCGGTGTTTCTGGCCTCTGACCTGTCGCAATATGTCACAGGGGTGACCCTGCCGGTGGATGGCGGGTATCTGACGGTCTAGTCTTTGGGAAGTCCGGTTGAAAGGGACCAAAATAAAGGGAGATGAAGATGCAGGAAGCAGCGCCGCATAAGATTAACCATCCCAGCGCCTGGAAGTGCGCGGATTTAGAAGGGGATAAATCCTGGGTCTGGACCTTCACCGAAGCGGAGTTGGCGGAGTTGGACGCGGCCTTGCAAGACAGCAAGGCGCGCGGTCTGGCGGAACAGGACGTGAGCAAGGCGGATTTTCCATTGCCAACCCTGTCGGTCAAACTCGACCGGCTTTTGAGCGAACTGGAGCAGGGGCGCGGCATGGTTTTGCTGCGCGGCTTTCCCGTCGAGCGCTATGAGGAAGCCGATATCCGCCGGATGTATTGGGGCATGGGGACGCATCTGGGCGTGCTGGAATCCCAGAACATCAAAGGCGAGCATATGCAGGAGGTTACTGACCTGGGCCTCGATTACAACGCGGATGCGCAACGCGGCAGCATGACCGCCGCCAAATTACGCCCCCATTGCGACATTACCGACGTGGTTTCTCTGCTCTGCGTTCGCAAATCTAAATCCGGCGGCGCCAGCACAATCCGCAGCTCCATGTCGATCTATAACGAAGTCTTCGACAATCATCCGGAATACCTCGACGTGCTGCATCGCGGATTTCAGTTCGATCTGGACGGCAAGGGCCCAACCGGCGCCCCGTTGGAGGTCACGCACCACATCCCGGTGTTCAGCTGGCATGAAGGTCATTTAAGTTGTCGCTTCAATCAAAAGGCGATAGAAGACGGCGCGGACAAGGCCGGACATACGCTCACTAAGTTGCAGCAGGACGCGATCAACTATGTTGGTGAACTGGCGATCCGTGAGGATCTGGAATTCACGATGGATTTTCAGATCGGCGACATTCAAATCTTGAATAATTACGTTACCTTGCACTCTCGCGAAACCTTCGTCGATTATGATGATCCTGCGAAACGGCGCATGCTTCTGCGCCTCTGGGTCAATCATGAAAAAGTGCGGCCGCTGAATTACGACTTCGCCAACAAGGCGTTGATGGGACCGCGAAAAGGGGTTCGCAAACGCGCCTGATGGTGTTTCGTCAGGCGGGCCGGTGTTGCTTTATCGCTTCGCCGCGGACAGTGGTGCGAATGAAGATTCGCCGTTCGTTGCGCGGATAGTTCAACCGCCCGGAATGCATGACGCCGCCGCGATTCTCCCACATCAGCGTATCGCCAATGCGCCATTCATGCTCCCAGCGAAATTCAGGGCGGTCAATCCAGTCGAACAATTCTTCCAGCAAGGCTTCGCTTTCCGCCGCAGGCACACCCAGAATTCGGGTGGCCATCAAGGGGTTGGCGTAAATGGCGGGAATCCCGGTTTGGGGATGGGCGCAAATGACGGGGTGGGTTGCGATGGTCTGGCTGTTTTGATCCAGCGTACTGGCGGCGAGTCCGGTAAGTTTATTGCGTGAATGGCCGCCATATTGAAATTCCGCCAGACGCCCCGACAGGCGCAACTTCAACGAATCGGGCAACGCCGCGTAGGCGCTTGCGGTGTCGGCGAAGCAGGTGTTTCCGCCGTGCGAGGGAATTTCCTGCGAATGCAGCAATGTCGCCTTGGCGGGAATGGGGTCGTAGGATAAATCCGAATGCCATCCCTCGCGCAGATTCTCCGCCGCGCCGCGTCGCGCGCCCGCCTCATTGAACCGACCCTCCTTGTCGACGTTGGACATGACGACGATTTCCGGCGCGTCCGGGTGCTGATAGGCGCGCTGGACGTGGGGTTGGAGGGTCCCGAAATTGGCCGAGAACCGAACCAGTTGATGAACGTCAAGCGGCTGGTCGCGGAACAGTAATACGCCTCGGTTCAGAAACGCGCGCTCAACGGCGGCGACGCTCCCAGCCTCCAGCGGCGCCGCGATATTGAGGTCCGAGATCACCGCGCCGACCGGCGCATCAGTGTTTTCAACGATAACGGTCATGGCGCATGTTTACCTGGGTTGTTGGCGTGTATAATCATTCGATGCATTATCTTGCATGCGTTGGTTATCCCTTACCAGTTTTCTCACACATGCTCGAACCCGTCATCCAAATGAAAGCGGCGCTGTGTAGCGCTCTGGGACAGGGCGTGTAAGATGAAGACCGAATTTAATCCAATAAGGAGCGCCCCCGCCATGAAAGCCGTATTCTTTAATCCCGGTCCCCAAGGCGGCGTTGTCGAACTCGGCGATGCGCCAAAACCGGAAACCGGGCCGGACGATGTTCTCATTCGCGTCAAGGCGACGGCGCTCAATCGTGGCGAGCTGGTCAGGCGGCGGGGGATGACCACCGGCGCGCCGATGATCTCCGGCGCGGAGCTGGCGGGCGAAGTCGTTGAAACCGGCGCGAATGTGCAGGGTTTCACAACCGGCGACCGGGTCATGGGTCAGGCGCGGGGCTGCAATGCGGAATACGCCGTGGCGCATCACGGGTTGCTGACGCTGGTTCCCGATCATCTGGATTGGGTGCAGGCGGCGTCTCTGCCCAATGTTCTGGTGACGGCGCATGATGCGCTTATCACCAATGGCGGAATGCAGGCGGGCGAAAGCGTGCTGGTCAACGCCGGGTCGTCCGGTATTGGAATCGCGTCGATTCAAATCGCCAAGGCCATGGGGGCGGGAACCGTGATCGCGACCTCGCGGCATGGAGATAAATTACCGGCGCTGACGGCGCTGGGGGCTGACCACGTGGTCGATTTGTCGGCGGAATCACTGGAGGACGCCGTGGCGGGCGCGACGGAAGAGGGCGTCAATTTGATCATTGATTCCGTCGGCGCATCCGATTTTGCGGCCAATATGGAATGTCTGGCGATCCAGGGGCGGTTGATTGGCGTTGGCCGATTGGGCGGGGCGATGGCGGAAATCGATCTGAACAAGATCGCCTTCAAACGTATTCGCATTATCGGGGTGACCTTCCGCACCCGCAGCGCGGCGGAAAAGATCGCATGCGCGCGCGCCTGTTTTAGCGACCTTGCCGGGCCGTTGCGCGACGGTGCGATTAAGCCGGTTGTCGATCAGGTGTTTCCGCTGGAGGAACTCGACGCGGCGCATCGTTATATGGAATCGAACGCCCAGACCGGCAAGATTGGCATCACGTTGTAACCGGTCGCCCGGCGTTTTATAGGGTCTGGTGTTAAACAGGGCGTGTCGCCCTTGTCCGGACGTAAACCCCGGTCCAAACTCTCGTCCGCACAAAAATAAAGGACGGAAGTATGTACCGAATTGGCGTGGATGTTGGCGGCACTTTTACGGATTTAACGTTGTTTGACGAATCCAGCGCGCAAATTTTCTACCACAAGGTTCCTTCCACGCCGTCGGACCCGTCTTTGGCCATCGAACAAGGCGTTGCGGAAATTCTGGAGCGCGAAGGCGTCGGCGCGGAAGAGATCGTCTATTTTGGTCATGGCACGACGGTCGCGCTCAATATGTTGCTGGAGCGGCGCGAACCGTCCATCGGTTTTATCACGACAAAAGGGTTTCGTGATGTTCTGGAGATCGCCCGGCAGACGCGCCCGGCGCTGTATGATTACAGCATATCGCGTCCGGAACCGCTGGCGCGGCGCGCGCACCGCCTTGAGGTGACGGAGCGCCTTGGCGCCGATGGCGGCGTCCTTGCGCCCTTGTCGGTGGATGAGACGGAAGCCGCCGCCGCCCAATTGAAGGCGGCGGGGGTGAAGGCCATCGCAATTTGTTTCCTGCACGCCTATCGCAATGCGGATCATGAGCGTCAGGCCCGCGAAATCGTCAACCGGTTTTTCCCCGAGGCGCTGATCAGCCTGTCCAGTGACGTGCTGCCGGAGTTTCGTGAATTTGAACGGGCGTCGACCACGGCGGTGAATGCCTATGTTGCGCCGCGGATGAGTGTCTATCTCCAACGCTTTGTGGAACGTATCGAAAAGCTGGGCGTTACAGCCGTGCCGTTCATCGTGCATTCCAATGGCGGCGTGTTACCGGCGCCAGTCGCGGAGAAATTACCGGTGCTGACCTGTCTTTCCGGCCCGGCGGCGGGGGTGGTGGGCGCGGCGGCGGTGGCCAAGGCGGCGGCGGCGCCGGATATTCTGGCCTTTGACGTGGGCGGTACCAGCACGGATGTCTCGCTGGTTTTGGGCGGCGCGCCGTTATTTACCTCCGACCGGAAGGTGGCGGCGCATCCGGTCAAATCGCCCGCGATCGACGTCAACGCCATCGGCGCGGGTGGCGGCAGCATTGCATGGATCGATGATGCGGGGGTGTTGAAGGTCGGGCCCAAAAGCGCGGGCGCCGACCCGGGCCCGGTCGCCTATGGGCGCGGCGGTGATCAGGTGACCGTCACCGACGCCAATGTCGTGCTCGGCCGGTTGAACCCGGGCGGCTTGGCGGGCGGGCGGATGCGCATGGATGTGGATGCCGCGCGCCGCGCCATCGAAGATCAGTTTGTCGGACCGTTGGGCGCGTCGCTTGAAGTCTGCGCGCTGGGAATTATCCGGGTTGCGGCGGCGAATATCGCGCGCGCCATTCGCGCTGTGTCGGCGTCACGCGGACAAAGCCCGAAAGATTTTGACCTGTTCGCCTATGGCGGCGCGGGACCTTTGCTGGCGGTGGATGTGAATGATGAGGTTGGGTGTCGACGGATTATCGCGCCGATTGAACCTGGCGCCATGTGTGCGCGCGGGATTTTGATGTCGGATTTATCGTTTGATTTCGTCGCGACCGAATTATACCCCGCGACCGATTCCGGCTGGTCGAAAACCAAAGCGGTCTTCGACAGGTTGGGCGATCAGGCGCAGGCGTGGCTGGAACACGAATCCATCGCGGCGCCGCAGCGTCGCTATCGGCGCATTATCGAGGCGCGCTATTCGGGGCAGAGTTTTGAAATTCCCGTCGAGATCGACGCGGATGCGAGCCTTGATGATTTTATGGCCGGGTTTGCCGCAGTGCATGAACGCCAATACGGCTATGACATTCCCGGACGCGGCGTGGATATTGTCAATTGCCGATTGACGGCGATTGGTGAAATTCCCAAAGCGCCGCAACGAAAACTGGTGGGGGACGGCGCCGCGCAAAACCCGCCCGCGCCCATTGATCATCGCGCGGTTTATTTTGGCGGCGAGGCGGGCTGGACCGATGCGGCGATTTATCATCGCGGCGATTTACCATCCGGCGCCGTCCTCATGGGCCCCGCGATTATCGAGGAGATGAGTTCAACCACGGTATTGCCGCCGGACTGGCGCGCGCAGGTCGACGCCTATGGAAACCTGTTTATGGAAGCCGATGCGGGAGACGACCAATGAGCATAAATCCAGACACAATCGTGGCGGACCCCATACATCTGGAGGTTTTCAGCAACCGGATCGTCGGCATTATCGAGGAGATGGGCGCGCGGTTGGTGCGCGCCGCCTTTTCCGCCAACATCAAAGAGCGCCGGGATTGTTCCGTCGCGCTGTTTGATGGACAAGGACGGTTGGTTGCGCAGGCCGCCCATATTCCCATGCATCTGGGCTCGTTGCTGGGCGGCGTGGAGGCGACCATTGCGGCCTATCCACCAAAGGATATGCGCCCCGGCGATGCGTTTGTGTGCAATGACGCCTATCTGGCGGGTGGGACGCATTTGCCCGATATCTCTGTCGTCACGCCGATCTTCGCGCCGGGTCTGGAAGAGACCGGCCCCCGATTCTTCGCCGCCAATCTGGGTCATCACGCCGATGTCGGGGGCGCGGTGCCGGGCTCCATCAGCGCGGACGCGGCCAGTATTTTTGAAGAAGGCATTCGCATTCCGCCGACCCGGCTGGTTCGCGAAGGCGAACTGGACGAGGGCCTGCTGTGGCTGATCGCGCATAACACCCGCGAACCGGAAAGCCGGGTGCTGGATTTGAAAGGCCAGATCGCCACCAATGGCGTGGGCGTGGCGCAGGTTCGCGCGCTGATCGAGCGCATGGGCGCCGCTGAAATGGAGCAGGCGGTCGCCGATTTGCTCACCTACACCGCGCGGCGGCTGCGCAATAAAATCGCTGAGCTGCCCGATGGGGTCTACGCCTATGCGACCCATATGGACAATGACGGCGTGGCGGGGCCCCAAGTGCCCATCTGCGCCGAGATCACCGTATCGGGCGACCATGCGCGGTTCGACTTCGCGGGCACTGGGCCGCAATCGCGCGGCGGATTTAATGTGATGCCCAGCGGCGTCATGGCGACGGTCGCCTATGCGATTAAAGCGTTGCTCGATCCGGAATTGCCGCCCAATAGCGGCTTGTTCGACGCGATTGAACTGGTGGTGCCGGAAGGCTCGATTTTAAACCCGCATTACCCCGCCGCCGTTGGCGCCCGCACAACGACGTGCCAAAAACTCGCGGGCGCAATCTTCGGCGCATTGTCGGAAGTGTTGCCGACGGAAAAGGTCATGGCGTCGAGCCATGATGTTCTCGCGGCGATGACTGTGTCTGGACCCTCGCGCCACAATGGGACATCCGGCGACGGCGTCTATGTCTATCTGGAGACTATCGGCGGCGGGAACGGCGCGCGCGCGTTGGGGGATGGGATGGATGGCGCCCACGCCCACATCACCAACTCTTTGAACATGCCGATTGAGGCGGTGGAGAACGAGTATCCGCTTCTGGTGGAGGAATATGCGTTGATTGCGGATTCAGGCGGCGCGGGCCAATATCGCGGCGGCATGGGCATCGCCCGGTCGATCCGCGCCATCGCGCCGAACACGACGTTTTCGTCGCGCGCCGACAGTTTTATCACCGCGGCCGAAGGCGCGGCGGGCGGCAAGGATGGCAGCCATTGCCGGGTGGTGCGCAATGAAAAGTCAAATGCGCCGGAAACTCTTGATCCCAAACAACGGCTGGCGGCGCTTGATGTTGGGGAAACCGTTCGTATGGAGACCCCCGGCGGCGCCGGGTATGGCCCGCCATCAAACCGCACCGCTGCGGATCTGGCGCGTGATTTGGCGGATGGCCGGGTGAGCGAGGCCGCCGCGATTCGTGACTATGGGGAAGCGTTGGTGACGACGGCGTTGGGTCTCGCTTTGACGTGAGGCAAGAAAGCAAATCCCGAGCGAACCCGTTTGGTTCGTAACGACGCATTTGCGAAAATAAGAAAGCAAATCCCGAGCGAACCCGTTTGGTTCGTGACGACGCATTTGCGCGAAATACCTATATCCCTAGTTCTTTCTTCACCATCGGGATGACCTTGTCGCCGAATTCTGCGACGGATCGCGCCGCCTTGTCGTTGGGGTAATTGCCGACCTGGAAGAACATGGCGATGTGCGACATGCCGATTTTCCGGATCAGGGTCACGACCTTTTCCGCGACGGTTTCCGCATCGCCGATCAAAACATTCTCGGCGATTTCATCGATGCTCGGTTCGCCCTCCATCGGGATTTCGGCCATCATGCCGGTGTCGTCCATGACTTCCTGACGGCGTCGCAGATTGGCCGCCAGCCGGTTTTGGAACAGCGCGTTCTCGGCGAAGGCGCGGCCTTCGGCTTTGTCATTGGTGACGCAGGCGAAGCGTAGAACGCCGAACGGCATCGTATCGGGATCGCGGCCTTCGGCGGCGAAGGCGTCTTTGCACCGCTGGGTTTGCCCCGCCAGAAAATCCAGATCGGCCAGCCGTCCGGTAAAGATTGGCGTGTAGCCTTTGCGCGCAGCCAGCCCTTGCATTTCCGGCGCATCGCCCGCCACCCAGATGGGCGGCACGCCCTGGGGTCCCTTGGCGCTGATATGGGTTGGCAGTTGTTTGAAATGCGCGCCGTCATAGTCGAACACCGGTTTAGTGAGGCCGAGCTCGATCATTTCCAGAATTTCCAACGCCTGTTCCCTGGCGACGCCAAGGTCGGCGTTGAACCGGTCGAATTCAAACGGTTGATACCCGCTGCCGACGCCCAATACCAAACGACCATTACTCAGCGCATCCACCATGCCAATCTCGGCGATCAGTCGCGCGGGTTCGTAAAGCGGCAAGACGACGATGCCCGACGCCAGCTTGATGCGCTCCGTCACCCCGGCGCAATGGGCCGCCATCATCAGCGGCGAGGGGCAAACGCAATAATTGGAAAAATGATGTTCCGCAAACCAGGCGGTGTCGAATCCGCTTTGCTCGGCGATTTTTACCAGATTAACCGCCTCCGACATGACCTGTTGCGTCGTCACGCCACGATCACGGTACCCCATCAAATTAAACAAGCCGAACATCGCCGCACTCCTGTAAAAACGGATGACCCATTTGCGATGAAGATGGTAGGGCGTGGATTACGGGAAAGCCATACGGCGATTGAGCGCTGCGCTGCGTCCGTCTCGCCCGTCGGGCCTGGGTTAGTGATTTGGGTTAGTGACCAGGGTTAGATTTCCGGGTTCGGCGGAAACACGAGCCGCGCAACCGTGCCCACATTGCGTTCGCTTTCAATCTCGAGCACGCCATGATGGAGCGACATGAACGCCTCGACCAACGGCAAGCCCAGCCCGGTGCCGTCATATTGCCGGGCCAAAGAACCGTCGACCTGACCAAACGTCGCCATGGCCTTGGGCATGTCTTTCGGGTCGATGCCGATGCCCGTATCGCGCACTTCAATTTGTATCCGGCCATCGTCTCTTAGCGCCGCAGTGACGTTGACGGATCCACCTGATGGCGTAAATTTTACGGCGTTGGACAGAAGGTTGATCAACATCTGTCTCAGGATCCGTTCGTCCGCATAGAGGGCTGGCAGCGATGGCGCCGCATCCACCGAAAGATCAAGACCGGCTTTTTTAGCGCCTTCCGACAAAAACCGAAGGGCGCTGTTGATCGTTTGGCCGACAGATACTTTTCCAAAGGAGGGCTCGTATTCGCCCGCCTCGATTTTTGACAGGTCGAGGATATCGTTGATGACGTCCAGCAGATGCCCCGCCGCCGTGCCGACATCGCCGATGCGGTCTTTTTGTCGGGTGTTCACCGCGCCATACAAGCCTTGCTCAAGCGCTTGGGAAAACCCGATGACGGCGTTGAGGGGGGTGCGCAATTCGTGGCTCATATTGGTCAGGAATTCCGATTTTGCGCGATTGGCGATTTCGGCGATTTCGCGCGCCAGCACCAGTTGGCGTTCGGATTCTTTTTGTTTGGTGATATCGGCGCCGATGGACCCGATGCTGATCAGCGCGCCGTTATTGTCGAAAATTGGAAATTTCGTCAGCAGCGCTTTATAGGATGCGCCGCTGGGCATGATCACGTCGCGCTCCTCGATGTCGGTTTCACGCGCGGCGATGGTTTTGTCGAGATGGGTCTTGGCGGCGGCGGCGTGCGCCTTGGAGACATGATCGGTGATCTGGGTGCCGATGATCGCTGCTGGCGGTTTCCCGCGGGATTGCGCGAAGGCTTCGTTCACCAGCAAATACCGTCCCTCCAGATCCAGCAGGCTGATCATAACGGGGGCGTGCTCAATGATGGAGCGCAGAAATGTTTCACTCTCTCGGAGCGCATTTTCGACGTTTCGTCGCCCGGTGATGTCGACGCTGGTGGATCCGATGCCGGTTAAATTTCCCTGCTGATCCTTGATTGGAAATTTTGTAATCGAGACATATTGGAGAGTACCGTTTGAGCGGTCTCGCTTTTCTTCCCGCGTCACCGGTTCGCCGGTGCGCAATACCCTCTGCTCGTCACGCGCCCGCCTGTCGTGGCTTCCCGGCGTGCCGTCGAGAATCTCCGACGCTGTTCTCCCCTTTAACGCCTGCTCTGAAATTCCGTACCACGATTCCAGGATCTTGTTGACCAGCAGATAACGGTGATCCAGGTCTTTCAGGTTTACGCCAATCGGCAGATTATCGATCACGCTTCTGAACTTGCTTTCACTGTCGATTAACGCCGCCATGGCGTTTGTATGATCGGTAATATCGTCACCCGTGCCGCGATATCCCAGGAAAACATTATCGGTGTTAAAGATCGGTTTGCCGCTGATTCTGATATGCCTGACCCGGCCATCCGGGGTGGAGAAGGAATAGGCGAAATCCCCAAAAGGCATCCGGGCTTCCAGGAGATTATAATGCTCACGCCAATTTTCGTTATCTCTGTCTACTGACATGAAGGCGGCGCGGGTCTGCCCCAGGCATTGGTCCGGTGTGTAGGGGAACAGTTCATAAAACCGGGAAGACAGATAGGTGAAGTGCATTTCCGCGTTCATTTCCCATATCCACCCGCCGGCGACTTCGGCGATATCGTGAAACCGGGAATCGCTTTCCGCAAGCGACAGGTTTGTCTGAACCTGTTTTTCAAGGGAGAGGAGAATCGCGCCAAGCATCGCCGTCGCGGGGGTAAAGGTCAGCACCAATGGCGTTGCAATCTTCGACATAACGGTGGCGACGATTTCGTCCGGCAGGAAAAGGAAGAGCGCAATCACCGCCAAGTGCATCAGAAATCCAAAGACCAGCAAGCGCCACAGGTCAATTTTGACCCAGCCCCGCTGGGCGCACTGGCGATAGGCCAATCCCAGAAGAACACAAAGGATGATCGTTGCGGTCCCGACCGGTGCGCCGCTCCCGCCAAGCCATAACCGGTAGCCGCCTGCAATTACGCCCGTAATAACAGCCACAACAGGGCCGCCAAACAGACCGGACATGCTCACGATAACGGATCGGGCGTCGAAGAATACGCCCGGCGCGAATTCCATCGGATGCATCATGCCAATGACGCATATGCCGCCAAATAACACGCCCGATAAGACCTGAGCGGTAACCCCGCCTGTCGGCCAACGCCGGGCAATAAAGCCCTGCAGCAGGCATAATGCCAAGAGGAACGAAACAGCTTTGGCGAACTCGATGATCATCCGACCAAAGTATGTTTAAAGGGCCGTCAAATTCAAGCGGCGCTTGTCTTTTCTATTAAAAGAATATATACCTAAATTAGAATTGGGGGCGGGAACCGCGCCAATGTTAACGAACGCTAACCCATGCTAATGATTTTGGCCTTTTTTTGTATACGCCGTTCGCAAATGGCTTTTGCCCGGCGTGATTTCGCCTAGATGCTTTTTTGCGGGGCGGCGCGGGGGTTGAAGACCTTTGGCGGGAAGGGCGGTGGTTTTATGCTGGGTAGCGAGGGTAAAACGACCTCGACGTTCATTTGTCCGCCTTCATCGAAGGAACGCCGGTAGAACGGTTGGCGCAGGATGACGGTGCCGTTTTTGCGCGCGGCTTCTTCCACGGCGTCCTCCAGCTCCTCCGCCGTTGATTGCGCCCAGGGCATCACGTAATAACGCGGCTGCACCGCGCCATCGAGCCGCAGCCACAGATAGATCGCCTGACCTTCTTCCAGACTGACGCTCAGGACTTCGGCTTTTTCCACCTCGTTATCATACCATTCATGGGTGATCGGTTTGGGCTTGCTCAACATCTCGATCAACTGAACATAGGCGAGCGGGATAAACGCCAACGCCACCACAAGCGCTGCAATGCGGGTATAGGTGACTCGCGGCGCCCAGATGGCGATGCTGGCCAGCGTGGTCGCGATGAGCACCACGCCACCAAAAAGATAGATCAGTAAATCCATGCGGGCGTTCTTTCTATTCCCGGCCTATTCCCGGTCTATTCCAAGTCTATTTCAGGCCGGTAATCAGCGGGTAGCGTAGCGTATTGACGCTGCCATCGACCAGATCGCCCTCTCGGGTCAGGCGAAACCGGAAGGCGGTTTCTTCCTGGTGGCGGCGTTCCAGCTTCACGATTGTTTGTAAAATCTGGCGTGTGTGGTCGAATTTTTGCCGGACGCTGACGACGACATTGACCGGGATCACGGTGTTTGGCGGCACCGGCCCGTACATATGGACATTGACCACATATTCGCCCGGCGGGATGCCACGGCTATAGCTGACTTCGTAATTTTGCAGGGTTGCGTCGCCCTCAAGGCCCAGATCGTCGCGCAGCAGGTTGAAGACCTCGTTCCCCTGATTCCAGAACCCGACAGGCAGGGAATCCGGACCTTTGACCCATAGGTCAACGTCATATTGCATTTCGTTGGGCCAGTGCATTTCGATGATGACATTGCCGGGCGCTTTGTGGTCCTGGGCGTCTTCGGTCGTGCGTTTGATATGGGGCAGCAGCATCACGACCATGGCCACGAAGCCGATCAAGGCTAGCAATATGACGTCGCGGAAGACCGTGCCAACGGTCTCATCCTCGAAATCGTCAAATTCATCCATTGCTAGCGCCGGAGCTGGGTGTCGCGTCAGAATTGGGCGTGTCGCCGGATTTGGTCGCATTACTGGGTTCATCCGTGGCGCGCGCCGTCTGATGGGCGACGATCGCTTGCAGCAACGCCACCGTGCCGGACACCAGCATACGATGGTTGACGATCAACCAGACATGCAGGATCGCTCCGACGAGGGTGGTGTAGAGCGCGACGGACATGCCGCCGATCAGGGTGGCGACCATTTTGGCCACATTATCGGCGTCGGTTGAGGTCGCGGGATTGACGCCGGACAGGGCGAGGATAAAGCCGATGACGGTCCCGATCAGACCAAGAAAAACCAGCGCATTGGCGAAATGGCGCACAATGGCGACGCGATGGGACAGATCGAGCCGAAGCGCGCCGAGCGCATCGTAACCCGCCGCGCTGTTGTTTGGATCCAGTCGCGATAAATACCGTGCGATGCTGGATGTCGAGGGCGGCGCGCCGGTAGACAGGTCGTTCAAATCGACGCTGGCGCGCCAGACCTTGCCCGCGCACAAGACGAGCCCGTAAAAAAAGACAGCGAAAATAACGAGGGTCAATTCAAAGGTCGTGTCCGCCCGAACGCCGTCAAGCCAGCCCTGCAGCCAGGCGGCGAAGAGTAAACTAAACGCCACCGCGTTCAGCAAAATGAAACGGACAACTAACAGGTATCGATAATACATGAATGTCGCTCTTACTCGAGTGAATCCGAAGACGGGGCGGGACTAGGACGAAAGCTGCGCATCAGCGTATCCGACCAGAGTACACAAGTGGTGGAATATTGCTGCTAAATTCATTGTGAGGCACAGACGAAAGATAGGGGTGAGGCGCGTCAGGGGTTGGAGGGTCGTATTTTTGGAGCGGGTGAAGGGAATCGAACCCTCGTCACTTGCTTGGGAAGCAAAAGCTCTACCATTGAGCTACACCCGCATCACGTAACAAGACAGGAACGCTTTATATCGAAGCAGGGCCGGTCTGGCAATTGGAGGGTGTTCAGAATTCCGTGTCATTGGCGTAGTTTAAATATCCAACACGTCATCTAACCTGCCGTCAAAATAGATTGAGAGCTGGGACAGTGTCAAATTCCAGTTTTGCAGCGGCATGGTCCATT
>JBLHZD010000045.1:0-17494 GCA_047631095.1 Alphaproteobacteria bacterium
GCGCACCTCACGAAACGATTCGGTTCCGCAAAGGGAATCACAATCAATTCCGAAATTCAAGAAAGCGCACCGGACAACCAATTCATCCGACCCATTAAGTCTTCGGACGGACACTTAGCTTCAAGCAAGTCTCTGTCGATCAATCCAGCGAGACAATTCAAAACATCGTCATCATGAACTACATTGACGAGGTTTTACTGAGCTTGGGACCAAAACTGAGCAAAAGTCAGCACAGTATTATTATCGATGGCGACCGAACAATTTCGATCAGCATACTTCCTGACGCCCTTTCGCAAATAATCACGAATTTGATCCTGAATTCCCTGACGCATGCCTATGACGAAACGGATTCCGGCCATATTCGAATTTCCGTAAGCCTTGACGGCATCTATTTAAAATTAATCTACAGCGATGACGGCAGAGGTATAGACGACAGTATCCGCTCAAAAATATTCGACCCTTTTTTCACGACCAAACGAGGATCTGGCGGTAGCGGGCTTGGCCTTCATATCCTGTACAATTTGGTTACCCAGACCCTCGGTGGCGGCGTCGTATGCGAAAGCGCGCCTGGCGAGGGGGCGACCTTCACCATAACCCTTCCCTCGCGTTACCTGAGCGCGCCAACGCCCGACGAATAGCGAGAGGCCGGTTCTTTTCCCGCACGGTTTTCAATTTTCGGTTTTCCTGGAATCGGCTCTCGAAAAATTGGCGCGCGCCCTTTAGGCTGCGGCAAATCGGTTTTAACAAGCGGGAACTTTGACGAATGGCTGAATTCGGGACACCACCGGTAATCGGTGTTATCGGCGGTAGCGGCGTTTACGATATCGAAGGCATGACAAATGTCGAATGGCGAAAGGTGGAAACGCCTTTTGGGGACCCCTCTGACGAAATTATGCTTGGTGAGTTGGAAGGCCAGAAAATGGCCTTTCTACCGCGCCATGGCCGGGGTCATAAAATCTCGCCCAGTGGCCTGAACTTTCGCGCCAACATCGCGGCGCTGAAACAATGCGGCGTTACTGAAATCCTGTCCCTGTCGGCGGTCGGGTCCTTACGCGAAGATTTGGCGCCGGGAACCTTCGTCATCGTCGATCAGTTTATCGACCGCACTTTTGCGCGAGAAAAATCTTTTTTCGGCACAGGTCTGGTGGCGCATGTATCCATGGCCGATCCTGTCTGCGCCCGGTTGGGCGACGCGTTGGCGATTTCCGCCGCAGCGTTGGACTTGAAGGTTGTTCGCGGCGGAACCTACCTGGTCATGGAGGGCCCACAATTCTCGACCCGCGCGGAATCGGAACTCTATCGGTCGTGGAGTTGCGACGTCATCGGCATGACCAACATGCCCGAGGCCAAACTCGCCCGCGAGGCGGAGATGTGCTACGCTACCGTCGCCATGGTGACGGATTTTGATTGCTGGCATGACGACCATGACGCGGTAACTGTCGACGCCGTCATTCAGGTCCTCATGAAAAACGCCGACAAGGCGCGGGCGCTGGTAAAAAGCGTCACACCAGATTTGGGCAATCGTGAAACCGCCTGTCACGTCGGGTGTCATCACGCGCTGGATTCCGCAATCATCACCGCGCCCGACGCCAGAGACGCCGCAATGGCGGCGAAACTGGAGATTATCGCGGGTCGCGCTTTAAAAGGCTAAACCGTGGGTTAATACGCGCTGTGGATTAATACACGCTGGCGGTTATTCAGGCGCGTCTATCGGACCTTCGGCTTCTTTCCAGGCGGTGAACCCGCCACCGACATGCGCAACTGGCCCGAAGCCCATTTCCTGCAAGGCCTTGGCGGCCAGCGCGGAACGCCAGCCGCTGGCGCAATACAGCACAAACTTATTGCCGGTTGCGAAAACATCGCGGTGATACGGGCTTTCCGGATCAATCCAGAATTCCAGCATGCCGCGCGGCGCATGCAAGGCGCCCGCGACTTTACCTTCGCGTTTTACTTCGCGAACATCGCGAATATCGACAAAGGTGACGGAGTCGTCGCCATGCAGTTTTGTTGCGTCATCGACAGAGATTGTTTCGATGACAGCGTTCGCTTCCTCAAGAAGCTCTTTGTAGCCCTTGGTGATCATCTGTATTTCCTTTCGTTCAAATGCGCGGCGTCGCTCTATACATCAGCCGACATGTTTGGCGAAAAAAGCGTTGGTTCGCTCCCGCGCAAGTTTACAGCTGGCGTCGTCATAGGAGCCCCGATGGTCACAATTGAACCCATGGTCGGCCGCGTAGACATTGACGTCCGATCCCGGTTGCGCGGCCTTGATCGCCTCGACGTCATCCAGGGGAATACCTGCATCGCGTTCCCCGAAATGCATTAGGCTGGCGGCGTTCATTTTTTCATCCTTGAACGGGATGATCTGACCACCGTAATACACCACGGACGCCACGACGTCGTCGATTCGCGTTCCGCTTAAAAACGACAAGGTGCCGCCCCAGCAATACCCGACCGTACCAACTTTGCCAGCACCCTTCACGGCGGCGACCGCCGCTTCCAGGTCCTTCACCGCATCGTCATAACTCGCGGTGTCCTTTAGATCACGACCGGCGACGATATCATCGCCTTCGTAGCCCAGCTCCACGCCGGTTTTCTGACGGTCGAAAACCGCCGGCGCGATGGCCAGATAACCGTCTGCGGCGTAACTGTCAGCGACTTCGCGAATGTGTTTGTTGACGCCAAAAATTTCCTGGATGACGACAATGCCGCCCTTCGGAGTTCCCGACGGCGCCGCGCGATACGCATCAAAACTGTGCCCGTCGCTCGCCGTCAATTTAATCATTTCGCCCATGAACTGGCTCCTCCCCCTGATGAATTATACGTTGAAACGGAACAGCATGAGATCGCCATCCCGAACGATATACTCTTTTCCCTCAAGGCGCATTTTGCCCGCATCCTTGGCGCCCTGCTCGCCTTCGCACCGGATATAATCATCGTATCCGATTGTTTCCGCGCGAATGAATCCTTTTTCGAAATCGCTATGGATTTCTCCCGCCGCATTTGGCGCCGATGCGCCATCTCTCACGGTCCAGGCCCGTGTTTCCTTCGGTCCGGACGTAAAATACGTGATCAGGTTCAACAGGAGATACCCTTCGCGGATAATCCGCGTCAGGCCAGTTTCTGAAAGACCAAGCGTTTCCAGGAATTCGTTTTTTTCTTCTTCCGATTCCAGTTGCGCCACTTCCGATTCAATCGCCGCCGAAATCACAACCCAGCCTTGGCCTTGCGCTTTGGCCATTTCCGCCACCGCCGCAGAGAACGCATTGCCCGTCGCGGCGCTTTCTTCATCCACATTGCATGCATACAAAACTGGCTTGGCGGTGATAAGCTGCAAGCTCTGGAAAATCGGGCGCTCTTCCTGGGAGCATTCAACGGTCCGGGCGGGGTTTCCGTCGCGCAACGCCGCCAACACCCGCGCCATGACAGCTTCCTGACGTTTGGAGTCCGCATCGCCGCTTTTGGCGCGTTTCGCCATCAGATCATGACGCCGCTCAAGACTATCAAGATCGGCCAGCATCAGCTCCGTCTCCACGGTCTCCGCATCGCGAACCGGATCGACATTCCCTTCAACATGGGTGACGTCGCCGCCATCGAAACAGCGCAACACATGAATAATCGCGGAGACTTCACGGATGTGGCCCAGAAACTGATTGCCCAACCCTTCGCCCTGGGAGGCGCCGCGCACCAACCCGGCGATATCCACAAACTCCAGATAAGTGGGAATAACCTTCGCCGATTTGCTGAGCGTCGCCACACGGGACAACCGCTCATCGGGCACGGAAACCCGTCCCGTGTTCGGCTCAATCGTACAAAACGGATAATTGGCCGCTTCCGCCGCCGCTGTATTCGTCAGCGCGTTAAACAGGGTCGATTTGCCGACATTGGGTAATCCAACAATACCACAATTGAAGCCCATTGGCTCAACACTCCGCTGCTTTTGGCTTTAGCGGCGCCAATCGCTGCGCCACCTTGGTCATGAATTGATTATGCTCGTCCGACGCCAACAAATCGGCAGATCCCGAGATGGCGTCGATGATCGTGTCGATTAAGGGCGATTCCGACTTTGCGAAATCGCTCAGAACGTGTCCATGAACGCGGGACTTATCGCCCGGATGGCCGATCCCGACACGCATCCGAGGAAAATCCGGTCCAATATGAGCGTTGATGCTGCGCAACCCGTTATGGCCTGCGAGTCCGCCCCCCTTTCGGAGTCGTATCTTTCCCGGAACCAGGTCGAGTTCGTCATGAATAACGAGAACATCGGCGGGAGAGAGTTTGTAAAACCGCATCGCTTCGCCAACCGCGCGGCCGGATTCATTCATAAAGGTGGTTGGCTTGACCGCCAGCACCTTTTCACCGGCCAGCACGCCTTCCGCGACCAGCGATTGAAACCGGGCGCGATAAGAGCCGAACCCATGGCGGTGGACAATTTCGTCCACCGCCATGAACCCGATATTATGCCGGTTTCTTTCGTATTTCGGCCCTGGGTTACCCAGTCCGACCAAAAGCAACACGAAATTACTCCTCGGTGCTGTCTTCGCCCTCGGTAGCGGCTGCTTCCGCCCCTTCTTCACCCTCGGCGCCTTCTTCAACTTCATCCGCTTCTTCCATCACGCTTGGCGCGGCGATGGTCGCAATCGTGAAGTCGCGATCCGTGATCGTCGGCGTTACGCCGTCGGGCACACTAACCGTACTGAAGTGAATACTGTCGCCGATGTCGAACCCGGACAGATCAACATCAATGGACTGCGGAATGACGTCAACGGCGCAGGTAACTTCAATCGCGTGGCGAACGACATTCAAGACGCCGCCGCGTTTAAGGCCGATGGATTCTTCTTCGTTCAGGAAGTTACAGATCACTTCAACTGTGACCATCGTCGTTGCCGAAACCCGAAGGAAGTCGACATGCTGCGGCGTATCTTTCACGGGGTGAAACTGCACGTCACGCGCCAGCACGCGTTCTTTTTTGCTCCCGTCGACTTCAATGTCAAAGACGGTGGAGAAAAAAGTACCTGCATGCAGGCCCTTCATAATATCGCGGGGGTCGACAGAAATAAGAACCGGGTCTTTTTTGGCTCCGTATACAACGCACGGAACTCGACCGGCGCGGCGCGTGGCGCGGGCTGCCCCCTTGCCTGCCCGCTCCTTCAGCTCCGCTTGCATTACGCTTGCATCACTCATGATAATCTCCAGTTTGTAAGCGGCGCCCGCCTCCAGGGGTGTCGGCGCCAAGGCGTAACGACGACATCCAGGCGGACCCGGATGTCTCCGTTTAGAACGCGCCCTTTTACGCCTCTATGAATTAATGCGCAAACCGAAAGTTTGTTCGCCTGAATTTATTCAGAAAATTCGTTCGTCTGTATTTATGCCGACTCGGCGAAATTCAATCCCACAGGCTGGAAACCGATTCGTTCTCGGCGATCCGGCGAATTGCTTCCGCCAAAAGCGGCGCAATCGTGATCTGACGAATATTCTGCGCAACCCGCATCGCCTCCGTCGCCTGAATGCTATCGGTCACTACCAGGCTCTCCAGCGGCGATGATGCGACCCGCGACACCGCCCCACCAGAGAGGACGCCGTGGGTGGTGTAAGCCTGAACCGAAGACGCGCCCGCCTGTTTCAACGCTTCGGCGGCGTTGCACAAGGTGCCCGCTGAATCGACGATATCATCGACCAGCACGCAACGGCGGCCATCGACGTCGCCGATAATATTCATAACTTCCGAAACGCCTGCTTTTTCGCGTCGTTTATCGATAATGGCCAGATCGGCGTCGATGCGCTTGGCGATGGCGCGCGCGCGCACCACGCCGCCGACATCCGGCGACACGATAACGGTTTCTATACCCTTTGTGCCGCTATCGACAATATCCTGGGAAAACACGGGACCCGCAAACAGATTATCCGTTGGGATATCAAAAAATCCCTGAATTTGCGCGGCGTGCAAATCCATGGTCAGCACCCGATCCGCGCCCGCGGTGGTGATGAGGTTCGCCACCAGCTTTGCGGAGATCGGCGTCCGGGGGCCGGTTTTCCGATCCTGTCGCGCATACCCGTAATACGGAATTACCGCCGTGATGCGTTTTGCAGAACCGCGCCGCAAGGCGTCGATGCAAACCAGCAATTCCATCAGATTGTCATTCGCGGGGAAACTGGTCGACTGTATGACGTAGACATCTTCGCCGCGCACATTCTCCAGAATTTCAACGAAGACCTCCATATCGGAAAATCGTCGTATCGAAGCTTTGGTCAATGGCGCGTGCAGATACGTCGCAATCGCTTCCGTCAAGGGTCGGTTGCTGTTGCCACTCAGGATTTTCATGCCGAGTCCTTAGAATTTGAGAATTCGCGCTCATTCAGCGCATCGGAAACGCTACAAATCATATTTGCCCGTCAGCGATCATTCAAATACATCCATTTTAAAACCGCCGCCAGCGCAATGCGCCGGAGTCTATATCAGGGCGCCGGGGACGTGTAAACGCCACTTTGGCGCGAAGCTTTTTAAGGGCGCGTCAGGGCGTCAATTTCGTCTCGCCGTCGCAAAACGCTGACAACGCCGTCAATCGCAGCCAAGGTAATATCATAGGCGAGCGAGCCCCAGCGAGATTCGACCTGATTGTTTCGCACCCTGTTCCGTTGCGTCATGACGCCAAGGTTCCGACCGCTTGAATCGCGAAAAGACCATGTAATATCAAGCGCCTTTTGAGCCCCTTCCACGTCTTGCAAAACAACGACGCCGTCTATCAATACGGTCGCCTCGCGCGGAGTCGCGGCGACCGCCAATCCTGCGCGGTGCAAAACGGCCTCAAATGCACGTTTTAAACTTTCATTTCCATCACCCGACGCGCCAGTAACCGAGGCCACCGCCAGTAGCGCCGGGGGCAAATCTTTTTTTACCGGCGTATTGGATTGCAGCAACTCAGCGACGGCGTCGGCTATTTTCGACGTCGCGCGACCAATCGCCGCATTATCGATTCGCCGCCAGATTGGCCACTCATTACCAACCCCGGGATTGAGACCAACCTCGGGATTGAGCGCCGCAGCGGCGGTGGGTCGAACCATCGTCGTGCGCCGATCAACGACGACATTATAAGGGTTCGTTAATATCCAATCGATAACAAGACCCTGTCCCGCCCCTGCAGTCCTCGACCGGCCTTCCAGCAAATATCCATTCGTCAAGGCGTCCGTGGTGGTTGCGGGCACGTTCGCCTGACGTAACCGCGACGCGATCGAATCGGCCATCATCGCGCCCACATCCAAGGGGGCGTTGGCTATCGGCGCGACCACAACTCCAGCGCCATCGCCCAACTGCGCCAACGGGCTCAATGTCAAGCCCTTTACTTCAGGCTTGAAGGGTCGGGGCAATTCGCCACACGCCGCAGTAACCAGGCTCGCGAAAAGCGCCACAGAGAATATCCGGACCAACCGGACCATCCATCGGTTAGAACAGAACACAGCTCACCAATAGACCCAAAAATATGAAGACGAACATTTGAATTAAATAAGGCATCTTGACTGGTTGTTTCAAATATTTCGAAGGGATTCAAGAGCCCGTTAGCGCAATGGCGGATAATCCGCGACCGTAATCCGGCTCACCGCGATGCGTCGCGCGACGATAGCTGTAAAATAATTCGGGCGCGCCATACGTATCCTGGGCGACATGCTCTATCCCGCCCAGCGACATCCCCTCCAGAGATTGGCGGACGAAACCAGTCAGATCGAACATATGATGGGCGGCTTTTTGAGAGGGTGTGAAAAAACGCGCATTGTCAGCTGAATTTTCCAGGAAAGGCGCCGGGAATTCTGGTCCGACTTCGTAGGAGGCTTGCGCAATCGCAGGCCCAATCGCGGCATGAATGTTTTTTCGCTCGGCGCCCAGATCGCACATCGCCGTCACGGTCGCCTCCAAGACTCCCGATACGGCGCCCTTCCAGCCGGAATGCGCCGCGCCAATTATTTTGTTTTGCGAATCCGCAAAGAGTACGGGAACGCAGTCCGCGGTCAGGATCCCCAATACAACGCCCGGCGCCGCAGTCACCATGGCGTCGGCTTGCGGCGCGGGATCGTCAAACACCCCATCGCGCGCCACAGTCACCACGGTTGCGCTATGGACTTGATACAACGTGCGCAGCGCGCTCAAAGGCAACCCAAAGGAATCCATAGCGCGTTTGCGGTTTTCCGCAACATTGTCGCGACTGTCATCTGAACCGAATCCAACGTTCAGGCCTTTATATATACCATCGCTTACACCGCCCTTTCGGGTGAAAAACCCATGGCTTATTTCACCCCCACCAAAGCCCGCGGCTTGAATCGTCTTTATCGAATCCGGCGCAAGAGGGGCCATCAGGCGAATTCCTCATCAAATCCCGGAAGCGGGGCCGCACCATTGCGCGCAACGCCAAACGCCTTGAACAGGACGCCCATTTGCGCCGGGTCGCTCAAGCGCTGATGCGCTGTCATTATCGCTTGCGTCTGAGCCGTCGACGCCGATTTCATCAGCATTTCCATCCGCACCCCAAGGCCTAGTCGGGTCAAAAACGCCCCTTGCCCAACGGGCCCCTGACAACGCGCCAAATCGCCAATCGAGCGCCGCAGATCCGCGAAATTTACATGAACCGTCAAATCCGCCTCCCCGGGCGTTTGCAGGACATCGTGAAACGCATGTCGGCGCACTGCTTGCAGACTATCGCCCCGACCGCCGTCATGACCATAGTCAATGAAGAGCGCCGCGCCGCCATCCTCGGCGATGCGCTCGCCAATCGCGCGGCTGATCGTGAGGGCGGCGGGTTGAATTTCAACGACCTCGCCAAGCGCCGCCTCATCGTATTGGGAGGCCGATTTAGAGAGTAGAAACAGCGCGGGCGTTGGCCCCGGCGCCAGGATCAAACCAAGGCCGCCATCGCGATCCGCAAGACCAACAAGGCGTTCCCGCCAGCCTTGCGCCGTTTGTTCGAACTGGTGCGCGGGCAAGGCGTCGAAAAATTCATTGGCGACGACGATGCACGGTCCCGCTGGAATTTGATCAAATCCGTCGCGCCACGACACATCGCGCCAGGCGACGGCGCCGCGTGATAGCGCGTCGCGTTGGATTTTACGCAGGCGGGGGCTTGTTTCCACCATTTGCAGCTGCGCGGCGCTGCGAAAGCCCGGAACAACCGAGGCCGCCCGCAAGGCGTCTACAATCAACGTTCCCCGTCCTGGACCAATCTCCACCAGGTTAAACGGATCCGGACGACCTAACCTGTCCCATACATCCGCGCACCACAGCCCAATCAATTCACCGAACATCTGGCTGATTTCCGGCGCGGTGATGAAATCACCCGCCGCGCCAAAGGGCTCCTGTTTCATATAATATCCGTGCTCGGGATGGCCTAACGCCTCGGCCATGAAATCAGCGACCGTCATTGGGCCGTGCAGCGCAATCCGTTTGGCGAGCAAGCGGGCCAGCACGTTCATCGCGACGCCAGGACGTCCCGGGTTTTCGCGCGCCAGATCAGATAGCTGCCCAGCGCCAGCATGGGCAACGACAGCCATTGTCCCCACGTGGTTGAAAAGGTGAGCAGCCCAATATGCGCGTCCGGCTCACGCACCAGCTCCACCGTCATCCGCGCCAACGCATAGCCGCACAGGAAAACGCCGGTGGTCAGGCCCGGCCGAAAACGAGCGCGCCCAAGGGCCGCTATGACCGCCAGAATGATAAACAAAACCAAGCCTTCCAACGCGGCTTCATAAAGCTGGCTGGGATGGCGCGGCACAGGCCCGCCACGCGGAAACACCACGCCCCACGGTAAATCGGTCGGTCGGCCCCAGAGCTCGCCGTTGATAAAATTCGCGATCCGCCCCAGAAATAGCCCGATCGGCGTCGCCGCAGCGACGATATCCGTCAGACCGAGAAACATGATCTTGTGGCGGCGCGCGAACAACACCATCGCGGTGATAACGCCCAGCAACCCGCCATGAAAGGACATGCCGCCGTGCCACATTTGCGGAATTTCCAACGGATGCGCGAAAAAATAACCCGGCTGGTAGAAAAAGACATATCCCAGACGCCCACCCAGGATGATGCCCATTGTCGCCCACACCAGGAAATCATCAAACTGTTCCGGCGTTACGAGCTTCGGGTCCCGGCGCGCCAGCCATATCCCGTATCGCCAGGCGCCAATCAAGCCAAAGACATAGGCCAGCGCATACCAGCGCAATGCGAAGGGGCCGATTTGGAATATGATGGGGTCGATATTGGGAAAATCCATGGCGGCTTACCGATGCGGGTCATTGGTGGCGAGGAAATCCTGAATATAGCGCCGCACGCCTTCTTCCAGATTTGTCGGCGGCTGCGAATACCCGGCCTCGCGCAGTCGGGCCATATCAGCTTGGGTGTAATATTGATAATGCGCGCGGATGTTGGCCGGCGTATCGATAAACTGAAGACGCTCCGGCGCCTCCATCGCCGCGAAACAGGCGCGCGCCAGATCGGCGAAGCTGCGCGCTTGTCCCGTTCCAACATTAAAAACGCCGTTGGCGGACGGCGTGTCGAGAAGCCACAACATTATATCGACACAATCGCCAACCCAGACAAAATCCCGCAACTGACCACCATCTTCATAATCAGGATGGTGGGAGCGAAATAAACGCGCGCCGCCGGTGTCCCTAATCTGCTCGAACAATTGAACCACAAGGCTTCGCTGGCCGCCTTTGTGATATTCGTTCGGGCCATACACGTTAAAAAATTTCAAGCCGGCCCATTGCGGCGGATGAACGCCCGCAGCGGCCAGTGTCACGGCGTTCAAATCAAACGCCAGCTTCGACCAACCATAGAGATTTTGCGGCTTCAGCGCGGCCAGCGCCACCGCGTCGTTGTCATCGGTAAATCCGTTTGCGCCATCCCCATACGTCGCAGCGGACGATGCGTATATCAGGCGAATGTCGTTGGACGCGCACCAGCGCCACAACTTGAGTGAGTAATCGAGATTATTGTCGAGGATGAAATCCGCATTGGTCTCTACCGTAGACGAAGACGCGCCCATATGCAGGATCGCCGTCACCGCATCGCCGTGCTGCGCCAGCCAGTCAAACAATTCTTCCGGCGCAATTCGTTCCGCGACGTTGTGTTTTCGAAGGTTGGCTTCCTTTTCAGGTGAATCGATCCAGTCGCACACGATGACGGGCTGATCACCGCGCGCACACAGCGCGCCCACCAGATAAGAGCCAATGAAGCCGGCGCCGCCGGTAACGACGATCATGGGAAATCCACACTTTCAATTGCCGCAAATATACCTTTGAACATGGACTTCTTATAGGCGAGGCGTGCGCAGCCCCGCAAGAAGGGTTGCATCAAGCGCCAGTTTTGACCATATCCATAAGGATCGCCGCTAGGATTACCACTGGTACAGGAGCAGGCTATGCAGACTGAAAACAAACTATTTGACGATTTGGCGCGGGTCGCCAATGGCGCAATGGGCGCGTTAACCGGCGCGCGTAGTGAGGTCGAGACTCTGGTCAAGGCGCGTCTTGAGCGGCTGTTGTCCGATATGGATCTCGTAACGCGGGACGAATTTGAAGCGGTCAAGGCCGTGGCTGCAAAGGCCCGCGAAGAGCAAGAAGCGCTAATGGCGCGTGTGGCGACGCTGGAAGCGGCGTTAACGAAACAGCCTGCACGCGCGTCGCGGACAAAGGCGCACGCCAAATCCCCCGCCAAGCCGAAATCAACCGCGACACCATCAAGCAAGGCGTAACGCCAAAACCAGGGCCCTGCGTGTTCAGCGCCGCGCTTCGGGCCTGTGGATAGACTTGAAGAACATTCTGGATTTTTACAACAAATCTCTTGCGTCTGGAGAATCCCGATGGCAATCTAGGTGTTGTGGTCAACTGGAGGGCTATACCACAACATATCGTGTTTCGTGGCCGCCCGTAAAATTTTGACCGCCTGTGATTCCCGGGCTTACGCCGGGTCATGAAGTATCCGCTGGAGAATGCGACGATGACCGCAGTGACGGCCGATTTCAATGATTCCTATAATAACCCGCTCGACATTATGGAAGAGATCGTTCAGGCCAATGAATGGCCACACGACCGGTCTGGCGAGGAAGAATTGCTGGCGGAGATTTCCGGCCGGTGGTGCGACTACCGCATGTTCTTCATCTGGCGCGAAGACCTGAACGCGCTGTACTTCACCTGCTCGCTTGATATGAAAACCACGCCGGACAAGCGCCGGGCGATTAATGACCTTTTATCTCTGCTGAATGAGCGCATGTGGTTTGGTCACTTCGAAATCTGTTCGGAAAGCGGCACCCCGATGTTTCGGCATACTCTCTTGACGCGCGGCGCCGTCGCCGTCGCCGTCGAGCAACTGGAAGATTTAGTCGATATCGCCGTCAATGAATGCGAACGCTTCTATCCGTCCTTCCAATATGTGTTATGGGCGGGATATGACGCGCAACGCGCCGTCGACGCGGCGATGCTTGACCCCGTCGGAGAGGCGTGAAGCTATGGCGAATACGCAAACCCTGACGCGCCCGTTATTGTTGGCGGGCTGTGGCAAAATGGGCGGCGCCATGCTGGCCGGCTGGCGGAAAAGCGGCATCACGGCGGCGGGCGTTATTGTGGTAGAGCCCATGGCCGCGCCCGATTTCGCCAACAACGACGATGTTGAAATCGTCGCCTCGCCGGATGACATTCCCGCCAGCGTCAATCCCGAAGTCGTCGTCTTCGCCGTCAAACCCCAACAAATGGATAGTGTCGCACCCGCCTATGCGCGGTTCGTCAAACCGGAAACCGTCTTTCTGTCGATTGCGGCGGGCAAGACCATTGGCTATTTCGAAAACCACCTGGGCAGCGGCGCCGCTATCGTGCGCGCCATGCCAAACACGCCGGCCGCGATTGGACAGGGCATTACCGTCACCTGCCCAAACGCCAATGTCTCCACCGATCAAAACGGGTTGTGCGAAGCCTTGATGAAATCCGTCGGCGACGCTGTTTCCGTCGAAGACGAAAACCTGATCGACGCAGTGACGGCGCTATCAGGCGGCGGTCCGGCTTATGTCTTTTTGTTGATCGAGTGCCTGACCGAAGCCGGCGTGCAATCGGGATTGCCCCGCGACCTCGCCGCAAAACTATCACTAGCGACGGTGGCTGGATCCGGGCAATTAGCCCTGACCAGCGATGAGGCGCCCGCAATCCTTCGCAAAAATGTCACCAGCCCCGGCGGCACCACGTTGGAGGCGCTGAACGTTCTTATGGCGGAAGACGGGTTGCAGCCCTTGCTCACCAAAGCCATCGCCGCCGCCACCGCGCGGAGCCAGGAACTGGCCGCCGGTTAGAGCCTTTCGGGTTAAGGCGTTTTTGGCGCCGACAAAAATTCCAGCAACAATCGGGTCACGGCTTCGGGCTGTTCCTGCTGCACCCAATGTCCTGCGCCTTCAATTAAATGCCGGTCCGTCATATTGGCGCAGGCGGTATCGCGCATAGCATCGAAAGCGCCCGGCCGTTGATGAACGCCCCAATCACTGGCGCCGGCGATAAAGCAGGCGGGGATTTCAATTTTTTGTCCGGCATATTCACACAAGGCCGCATTTTGGGCGCCACTGGTTCCACACCGATACCACTGCAACCCACCCTGAAATCCGATCCGCCCATAAGCTTCCGCATAGACCGCCAAATCGCGATCCGGCAACCAAGCGCAGTTTGCAATTTCCGCGGCGGATGGCATGTTCGGCGCGACCGTTTCCGCCATCGTGCAATCCCGGTCCATAATGTAATAGGTCGGCATCTTGGCCAATTCTTCCGCCGTCCAGGATTCAAGCGGGTACGGTTTATTCTCCGGCCAGTCGGCGCTTTTATGGTGATAGTACGCGCGCAGTAAATCATGTACGCTCTGGCTGCAATACTGCATATCGTCATTGGCAGGTCGCGTTGAATAGTACCCGTGATAATGTTTGCGCGGTCGTTCCAACGCCGCCAGCGCATCGTGAATTTCGACACCCGGTTTCGCCGCCGTCGCGGGCGGACCGGCGAAGGGCGCGCTCATCAGCGTAACGGTTTGAAACAAATCAGCGCGCATCAAGGCGCAATACGCCGCCACCGAAGATCCGAAATCATGACCCACCACGCCCGCGAAGGCGTTCCGGTTCAACGCTGTCGCCAACGCGCCGATATCCGCCACGAGATTGGGAATCTCGAACGACGCCAGATCGCCATCGTAATCGCCGTCCCATCCGGTCGTGCGGCCGTAGCCCCGCTGATCCGGCGCGATCACATGATATCCCGCCGCCGCCAGCGGCCCCATGACCTTGCGCCAGCTATAAGCCAGTTCTGGAAAACCATGCAGCAGCATCAAGGCGGGCCGGGCGCTGTCCCCGTATCCCGCCTCCAGAACATGCATATCGAGGCCGTTGACGTTCTCGATCACACGCGCCCGAATACCGCTGGGCAACACATCCTTGGATAGCGGATCCATCATCGGCCCTCCCCTTTTTGCATATTTCTAGTCCGGCGAAACATAAACCATGCTGGCGTCCCCGGCTAATTTGCGGGACAATCGTTACCGCAAACCACTGTCGATCTTAAGGGAGAATATCGCAATGAAGTTCGGATGGCTTACCTTGGCCTTGTCGCCAACGCCGGAAGAAGACGCTGCGCGCATTGACCAGCAGATTGAACAGGTTTGTCTGGCGGAGCAATTGGGGTTCGACGACGTTTGGCTGACCGAACATTATTTCACCGGTGAAAGCGTCTATAACGACGCGCTGCTGTTCGCCGCCGCGCTGGCGATGCGCACCGAACGCGTGCGGATCGGGTTCGCCGTCGTGCAAACGCCCTTCCACCATCCCGTCCGACTGGCGACGCAACTGGCGCTGCTCGATAATCTGAGCAAGGGACGCATCGATGTCGGTCTTGGGCGCGGCACGGTTTACAACGAGTATGAATTCGTCGGCCACGGCCTGCGCAGCGACGATAGCCGTGAGCGCATGAACGAGACTGTTGATATTCTGGAGCGCGCCTGGCGCGGCGGCGCAGTGGATTACGATGGCGCCCATTACAAAATTAACGCGCCCCAAATCCGCCCGCTTCCCTATCAACGGCCCGGACCACCCTTGTGGCGAAGCGTTATCTCACCGAGCTCGTTCAGCGAATGCGGGCGGCTGGGCATCCCCATCCTGACGGCGCGCTTGCCAGTGGCGCGGATCAAGGAGCGTTGGGCATTATACGAAGCTGGGCTGAATGAGGCCGGACATGATGCAAAAACCCGGGCGCGGCTTTTGTCGCAAAGCGCCTTGTGGCGCAACGTTTATGTTGCGGATTCCAACGCCCAGGCGCGAGAAGAACTGGCCGCGCTATTGCTGCAAACGCGCACGCATATGATGCATGTCCGCGAGGCCTATAATCCGGCGGACTTCGTGATTGAACCGGCCATGCTGAACGCCTGGACCGACCCGGCTGTCGATGACGACACGGCCATCAACTACGTGCTGGAGACAGGATCAATCTATGGCGCGCCGGCGCGCGTTCGCGAACAGGTCGCCGAGCTTCGCGATGTCGGCGTGCAGCATTTGCTGTGCCAGACCGGTTTCGGCGATATGAGCCATGAACGCAACGCCGCCTCCATGCGTCGTTTTGGCGAGGAAGTGATGTCCGCTTTCCAGTGACGCACGCTAACAATTGATGGAAACGGTGATTTCAAATACCATATCAATAATACCCGATAGTGATGGTGAGGATTGAGACCATGGTGCGAAAAGCGGATCGACCAAAACATCTTCTGGACAGCGCGCTGGGCGCAGCGGCGACGCAGGGCTGGGCGTCCCTGAGCCTGCGTGATATCGCGACGGCGGCGGATATGAGCCTCGCCGACACCCATGCGATCTATCCAACCAAACATCATATTTTGCGCGCCTATATCGGCGCGGTCGACGCCGCCGTGCTGGCCGGTGACCCGGAGCCAGGCGATCCGGCAGCAGGCGACGATCAAAACGAAGAGAGCCCGCGCGACCGGTTGTTTGATGTGTTGATGCGACGCTTCGATGCGCTCAACGAAAACCGCGACGCGGTTTTGAGCATCATGGACGCCCATGCGCGCGACCCCTTCGCCGCTCTGGCGATGGCGCCGCGCCTTCTATGTTCCATGGGCGTCATGCTGGAAGCAGCAAACATCCGCGCCGACGGGTTTGGCGGCGCCATTCGCGCCAAAGGCCTGCTGGCCGTGTGGGCGGTGAGCATCCGGGTGTGGCGCAACGACGATTCCGCAGACATGGCGCCCACGATGGCGGCGCTGGACAAAAACCTGAAACGCGCCGAAGCGCTTGTCCGCCGCCTGCCCGGACCACGCGGCCGCAAACGCGCGGCCTAACGCACCGCGACGCGACAACATTACACACACTCACGAAACGGGACCCTTCAGCATGGCTGAAATCAATTTCGACGACTTCATGAAAGTTGAAATCCGGGTGGGCCGCATCGTCCGCGCCGAGGCTTTTCCCGAGGCTCGCAAACCCGCCTTTAAATTATGGGTCGATTTCGGGCCCGAAATTGGCGAACGCAAAACCTCCGCCCAAATCACCAAGCATTACACCCTGGAGAACTTGCCGGGCCGCATGGTCGCCGCCGTGGTAAATTTTCCACCGCGACAAATTGGCAAGTTCATGTCGGAAATACTGGTGTTGGGCTTTCCCGACGACGACAATGAGGTCGTGTTGATCGCACCCGATCAAACCGTGCCCATCGGCGGTCGCCTGTTCTGACAATCGCCGCGCGTTAAAAATCAAGTTTCATACATAACCCCCCGGAGAAAAAGATGCATACTGGCGTTGCGTTCCCCACGACCGATATCGGCAATGACCCCGTCGCAATCAAGGATTTCGCGCAGGCCGTGGAGGCAATGGGATACGACCACATCACCCTGATTGACCATGTCATTCAAACCGCCAAACCGGTCAGCTCCGATTGGCGCAGCTTTTATTCTCGGGACAATTCTTTTCATGAACCCTTTGTGATGTTCGGGTTCCTGGCGGGCGTAACGACAAAAATAGAATTCGCCACCGCCATCCTGATCCTGCCCCAGCGACCCACTGTCTTGGTGGCCAAGCAGGCCGCCGAGCTGGACGTGTTGACGGGCGGACGGTTGCGCCTTGGAGTCGGCATCGGCTGGAACGACATGGAGTTCGACGCGCTCGGTCAGGATTTCAAAAACCGGGGCCGCCGGATGGAAGAACAGATCGACCTGATGCGCCAGCTCTGGACCAACGAGGTTGTGACCTTTAAGGGCGAATGGCATGACATCGATGAGTCAGGCATCAACCCGTTGCCGGTCCAAAAACCAATCCCGGTCTGGTTCGGCGCATTCCAGGAAGTCGCCATCAAACGCGCCGGGCGTATGGGCGATGGCTGGTTCCACAACCCGCGCCTGAAACCAGGCGATGAAGCGCAAAAACTGGCCGATGTGTTTCGCAGCGCCGCAGCGGATGCTGGTCGCGACCCCACCTTGCTCGGCATGGATTGCACT
>JBLHZD010000046.1:0-17392 GCA_047631095.1 Alphaproteobacteria bacterium
ATGCCCGATCCTGATGCATTTTGCATCGGACGATCCGCACGTGCCGCAAGAAACCGTGGACGCCATCCGCGCGCGCATGGGCGATTGGGATAATGTCGATGTTCACGTTTATCCCGGCACCGAGCACGGTTTTAACCGCTACGGCTATCCGTCTCATAACGAAGCCGCCGCTGCGATCGCGCGCGATCGAACTCTGGCGCATTTCAAGGCGCATCTATCCTGAATTCAAAACACCTCGGCTGTAAAGGGAACTGACATGATCGATTCCATCAAACGCATCACTGCGGACGCCTTACGAGCGTGCTTTCATGATGGCGGTGAAATCGCCTTGCTGGATGCGCGCGAGGAAGCGCCCTTCGACGCGCGCCATCTGCTGATGGCGTGCTGTGTCCCGCTGGGGCGCTTGGAAGCGCTGGTGGATGCGCTTGTGCCCCGACGCGATACGCGCGTGGTCTGGTGCGACAATGGCGAAGGCTTGGGCGAACAGGCGGCGGCGCGCATGGCCGCCCTTGGCTATGGCGATGTGTCCTTGTTGGACGGCGGAATCGACGCCTGGGAGACGGCGGGACACCCGATTTACAGCGGTGTTCACGTGCCCAGCAAGGCGTTTGCCGAAGTTGTGGAGCACGAGGCGGAAACCCCGTATATCACGGCGGAAACGCTAAAAGGGCTTATCGACGACAAAGAGGATTTCATCCTTTTCGATAGTCGCTCTTATGAAGAATACCATGCGAACAGTATTCCCGGCGCCATCAGCGTTCCCGGCGCCGAGCTTGCGTATCGCTTTGCCGATTTAACGCCGTCGCCGGATACCTACGTGGTGGTCAATTGCGGCGGACGGACTCGCAGTATTATTGGGGCGCAGGCGCTCATTAACGCAGGGTTTCCCAATAAAATTGTCTCGTTACAAAACGGAACACAGGCTTGGCATCTCGGCGGATATGACGTGATCGACGGGGCGACGCGGCGTCCGTCGCCGGTTTCCGAAAAGGGCGCAGAATCGGCGTTAGCGGCCGCAGCGCGGGTTAAGGAAAAATTCGACATTCAGGAAATTGACGCCGCCGGTCTTGATGAGTGGCGCGCAAGCGGCGCCGACAAGAACCTGTATATCCTCGATGTCCGCACCCCGGAAGAATACGAGGCGGGCCATCTGCCCGATGCGCGATTGGCGCCCGGCGGCCAGCTGGTGCAGGAAACGGATGTTTATTTGGGCGCCTGGGGCGGGCGGGTCGTTCTGGTGGACGATCACGGCGTGCGGGCGATGGTGACGGCTTCCTGGATAATTCAAATGGGCTGGACCGATGTCGCCGTCCATCTGTTTGACCCTAAAGGTGCGGGATTGGCGACGGGGCCCTATGCGCCGCGGGTTTTGGGCGATGACCGTGCTGTTTCAGAAATTGACGCGGCGGGATTAATGGCTCGATTGGACGCTGGGGATATCTGTGTCGTCGATCTCGCCTACAGCAACCAGTATCGCAACGGGCACATTCCCGGCGCCTGGTTCGCCTTGCGAACGGAATTGGCCGCGGCGCTCGCCAAACTGCCCCAGGGTGCGGCTGTCGTCTTTACATCGCCAGATGGCGCGTTGGCGCGACTGGCGGCGGCGGATGTTACTGATAAGGGCGGCGCGGCTATGGCGTTGAAGGGCGGTACGGACGCGTGGTCCGATGCGGGCTATCGTCTGGAGAGCGGCGCGACACAGATGGCGTCGGCTGCGGCTGATATCCGCTTGAAAGCGCGCGAGCAGACCGATGACATTGAAGAAGCAATGAACGCTTACTTAACGTGGGAAATCAACCTCGTGCACCAAATGGCTGAGGATTCAGATCATCGGTTCAATGTTATGAAGCGTTAAAACCGAAGCCTAGAGGTTACGCGCCAGACGCTGGGCGAGCAGTAGCGACCCCAGCGCCAACGCCAGGAACACGGCGGAGAGTATAAAGATCACCGATGGTTGCCCGTTATCGAGCAGCCAGCCGAACAGCAACGGTGATCCGGCGCCGCCAATACTGAATCCGACGAACACGAAGCCGAATACTTTGCCCATATCGCCCGGCGGTGAAATGGCGCGGATCATCAAATCCCGGGGCGGCAGCACCGCGCCCATTCCGAATCCGACGCAGCTCATGACGCCCACGAAGACAATGCCGGGCACCGACAACAGGGCGGGCAAACCGACGCACAACAACGATAGCCCCAAGGCGCAAGACGCCAGAAGGGTATGGCGGTCAGAGCGGTCGACAACGAAGCCTGCTGCGAAGACGCCGCCTGCGACGCCAAACAGCAACCCGGTCAACGCCATATTGGCGACATCCAGCGACAAGCCGTGCAAATTGATCAGGGCGCTGGCGGTGAAAGCGGATAACCCGCCACTCGCTACGCCATAGGAGACGAAGAACATGAGGAAAAGCAGGATGGGCGGCGACAACAGAAGATTGAACCCGGTCCGATCATGGGACGCTGTTTTGTTTTTCGCGGAGGGGGTGGCGGGGCTGGCTTGCCCGCCCTCCAGCAAATGACCCCGCGCCGCAATCAACGCCCAGACCAAAACACCGGCCAGACCGATAATGATGAAGCTGGTTCGCCATCCAAAGAGCGACGCGCTCGCCAGCATAACAGGCGGCGCGCAGGCGGTGCCGAAAAAGCCGAAAAAGGTATGGGTGGAAAAGGCCCGGCCGATGCGCTCATCATCGATGGATCCCGACAAAATCGCATAATCGGCGGGGTGAAAGACACTGTTGCCGATACCCGCGAACACTGCCAGTAGGACGAGCACCCAATAGGCGTCGACAAAACCGATAAGCATGATGGCGATGGCGTTCAGCCCAAGCCCCGCCAACAAGACTTTCCGGGGGCCAAGGTGATCAACCAGAAACCCGACGGGCGCCTGAATAAACCCGCCCAGAAAGCCGTAAGCGGTCATGGCGGCGCCGAGCTCGATATAGCTGACGCCAAATTCCGCCTTCAGCAGCAAAAACATGGGCGGCAGCGACATATAATAGAAATGGCTCAGAAAATGTCCGGCGCTGATCAGACCTATGATCCAGCCATGTCGTCGGGGTTGTTCAATAACTGCGTCCATGCCGGTCTCCATCGCCTCTGGCAGATCGGGACAGACTGCGTTAACGCGCTATGAGGCGCAAGGAAATGTAACGTCGCGCCAGATTGAATTTGCAAAATTTGTATGCCGAGCCCTAAACTTAACCAACTCGACTAGTTTCATCTCAAAATATTTTGGAGTTCGGACATGTCCCTTACAATCCGAAAGGTCGGCCCCTGTTTTGCGGGTGAGGTCGAAGGCGTTGATTTAACCAAGCCCTTGTCGCCTGAAAACGCCGCGGCGATCCACGCCGGGATGGATAAATTTGCAGTCCTCGTATTTCGGGACCAACTGCTGAGTGACGAGGAGCAAATGGCCTACACGTTGAGCCTTGGTCCAATCGAACGTTCGACCGGGACGAGTTTACGGAAGAAAGACGAATATCGATTGCCGACGACCTTTGCGGACGTTTCCAATCTCGACAAGGAGAACAAGCCCTTGGCGCGCAACAATCGCCGCCGTCTTTTTGGAATTGGAAACCGGTTGTGGCACTCGGACAGTTCGTTCAAAACGACGCCCGCGAAATATTCGATACTCAATGCGAGGAGCATTCCGTCGAAAGGCGGCAATACCGAATTCGCCGATATGTGCACGGCTTATGATGCGCTCGACGACGATATGAAGGCGGAGATTGAAGGCTTGGTCTGCGAGCATTCGCAAATGTATTCACGCGAACAGGTTGGCTTTACGGATTTTACCGACGAGGAACGGGAGCGCTTTAAACCGGTTCGACAGATATTGCGGCGCACGCATCCGGGTACGGGCCGGAAATCTCTGTACCTCGCGTCACACGCTGGCACTATCGTTGGCTGGCCGGTTCCCGAAGCCCGTTTGTTTCTGCAAGACCTCGTAGAACACGCGACCCAGCGGCAATTCGTCTATGCGCATGAATGGCGTCTCGGAGATTTGGTCATGTGGGACAACCGGCAAACCATGCACCGCGCCCGGCCGTTTCCGGCGGAAGAGCCGCGTGATATGCGACGAACGACATTAGCCGGGGATGGCCCGACCGCTGAGCAGGCGGCGGCGTAACGAGGTTTTCGCGTTATTCAAGGACAAACAACAAAATGGGACGCATAGGTAATGCGCGTATGGGTTCAACTTGTCTCTTTGCTTGTTGTCGCAGCTTTTGTCGCGGGGGGCTGGAGTTGGTTCTCCTATCAAAATAGCGGCGCTGCGGCGAAGAAGCCACGGGGCGGCGGGGTGCGCCTTGCAATCATCGAACCGGTGACGCTGTCCACGGACAGCTACACCATTCGCGCAATCGGCACCGGGAAAGCGCTGCAATCGGCGCGACTTTACCCGTCTGTGTCTGGCGAAGTCGTTAGCGTATCGTTCAAGGCGCAGCAAACCGTCAAGACAGGCCAGGTGTTGCTGCGGCTCGATGATGCAGACCAAAAACTCGCGGTGCGTCTCGCAAGTATTGAAGTGGAGGAATCGCGCCGTCAGGCGCGGCGTCTCGAGAGGCTGAAAAGCGGCGTTGTGGCGCGGGCGCGCTTGGAAACAGCGCGCGCAGCTCTGGACAGCGCGCGCGTACGGTTGGCGCGCGCGAAGCGGACGTTGAAAGACCGTACTGTCTTTGCGCCGTTCATGGGCGTAATCGGGTTAAGTGATATTCACAAGGGCGACCGAGTGACCCCGGACAGTTTAATTGCGACGCTTGATGACCGTTCCGCATTGCTGGTCGAGTTTTTAGTATCGGAGGATGCGGTCGCGCGCATCAAACTTGGCGATGTCGTCACCCTGTCGGCCTGGGCGCTGCCGGACCGGATCTTCGAGGGAACTGTCGCGGCGATGGGAAGTCGGATTGATCCCGAATCGCGCACGCTGAAAATTCGCGCCAACTTGCCCAATCCTGACGCCGCGCTACGACCCGGCGCGTCATTCGCCGCCGCGATAAAAATCAAAGGCGCGCAACTGCCTTCTATACGCGAGGTGGCTGTCCTTTGGAGTCGGGACGGCGCCTTCGTCTGGCGCGTTAAAGAAGGCGTGGCGGAGAAAGTCTTCGTCAAGGTCGTGCGCCGCGAGCAAGGGAATGTCCTCGTCGATGGATTGTTAGAGGAAGGCGATCAGATTGTTGTTGAAGGGGTCCAGGGCTTGCGGCCTGGGCAAAAGGTTAAATCTACAGATATAGCGCCCGCGAAAGAAAAATCGTGAGCGCGCAGTTAAGCGATTTACCCTCCCTGGCGGTTCGCCGTCCGACGCTGGTTGTCGTTTTGAATCTTCTTATCGTGATCGCGGGGCTGGCGGCGATTTTTGGCGTTGAGGTTCGAGAGCTTCCCGATGTGGACCGGCCGGTTGTTATGGTGCGCGCCTTTTTTGACGGCGCGTCGCCGGAAACGATGGACGCGGAAGTTACCAGCGTTATCGAGGCGGCGGTTGCGCGGGTCTCCGGCGTTAAATCAATCGCCTCCGCCAGTGAAGAAAATAATATGCGCGTGCGCGCAACCTTCGCGCCGAATGTCGATTTGGATGTGGCGGCCAACGACGTCCGCGAGGCCGTCTCGCGGGTTGAGCGGAAACTGCCCGACGGCGTGGAGGACGTGACAATCGTCAAGGCGGATTCAGACGCTTATCCGATCATTCGCCTGGCGCTGGTTAGTGAAGAGCTGTCGCAGGAGGCGATTACGCGACTGGCGGAGAACGATATTGTTACGGAATTCTCGGCCATCCCCGGTGTTGCGGCGGTGGAATTGTTTGGCGAGCGCGAGCAGGTTCTGCGGATTGTTGTTGATCCCATGCGCCTGGCGCGATTCGGGTTGACCATTGACGACGTGGCGACCGTGTTGCGCGGCGTCAGTCTCGATATTCCCGCAGGCAGTTTTAAATCCGACGACCATATGTTGCTGGTTCGCGCGGACGCATCGGTTTGGCGCCCCGCAGACATCGAAACCTTGGTGATACAAGGCGATACACGGCTGGGTGATGTGGCGCAGGCGTTTTATGGTCCCGCCAATGCGCTTAGCCACAGTATGCTGAACGGACGCCGGGTGATTGGCGTCGGCATCGTGCGCAAGGCTAAGTCCAATACGATTGAAATTTCAAATGGCGTTGAAAAGGCGATTACGCGAATTCAACGACGTTTGGACAATGTGGAAATCGTCAGAATTTCCGATGACGCCCGGTTTATTCGCAGCTCTGTTCGCGAGGTGATTACCAGTCTGACGATCACAATCGGGGTTGTGGTCTTCGTCATATACATATTTATGGGCGCGCTGCGGCCAACCATATTACCCGCTGTCGCGATACCCGTTGCGCTCGTGGGATCCATCGCCGCAATTTACCTGCTTGGGTTTTCCATAAATATCCTGACGTTGCTGGCGCTTGTGTTGGCGACCGGCATGATTGTCGACGACGCGATTGTCGTGGTTGAGAATATCCAACGCCAAAGGAGCCTGGGCCTGAAACCTATGGCGGCGGCCGTCATCGGGACGCGACAGGTGTTTTTCGCCGTCCTGGCGACAACAGCGACTCTGATATCGGTGTTTTTGCCGATCGCCTTCTTGCCGAGTGTCGCGGGGCGACTGTTTTCAGAATTTGGATTTGTGCTCGCGATCGCCGTGGCGATTTCCTCCTTCGTTGCGTTAACTTTGTGTCCCATGTTGGCGTCTCGATTACCGGAAGACGGGACGGACAACGCTCCCGGCGCTTTGCAAAAATTCGGCGTAAAGTTGACGGAAATTTACCGGCGGGTGTTGGAATTCACACTCTCGGCGCGTTTGCTGGTGCTCGGCGGCATGGGGTTGGTTGCGCTAAGCGCCATTGGCGTACACGCGACATTGGATGAAGAATTGCTGCCGAAGGAAGACCGCGGCGCGATCATTGTCATGATGCAGGGACCGGACGGCGTTGGACTTGATTACATGGACCGGCAATCGGTCAAAGCGGAAAAGCTGCTGGAGCCTCTACGAGAGAGTGGCGAAGTTGAAAATATTTTCGCGATTGTCGGGCGCTGGGATTTAAACCGGGTCTATCTTATCGCGCCGCTTACGGAATGGGGGGCGCGGCGAAACCAACTGGAAATTGCGAAGAAACTGCGTGGGCCTTTGAAGGCGATTCCCGGTGCAACAGCACGTATTCGAACGCCGAATAGTCTGAACTTACGTCGCGCCGGTGGGCGTCTGGAATTTGCGTTGACGGGCTCCAATTACGCCGACATCGCCGCCGCCGCCGATGATTTCCTGCCCGCGATGCGGACGCAGTTTCCGCTCTTCGATGATCTCGAAATTGAGTACCAGCAAACGCAACCACAATTAACCATTCGTGTGGATCGCCGGAAGGCGGAGGACCTGGGCGTTTCCTTAATTGGAGTGACGAATACGCTCCGCGCCATGGTAGAGCGGTTGGAAGTCACCGAGTTGAATGTTAATGACCGGTCCATTCCGGTGCTGCTGGAATCCTCCGCTGGCGCCATTAATGATCCGGACGATTTACAAAACCTGTTCGTCCGCTCGGGATCTGGGGCAATCTTGCCGCTCTCCGCCTTTGTCACCATTACCGAAGCTGGAATCGCAGCGGAACTGGATCGCGCGGGACAAAAGCGGGCGATTGAAATTGATGCGGGTCTGTCGCCAGGCTACTCGCTTCGCGCCGCCATGAACGATGTGCAGGCCCTTGCAAAGGAACAATTACCGGACGGAATCGGGTTACGCTTTATTAATGAAGCCGCGACGCTAGACGACACGTCCAATGAAGTCGCAATAACGTTCGCTGTCGCGATCCTTGTCGTTTTTCTGGTGTTGGCGGCGCAGTTTGAAAGTGTGCTGAGCGCGCTTGTGATCTTGTTGACGGTGCCATTTGGATTGGCGGCGGCGGTGTTCGCCCTCAAACTTAGCGGGGGCAGCATCAATCTCTACAGCCAGATTGGACTGGTGATGCTGGTTGGATTGATGGCGAAGAACGGCATTCTGGTCGTCGAGTTTGCAGATCAATTACGTGACCGGGGACATTCTGTCGCCGACGCCATTCGGGAATCTGCAATGGTGCGACTACGCCCGGTCGTGATGACGATGTTATCAACCGTTCTGGGGGCGTTGCCGTTGGTTCTGGGCGGCGGCGCAGGCGCTGAAGCGCGCCACGCCATTGGATGGGTTGTCTTCGGCGGCCTCGGCATTGCGACAATATTTACGCTCTTGCTGATCCCCGTAATCTACAGTCTGTTGGCGCCACTCGCCCGGCCCCGGGCCCATGCGGGCGTTCGATTAGACCGCGAGTTACGCGATCTGGATGGCGTTAAGGCGGAGTAACATCAAGGTTTGTTAAACTAAAAAAAACCTGCAAAAATCAAAGCCTGCCACCAGCGTCGCCACCGCCGCCATCAAACCCGCCGCCAAAGTCGCCACCCATGCCAGTGTCGCCGCCAGCGTGAGGGTCGTAGGCGCCGGCGCTATGATCATTCATCGAGAGGCCAATCCAGAGCGCATATAGGCTCACGTCGCGATACCGCGGATCGAGCGTGTCGTCATAGCGCAAACGGCGCCGACCTTTCCGCGCCGCGTCCATGAGCGAGAAGACAAGTAAGACCGCCAGAACGCCGCCGACGACGACAGCGACAACGATGTCCGCCCAGCCGAACAATACGGCGATGAGAACAGTAAGCACTACAACACGAACCATCAGATCAAATCTCCATGAGAGCTGATGGGTATTGTACCATAAAAATATGCGTTGGAATTTGTTAGTCGCGGGTTTTTGGGAGTTCAAATCCGGCGGCGCGTTCCACCACCTTGACGATTTCACTAAGGTCGTTGTTCTCCAGGTCCATCGCCAGCGCCTGACGCATGGTCAGATAGGTCGCTGTGCCAACGCTTTGCGGCACGTTAAGGCGTTCCGCTTCCATCCGCCAAATTGTCGCATCTTTCGCGGTAATGTGTAGCGGCGCCTCCATATTAAATTTTCTGTTTAGCACAAAATTGGGAATTTTCGACAATGTCGCGCTGTTCTGCCCGGAACCGGCGTTGATGACCGCCAGTGTTTTTTCGGGATCGACGCCGCCTTTCGCCGCTAATACCAAGGCTTCGGCCGCGACGACGAGATTGGTGAACGACATGATATTGTTCGCGACCTTCACCATTTGCGCCTGACCGATCTTGTCGCCGACGTAATGAATATCGCGCGCAAAGGATTTAAGGAAGGGCTCCACCTGGTCAAAAACCTCTTGGGGGCCAGAGGAAATAACAGTGATGTCGCCTTCCCAGGCACGTTGCACGCCGCCCGTGATGGGAGAATCCAGCATGGGGATGCCGTTGGCCGTCATCAAGGATTCAATCTCCGCCAGAGCTTCGGTGCCCATCGTTCCCAAATTGACGAATAGTTTCATCTTCTTGCCTTGCAGCACGCCATCGTCGCCAGAAACCACGGCGTGGAAGCTCTCGATCGTGGGCATGCACGCGAAAACGATTTCGGATTCATCAGCAACCGCTGCCGGGGAGGCGACGATACGCGCTTGTTTATCCGCCAGAGTTTTGGTGGCCTCTGGATTGATATCGTAAACAACCAGGGACTTTTCCTGATCCAGAATGTTGGAAGCCAGGGGCAATCCCATGCTGCCCGTACCGATGAATCCCGCTTGCATGTGACTGTCTCCATCCTGTTGTGTGTTTCGCCGAAGGGGAAATCTATGACGCGCGGCGCGATCAAAAAAGAAGAAACCTTGAAATTGCATAGCCGTCGATATTGAAAATTGGTTGTGAGCGCTTCATCATGGCGGCTAGCATGCTGTGAATATGACTGGATAAATTTTATGAAAATGAAGGCCGTTATCCTGTATCAAGGCGGCGCTTCCGCGCCGTATGCGGAAAGCCAACCTTTGAAAGTGGAGGAGGTCGATCTGGCGCCGCCGCAAGCCAATGAATTACTGGTGCGCATCGGGGGCGCTGGTCTTTGCCATTCGGATTTGTCGATTATCAATGGCTCCATACCGCGTACGCTGCCAATGGTTCTGGGCCATGAAGGCGCTGGCGAGGTTATGGAAGTCGGCGCCGGCGTGACGGATATTAACGTTGGCGACCATGTGGTTTTTCAGTTTCGATCAAGTTGCGGTCAATGCCGACGGTGTCTGGAAGGACGGCCAGCGCTTTGCGAAGTCGCTGCGAAATCCAAATCCAATGGCGAATTAATGGCGGGCGGGAAACGCATTAGTTTGGACGGGACGCCGATTTCGCATCATTCCGGCATATCCTGCATGGCGGAATACGCCGTGGTGGATCGCGGCACTGTCGTTGTCATTGATCGCTCATTGCCGCTTCACGAGGCTGCGATATTTGGCTGCGCCGTCATGACCGGGGTCGGCGCTGTCACCAACACGGCGCGGGTTCGCCCCGGCGACGCTGTCGCGGTGGTTGGTTTGGGCGGCGTTGGTCTGAACGCGCTTTTGGGCGCGGTTCTGGCAGGCGCGGAGCGCATTATTGCGATTGATGTCAGCGACGATAAGCTGGGACTGGCGCGCCAACTGGGCGCAACGGAAACGTTTAATGCGAAAGACGCCGATTGCGTCGCAAACGTTTTGGAGACGACAAAAGGCGGCGTCGACTTCGCCATTGAAACCGCCGGCGCCATCGCCGCCATGGAAACCTGTTACGCCATCTTGCGGGTAGGTGGTCGGGTTATCGCGGCGGGCATTCCGCCGGTGGTGGACACATTTTCGTTCAAACCCGCACAGCTGGTGAGTGAAGAGCGCGGAATTTTGGGCAGCTCCATGGGAAGCTGCGTGCCGGTTCGTGATATTCCTCGATATATCAGCCTGTACCAGCAAGGGCGCCTGCCAGTTGATAAATTGATAGACGCGTGCGTCGGGTTCGACGGCGTCAACGAAGGGTTCGACAAATTAAACAAAGGATCGGTTGTTCGGCAAATTCTCGTCCCGAATTAGGACACGAAAAATCGACTTGCGAAACGACCACTAATTTTTGAAGGAGTAGTTATGAAATTCAGCTTCACCGAGGAGCAACAGGAGTTCCGGTTTGTGTTACGCCGGTTCTTGCAAGACAACTCGCCAACCACGGAAGTCAGACGATTGATGGAGACGGATGAAGGGTGCGATCCCGACGTCTGGCGTCAAGTTTGTCAGGATTTGGGATTAACCGGCGTCCATATCCCCGAAGCATATGGTGGTCAGGGGTTCGGTCTTGTCGAACTTGGCATTGTGTTGGAAGAGATGGGTCGCGCCTTACTATGCTCGCCGTATTTCGCATCGACGGTATTGGCGGCGACCGCCATTTTAAATGGCGGAAGTGAAGAGAATAAGATCACGCTGTTGCCGCCGATCGCTGCAGGAGAGGTCGTCGCGACATTAGCCTTTGCGGAAGATAGTGGTCGTTGGGACTGCGAGAGCGTCGAAATGACAGCGGAATCTGATGGCGATGGGTATGTATTAAGCGGGCATAAGAGTTTTGTTCTCGATGGCTGCAGCGCTGCGCAAATTGTCGTCGCAGCGCGAAAACCGGGTACTTCGGGTGATGACGGCGTTTCCTTGTTTCTCGTAACGGCGGACGCGGACGGGCTGAGCCGCAAAACACTGAAGTCAATGGACCCAACGCGGAAACTCGCGCGTCTTGAATTCAACAAGGTCGCCGCGACGTTATTGGGCGAAGAAGGCGCAGCCGCTTCGCCGCTCGAAAAGACGATAGATCAGGCGGCGTTATGTCTGGCGAGTGAAATGGTGGGCGGCGCCGATATATTGCGAGAATCGGCGGTGGAATATTCCCTGCTACGCGTGCAGTTCGGCCGCGCTGTGGGATCCTTTCAGGCGATCAAACACAAAGCAGCGGACATGCTTCTCGAGGTTGAGATGGCCAAGGCGGCGGCGTATTACGCTGCTGGCGCGCATGATGAAGGCGACGCCGATTGGCCAGCCATGGCGTCCTTGGCCAAGGCGAGCGCCGGAGACGCCTATATGCAAGCCGCGATACATACGGTGCAAATGCACGGTGGCATCGGCTTTACCTGGGATAACGATACCCACTTATGGTTCAAACGCGCGAAAAGCTCTGAGGTGTTTCTGGGCGATTCCGCGCATCATCGTGAATTGATGATGCAGCGTTGGCCGGAATAGAGGGAAAGGACGATACAATGAGTGAACCTACCGAAGAAACAGTACGGTCCGAAGCGCGCGCATGGCTGGAAGCGAATTGGGATGCAGATTTAGGCCTGGTTGAATGGCGCAACAAACTGGCAGATTCCGGCTGGGGTGTGCCGACATGGCCAACAGAATGGTACGGCAAAGGGTATTCAGACCCCTTGGCCCGGGTCATTGAAGAGGAGTTCGAGCGGATCGGCGCCGTCAGTGTCGCGCGAACCGGTATCCGGAATCTGGCGGCGGCGACGCTTCTGGAGCATGGATCTAAAATGCAGAAAGAAAAATTTCTGCGACGAATTCTGACGGGCGTAGACACCTGGTGTCAGTTGTTCAGCGAACCCGGCAGTGGTTCGGATCTGGCGGGGGCGACGACCCGGGCCGACAAGAAGGGCAATAAATGGATCATTAACGGTCAAAAGGTCTGGACCACCAGCGCGCACCACGCGCAATACGGATTGCTTCTGGCCCGGACCGATTGGGATGTGGTTAAGCATAAAGGGTTAAGCTACTTCGTCATCGATATTGAACAAGAGGGCGTAGACGTTCAGCCGCTTCGGCAAATGAACGGGCATGCGTCATTCAATCAGGTCTTTTTCACCGATGCCGTAATTGAACCTGAATTCCAGGTCGCCGAACTGGGTGAGGGATGGAAGGTCGCCACAACGACCTTGATGAATGAGCGTCGCGGCGCCGATGGCCTGCGCCGATACGCCAAGGCGACCGAACGGCCCGGTCGGGCTTACGCTGAAGAAGCTGCGGAAATCGAGCATCAGCTGGAGCCTTATAAATGGTACCCACAACGCGCCGGGCGTGTTGATCTGGTTTTGCAGCGGGCGCGTGAGACCGGAAAAATCAACGACCCGACAATCCGACAGGAAATCGCCAAATTGTTAACCATGTCGAAATCCACCGAATGGACGGCGCGCCGGGCGCGCGCGGCGAAGGATATGGGGTTGCCGCAGGGCCCGGAAGGTTCCATTGGAAAATTAGCGGCCAGTAATGTGGCCCGAAAGGCGGCGCTGGTGCATACAATGTTGTCCGGCGCGGACGCGATGTTAACGGGAGATGACAGTCCTATGGACGGGGTTATCGCCGAAATATTGGTGTCAACGCCAGCCACCTCCATTGCGGGGGGGACGGACGAAATTCAGAAAAATATTATTTCGGAAAGGGTCCTGAAGCTGCCAAAGGAAACGCGGTTTGACACCGACAGGGCCTTTCGTGACGTGCCTCGTAATATTGTCGAATAACAAACGCTTAAGCTATTAACGGGGAGAATTTGGATATGGACGTGATCGGTATCGATCTTCTCGCCGTTCTGGCGGCGGCGGTAGTGAGCTTTGTTTTCGGCAGTGTTTATTATTACGCGCTGGGCGGCCCCTGGCGGAACGCGATCGGTAAGAGCGAGGCGGAAGTCGCCGAAAACATGTCGCCGAAAACCTTCATCATCGCCGCAATTGCGCAATTGGTGATGGCGTTCATGTTGTCCGGCGTACTGATGCATCTTGGCGGTGGGTCATTGCACGCAGGTCTGTTATCCGGCGTCTTCCTCTGGTTTGGTTTTGTGCTCACGTCAATGAGCGTGAACCACGCCTTTCAAGGTGCGCGGGGGTCGCTGACCTTGATTGATGGCGGTCATTGGCTCGGTGTGCTGGCGATCCAGGGGGCCATACTTGGCTGGATGGGCGAATAGGACAGAGCGCGCTGTGACACGCAGGATCGATTGGCTTGCTCACTCCGCTTAACCACAGCACGAATGAAGATCACCCTATGAACAGTGGGATTGAATTGGATAACGCGAAACCGCGCGACGGATTGGCGCGACTTGAGCGGCGCGTTCAGCAGGATCTTGTGAATCTTTTTTATCCCGGTAAGGACTGGGTGCCGCAATCCGAAGATTGCCTGGCGATGGATTCCAGCGATGTGATCATCATCGGGGCGGGCATGTGCGGGCTGGCGGCTTACTTCGCCCTTCGACGAGGCGGGATGCGCAATATCCGTATTCTGGACCGGTCGCCCCGCGGCGTTGAAGGCCCGTGGCTGAAATATGCGCGTATGGAAACCCTACGCTCGCCCAAGTATCTGACTGGTCCTGCCTCAGGGTTGGCGAGTTTGACGTTTCAGGCGTGGTACAGGGCCCAATACGGCGCCGCAGCGTGGGACGAACTGGATAAAATTCCACGAATTATGTGGATGGATTATCTGTCCTGGTACCGACAGGTTCTGGAAATACCCGTTGAAAATGAAACGTCCGTGGATGAAATCGTTCCGGAAGAAGACAGTCTGCAATTGTTGTTGTCAAGGGACGGCGCAACGTCTGAGTCCTGTCGAACGCGACGCGTTGTTCTGGCGACAGGACGGGAAGGGTTGGCGTTTCCCAACATCCCGGATTTCGTAAAATCAACGCCGAAAGACATGTGGGCCCATAGCGCCGAGGATATCGATTTCTCCGCTTTGACAGGTAAACGGGTCGCCGTTATCGGCGTCGGCGCATCTGCTGTTGATAATGCGGCGGAGGCTTTGGAAGCGGGCGCGGCGGAGATTCGTCATTTAATCCGTCGCGCGGAAATGCCGCGTATTAACAAGATGATGGGCATTGGGTCATTTGGATTCACCGCTGGGTTCCCCGCGCTGTCAGAGGAATGGCGGTGGCGTTTGATGCATTATGCATCAAACGCGCAAACCCCGGCGCCACGGGGGTCAACATTACGGGTCAGCCGTCATGCGAACGCTTTTTTTCATTTTGACGCCGGTGTTTCGAGCATTCAGCAAAGCGGGTCAACGTTGCGTATTACGACAACCCCCGGCGCGGTGTTGACGACTGATTTCGTCATTCTGGGCACGGGCTTTATCGTCGAACCGATTGCGGAACCCTCGATGCGAAAATTCTCAAAAGACATTCGGTTGTGGCGGGACGTCTATACGCCCCCGGCTGGTATGGAAAATGAGGAGCTTGGGAAGTTCCCAGATCTTCGTAAGGATTTTTCGTTTCAGGAACGAACGCCGGGCGCGGCGCCCTGGCTACAACGCATCCATTGTTTCAACTATGGCGCCACCATGAGTTTGGGTAAGGTAAGCGGCGATATACCGGCGGTGAGCGAAGGCGCAAGTTGGCTCGCGCGGGAAATCGCCGCCTGCTTTTATGCTGAGGATATTGAAACCCATTGGCGCGCCTTGCAAGACTACACTTCCCCGGAATTGCTGGGGGATGAATGGGCCTCCAGCGAAATACCTAAAGACATAAATTAACGTTGCGACCAGCAAAAAAACTGAAGATAGGTACAATCGCATGACAGATATTTACAAAACAGCCGCCGTCGATGCGTCCGGAATTGGCGCTGATCATGGTCTGGCGCCGGTCTTGGCGGAACGCAGCGACATCTTGACGATGACCCAGCAAGCCCATGACGCGGCGTTGACCCCGGTTGACCCCGGCGGCTTGCCCCATGGCCTACGCGCGGCGCTGTCGTGCCGTATGGCGCGTTTGAATGCGGAGGATGCGATGGCCGCGCACTTTCAAGCGATGATTGGGTCGGGGTTTGAGAAAATTGATGATCCCTCGTTTGATGGTGACGGGGATGATCGCTTGCGCGCTATTATTCACCATACGGGTTTGGCGACCACTGACACGAAATCTGTCGTCAAGACGGATATTGCGGCGCTCAAGAAAGCAGGCGTGTCGGAAGATGATATTGTGCGTCTGTCCGAACTGGTCGCCTTTGTGAATTATCAAGTGCGTTTGGCCGCAGGCTTAAAGCTGTTGGGAGAAATGTCATGAGTGATACCCTTCACGAATTCACAACAACTGTTCCGTTCTGGAAACCGCGCGTGACGCCCATTGATTTAGCGGACGCCACGCCGGAACAACTGGAGGCGCTGAAGGTGACGCCTTCGAACACCAAGGTATCGGAATATGTTCTGGTGCTTGCGCGGGACAGCGAAACCTTAAAGGAACGGACGCCGCTGTTTAACGCTATTATGTACAATCGTGGTGGTCTGTCGCGCGCTGAGCGCGAGCTTGGCGCCGTTGGCGCGTCTGTGGTCAATCGATGCATCTATTGCGCAGCGGTGCATTCCAGTCGGTATAATCTCCTCGCCAAGGATACGGTGGTGATGGAGCGTGTTTTCGCCGACGGTGAGGCGGCGGCGCTGGAGCCGCGCCAGAACGCCATATTTCAATTTTCGGCTAAATTATCAAAAACACCGGCGGATATTGGTAAAGCCGACATGGAAAATTTGAAATCGGCGGGATTGGAGCCCAATGAAATACTGGATTTAATTCTGTCGGCGTCGCTGTTTGGTTGGGCGAACAGGCTCATGCACACCCTGGGTGACCCAATCAAACGCGAAGACTAAGGCGATAGCGCCATACGGAAATAGCCGGTTCCGTCACTAGGGTAATGTTGGCTCAGTTGATTTCACCGACGCGCGGTTGCGCATAGCGTCCCACCAACGGCGTAAGCCAGGCGTGTTCTGCGCGATCGTTTCACCCTCCGGCGTCCCTAAAAAATAGAAATAATTTGGTATTAAATGGAGATCGGCGAGACTGAGATGGTCGCCGACGAGAGTCTCTCGCTCACCAACAAAGGCCTCCAGCACCGCGAACGCTTTATTTGCTTTTTGCGCAGCGGCCTTGATCAAATTTTCCTTCGGATTACGGCCCGCCATTGGCGCGAGAATACGTTCAGTAAGAATTACGCCAAGCGCCGGGGCGAATGTATAGGCGTCGAGTATCGCGCAAATTTGAGTCATTCTCGCGCGATCCAGGGCGATGGCGGGTTGTAACGCCGGGCCGTCAAACGCCTCATCGATATACCGGCAGATCGCGACGGTTTCATACAAGACGATATCGCCGTGGGTGAACGCAGGCGCTTTGCCAAAAGGATGACGTGCGTGTTGCGCCGACGGAACGCCGTCCAAAATGTCAAAGCTGTCATGCGTATAGGTAACGCCCTTTTCCAGTAACGCGAGGCGAACCGTACGGACATAGGTGCTGTAAGCAGGACCATGGAGAATAGGAAGCGTCATAGAAACAACCATAAAGCAGGATAAGCTAGTGGATAGGCCGGAACAAAGGAGTCCGAAGCGGGATTCCTTGTAAGGTTATTATGTGCAAATCTGGAGTATGCGCACAGGAAGGGAGCGTTAGAAATTCCGTGTCATTTCTTTAAACTGAAGAAAAGGAATGACACATGCGAAATGACTTTGATTTTGAG
>JBLHZD010000047.1:0-17213 GCA_047631095.1 Alphaproteobacteria bacterium
TCACTCATGAACCGACGGGTATCGTGGTTCAGTGTCAAAATGACCGGTCACAGCACAAAAACCGGGCGGCGGCGATGAAGATGCTGCGCGCGCGTTTGTATGAGCGGGAATTGAAGCGCCGGGAAGTTGAAACGCGCGCGGCGCATGAAGCGAAGTCAGACATCGGGTGGGGCCATCAGATTCGGTCCTATGTCCTGCACCCCTACCAAATGGTGAAGGATCTTCGGACGAATTATGAAACGGGCGCGGCGCAAAATGTGCTGGACGGCGATCTGGATAATTTTCTGGAAGCCGCTCTGGCGGCCAAGGCCGATCAAACTCAAGAGTCTAAGGTCTGACGGGCTCTTGTTTCGCAGGCTCGCTTAAGGGTTCATACCAGCTTGCTGGAAACGCGGCGGCGTCCCGCGCTATTTTATTGAAGGGCGGTTTCAGGCCGCTTTTGAAGTAGCGAGCGACCATATCTTTGAAGACTGTTTGGGGGTCTAGGGTGCGGTGTTCCGTGACCCATCGAAACCAGCGCACGCCGGTTGCGACATGGCCGATTTCATCCCGGTAAATTATATTGAGGACGGCGGCGCTGTCGTTATCGCCGACTTTTTCGAGTTTGTTGATCATGCCGGGGGTAACGTCCAAGCCCCGCGCTTCCAGAAGAAGCGGCGCGATGGCCAATCGTGCGAGCAGGTCGTGGCTTGTCGATTCCGCCGCTTGCCACAGGCCATCATGGGCGGGCAAATCACCATAAGCGGCGCCAAGCGCATCGAGACGGCTCGACAGGAGCTCAAAATGTTTGGCTTCCTCGTCGGCGACCTTGACCCAATCGTCGCAAAACGCGCGCGGTAAATCCGCCGCGGCGAAGCGGGCGATGATGTCCCAGGCCAAATCAATGGCGTTGAGTTCGATATGTGCGACGGCGTGGAGGAGGGCGATGCGGCCGGTTACGCCAGCGCCGAGTCGACGCCGGGGCATGTCGCGCGGCATCCGCAGTTCAGGATGAAGCGGTCGTGCGGGACGGCCCAGGGGCGCCGCATGTGCGTCATCATGTCCGGTCACGTCCAGTTTATTGGAGCGCCAGTCGGCGGCGATTTTGTGACTTAAGAGAGCCTTGGTCGCCGCCGACGGCGTTTCAAGAACGCGGCGGGCGGCGGCGACCAGGGTGTCTTGCGGGCGATCAGGAATCGGCGACCAACTTTTGTTCCTGAACGCCAAGGCCTTCGACGCCAAGGCGCATTGTATCGCCGGGCTTCAGGAAGACACGGGGTTTTTGCCCCATGCCGACGCCCGGGGGCGTGCCTGTGGCCACGACGTCGCCGGGCTGTAGGGTCATGAATTTGCTTAGGTAACTGACCAGGAACTGAACGCCATAGACCATCGTGCGTGTGTTGCCATTCTGGTAGCGGTGGCCGTTTACTTCGGTCCACAAATCCAGGGCTTGCGGGTCCGGTACTTCATCCGACGTGACGAGCCAGGGCCCCAGGGGACCGAAAGTGTCGCAGCTTTTGCCCTTGGTCCACTGGCCTTCCATACGAATTTGGAAGTTGCGTTCGGACACGTCGTTAATGACGCAATATCCGGCGACATGGGACAGCGCGTCAGCTTCGCTGATATATTTTCCCGCCTTGCCGATGACGAAGCCGAGTTCAACTTCCCAATCGGTTTGTTCGGAATCACGGGGGATGATGACGTCGTCATTGGGGCCATTGATGGCGCTATTGGCCTTCATGAACAAAATGGGCTCTGAGGGGACTTCGCCGCCTGTTTCCGCAGCGTGATCGGAATAGTTCAATCCGATGCACAGGAATTTACCGACATTGGCCACACAAGGACCAAGACGGGGCGAGCGTTCAACCTTTGGCAGGCTGGTGGGGTCAATCGCCTTCAATTTTTCAATCGAATCCGGTGACAGCACATCTCCGCCAATGTCGGCGACGGCGCTGGACAGGTCTCTGATGGCGCCATCAGCGTCCACCATGCCAGGCTTTTCAGCGCCAGTATCTCCAAAACGTAACAGCTTCATGGATGTTTGCTCCCCTTAATGTGCGTCACGTTTGTCCGCGATCGCGTGTCTAATTCAGATGCGCTAGATGTATTGCATCCAGCGCCAAGATTCAATTAGCGCTCCTTGCTCGGCGTCCCTGTCGTCGTGCCTGCGAAAACACGCTTAACGCATCAACGCGGCGATCCGCTCCATAGCCGTGCGCAAGAGCGCCGGTTCCTGTGCGAAACAAAGGCGCATCCAGCCTTCGCTGTCATCGCCAAAGGAGATACCTGGCGCCACGCCGACACGCGCTTCTCGAATCAACCGTTGCGCCAATGCCATACTGTCGGTCTCGCCTTCTATCGCAAAGAATGAATAGAAGGCGGCCTGGGGCGGCGCGATGTGAATTCGGTTCACTTTACCAAGCACGTCCATGACGACGTCGCGACCGGCGGCGCAATAATCGCGAAACTCATGAACGAAAGGCTCGCATTGCTGGATCGCCGCCAGACCGCCCGCCTGGACAAACGCCGGGGAGTTGCTGTTGGTCAGTTGTACGACAGACCCCAGTGTTTTGAAGAGCGATGGCGGCGCGGTGAGCCAACCAAGACGCCAGCCGGTCATAGCCCAGCTTTTGGAGAAACTGTTCACCGCGAACACCGGGTCTTCGGGTTCGCAGATATCCAGGAAGGACGGCGCCACATTCCGGTCATAGACGATCCGTTTGTAGACTTCATCGGCGATGACCCAAATACCACGGTCGCGCGCGAAGTCGAGGATCGCGGCTTGTTCCGCCGCCGACGCCATCCAGCCGGTTGGATTGTTCGGTGAATTGATGAAGAGCGCCTTGGTGCGGCTGTCGCAGGCGTCGAATAATTGATCTAGGTCCAGCCGCCACACGCCATCGTCGTCATAGCGTAGGGCGACGCGTCTTGGCTCTGCGCCCATAACCGCGACCGCGCCGTCGGCGTTTGGCCATAGCGGCGTCACCAGGACGACGTTGTCGCCCGCATCGCAAATAGTTTGCAAGGCGACGTGAAGCGCGGTCATGCCGGACGCCGTGACGGTGACCCGATCCTGCTCGATCTGTTTGTTGTGTAACCCGCTATCGTAATCAGCGATGGCCTGGCGGAGTTCGCTTTGGCCGCTTTCCGCCTGATAGAATGTCTCGCCCTTGTTCAGCGATTCTATGAGCGCGCGTCGGGGAATGTCGGGCGTTGGCAAATCCGATTCGCCGTACCAAAGCGGAATTACGCCGTCGAATTGTTCACCGTAGATTGAAATGTCGCTTATGCCCTGCGGTCGGAGGGAGGCGATGGTTGGGCGAATCGTGGCGCGGCGCGCCGTTGAATTGTCCGTCATTAATCAGCGCGCCTTTGCAGCGTCGAGAACCTTATCAACATGGCCCTTCACCCGAACCTTGCGCCAGACTTCCTGTAGGATTCCGGTTTCGTCGATCAGGAAGGTGCTGCGTTCGATGCCCATGTATTTACGGCCATACATGTTCTTCTCGACCCAGATTCCAAATTTTTCGCAAACCTCTCCAGATTCGTCGGACGCGAGCGTGAAATTCAAATCATACTTGGCCTTGAATTTGTCATGCCGCGCGACGGTGTCTTTCGAAATTCCGATAATGCGCGTGTTTGTCGCGGCGAACGCCTCATACAGGTCCCGAAATGCCTCGGCTTCCTTGGTGCATCCGGGCGTGTCGTCCTTGGGGTAGAAATAAACGGTGACCGCGGCGCCTTTAAGGGCGGACAGAGTGACAGTGTCGCCGCCGTCGGTGGGAAGCGTGAAATCTGGCGCAGGGTCGCCCGGAGACAAACTCATAATGTTGCATCACTTTCTGGAGTGGGAATTACGGCTGGATCTTGAATTATGGTGTTAAATATTTTTCGGACCTGAAGCGCAATGGCGCTGATTTTTTCTTGCAGCGCTTGAAAGTTTTCAGCGTCCCCCGCCTGAGCGAGGAACTTTCGCTGGCCTTGCTTCATTTCTGTCTCCGCCTCCGAATTATCGGCGGCCAATCGCAGGACGACCTGAATATTTTGCCAGAGCCGCAGGGCCTCCAAAAGAATTTTCGCGTCGTCTTCGTTTAAGAACGCAGCATTTTTTAATCTTTCCAACGCGTCATAGGTATTTGTCGACAGGATGGAAACATCTTCCGACGCATGACGCAGCATCAAATATTGAGCGAGGAATTCGATATCGACAAGGCCGCCGGGACGGTATTTTAAATCCCAGGCCGATAGGCCGGTGTGCTCCTGCGCGATGCGGTTGCGCATCTTTGCGACATCGTTGCGCAACGCTTCATGGTCACGGCGGCGAGTTAGGGTGCGGTGGATAATTTTAGTTATATTTTGCGCCAGATCCGGCGGGGATTCCACAATACGAGCGCGCGTCAACGCCATATTTTCCCATGTCCAGGCGCTTTCCGTGTGATATCGGTCAAAGCTTTCCAAGCGAGAGGCGATCGGCCCTTTGTTCCCGGACGGGCGCAGGCGCATATCAATTTCGTACAAGGCGCCTTCCGCTGTTTGTGCGGAAATGGCGCTTATGAGCCGCTGAGATAATCGCGTAAAATACAAACTTGGGGCGAGGGGACGCTCACCGTCAGACCCTGTGGCGTCAGCGTCATGATCATAAACGAAAACCAGATCCAGGTCAGACCGTGGCGCCATTTCCGAGCCGCCCAGTTTCCCAAACGCTAATATCGCCATAGCGCCACCGGGAATGACGCCATGTTGACGTGCGAATTCTTCTTGAACCTTGCTCCAAAGCGCCTTGATGGCGGAATCTGCGATGGCGCTCATGGCGGTTCCGGCGCGCGCGCCATCAACGAGGGCCCGCAATATCTGCACGCCGGTTTGAAACCGGTTGTCGTTCGTCCAGCGCCGCACCGTATCCATGACGTCTTCAAGGCTGGTCGCTTGATCCTGAGCAATCAACAAAGGCGACAGGAAAACGCCTTTGTCGCCGACGGGGTTGAAGAAATCTGGCGTCAGGACAGCGTCCAGACAGGAGGGGTTCCGCCTTAGCCAGTCCGCCATATGCGGCGCATTGCCCATGATTTCAGCGACAAGGGACAAAAGGGTGGGATTGGCGGTGAACAGGGAGAAGAGTTGTACGCCAGCCGGTAGGCCTTGAAGAAACGAATCAAAACGGATAATGGCGGCGTTCGGGTCCGTAGCGGTCGCGAACGATTCCAATAAGCGGGGCGTTAATTCGGTCAATTTTTGTCGTGAGCGTTCGCTCCGCGTCGCATTGTAGCGTCCGTGATGCCAAGCGCGAACGATGGCCGATACGGTGCGGCCATCGGCGAATCCCATCTCTTCCAGGTATTTGACCGTGTCCGGATGCTCGTCGGCGCCGGTGAAAACAAGCGCGCCGCCTGCGCCTAAATCCTCGGAATCATCGAATAGATCGGCGTAGCGCCGTTCAACCTGCCCCAGATATTTCAACAAGGCTGTTCGGAACGACGCTTCATCGTCATAGCCCAGGAAAATCGCTAAATTCCGCACATTTTCGTCGGATTGGGGAATGTCATGGGTCTGGGCGTCGTCGGTCATTTGTATGCGGTGTTCGACGCCGCGTAAAAAATGATAGGCCTCGATCAATTCCGCGGCGGCGTCTTCGGTAATATGCCCGTGTCCGGCGAGGTCATTGATTGTGTCGCAGGTTCGAATGCCGCGCAATTCCGGGTTTCGGCCGCCCCAGATGAGCTGCTGGGTCTGTGCGAAGAATTCGATCTCGCGGATTCCACCACGCCCCAACTTGATGTTGTGTCCGTTTACGGCGATCACGCCGCCGCCGCGATGGGCGGTGATCTGGCGTTTTATGGAGCGAATATCTTCAATCGCGGCGAAGTCCAGATTGCGGCGCCAGATAAAGGGCCGAAGTTGTTTGAGAAAAGCCTCCCCAAGCGCCAGGTCGCCTGCCACCGGGCGCGCCTTGATCATGGCGGCGCGCTCCCAGTTTTGGCCCATGCTTTCATAATAATCCTCGGCCGCCTGTATGGAGATCGCCAAAGGCGTCGCGCCGGGATCGGGACGGATTCTCAAATCCGTTCGGAAAACATACCCGTCCGCCGTCCGTTCATCGATAACGCGCATCAAAGAGCGCGTTAAGCGTACGAGCGTTCGGCGGAGCCGGTCTGGGTCCGGGCATTCTATCTTGTCGGGGTCATACAAGACGATCAGGTCGATATCGCTAGAGTAATTCAGTTCGTGCGCGCCAAGTTTCCCCATGCCCAAGACGACGTAGCCGCAATCCTGTTGAGGGGTATTCGGGTTTGCGAGGGTAATGTCGCCGTCCGAATGCGCATCCCGGAGAAGGGTGCTAAGGCCGAGACTCAGCGCTTTTTCCGCAAAGAGCGATAGGGCGCCAGTGACGCCATCCAGATTCCAGGTTTTGGATATATCTGCTAACGCGATGAGCAGCGCTGCGCGTCTTTTGGCGATCCGGAGTAGCGACATGATGTCCGCAAGGCGACGTTTATCGCTGTTTTGCGAATTGAGGTCCTCCAGCAGGCGTGAAAATACGACATCCGGACCGACCTGGAGGAAATCCCGTAAAATATGGGTCTCCAACAACAGACATTGTCCCAGAAAGGGACTGTTGCCGAATATTCCAGACAATAAATTATTGCCCTCGTCACGCTCGCAAAGCGCGCTCACAAAGGCGTTGAGTTCTTCATTCTCACGCACCGAGTCGCGGAGCCGCTCAATCCCGACGCGCGCGCGATCAGCGTCGCCAGCGCTGGGAACGCCCGATGGCGCAAAGGTGAAATTGAGTGACGTCATGTTCCGTGGATAATCAAATCAATTTGTGCGATGAACAAAGAATAGCAAATTGCGTGGCGGGGTTCACGCGTTCAAGATTGATCAAGGAGCGGCACGCAACGTGATCCGCCGCACATCTGTTTTTGTCCTCGAAATTTTGGCGGGCCTCGTGGCAGGCGGCGTCATTTTGGCGCTTGTGGGCGCCTGGTGGCTCTCCAGCGGACCCGTGAGTCTGACGTTTCTGACCCCCTATATTGAACGCGCCTTGTCGCCTGAAGACGGCACAATGACTGTAGAAGTCGAGGACACGTTCCTGATTTGGGCGGGGTGGGAGCGGGCCGTTGATATTCAGGTGACGAATGTGCGTCTGCTTGACTTTGAACGCGAGGCGCTTGCCGTCCTGCCGGAAGTGGCTGTCGGCCTTTCATTGCCCGCGATGATGCGCGGCATCGTAGCGCCGACAAGTCTGGAAATTGTGTCGCCGAAGGTAACCGGCGTTCGCACGAAGGACAGCCACGTGGTTTTCGGTTTTACGACCGGTGATCCCAGTCAACAAGCGCCGAAATCAGCGATGCTGTCGCGTTTGATGACCGATCTTCTGGGCGCGCCTGACCCGACTCGACCGCTTGGGTATCTGAAAAAGGTAAGCATCCGCGACGCTGATTTCTCGTTCGAGGATCAAAAGCTTGGGAATACCCGGCGCGCGCCGAGATCTGATATCGAATTTCGACGCGACAAATCGGGTATAAAAGTTGCTGGCGTGCTTGATCTCGACCTGGACGGGCGAAAAAGTCGTGTTGATGGCTCCGTCGCGTATATCGCCGAAACCGGTGATTTGGATATTGCACTTGAGTTCTCGGGCATTGATCCGGGGCTTGTTGGGCGGAACTCCAGCGTTGACTTCATTCGGAAACTGTCAGCGTTCAACCTGTCGCTGTCCGGCAAGGTCGGCGTGAAAATGAATGTCGATGGTCTCGTAAAGGCTGTTCAGCTCGATATCGCCTCACGACTGGGTGAAGCGAGGGGGAGTCTTAAATTTCACCCTGATGGATATAATTATTCGGCGGAATTTGATGTTTCCGGCGTGCCCGTGGCGCGGTTGTCGGAAATTTTGCCTGAATATCCAAATTTAGCGGGGTTTCAGGCGCGCGCGGCGGGGCGGGTTCAGATCGACGGCGCGATCGACGGTCGCGTCGCGATGGTTGATTTCGATCTTGGCGTTGAGGCGGGGGTTCTGGATGCGCCGAAAATATTCACCGCGCCTATCGAATTTACAAAAGGCCGACTGCGCGGGCGTATCGACGATGGCCTCTCTCGCTTCAAAGTGAGCGAAGCGCGACTATCGTTCAAGCAGGGCGCCGCAGTCGCGCATGTGACCGGGGCGCGTGTGGGGGATGATTTTAATTTTCATCTGAATGGCGAATTGTCGGACATTTCGGCGGAGAGGCTGATGGCGTTATGGCCGCCATCAGCCTCTATCGACGCGAGAAACTGGGTCAGGGATAATCTTATCGACGGTTTGCTCGAGGACGGCCGGGTTGGTTTGGTCGCGCGGATCGAAAACGGCGATACTAAAAAAACCATCGTTGAATCCTTGAACGGATCGGCGCGCGTTTCCGGGGCGAAACTGACATACTTTAAGCCCTTGCCAGCGGTAACGGATGTATCCGGCGAAATAACGTTCACAAAGGAACGCCTGGATATCGTCATCAATGGCGGACGCCTCAAGGATTTAAAAACGCGCGAAGGCGCTGTGCATATCACCGGCCTCAATGTCAAAGATCAGGATATTGCTATTGATCTCGTTGCGGAAGGGCCGTTGGGGACGGCAATCCAGCTTCTGGACATGAAGCCGTTGGGCCTCATTGGCAAGTTGGAATTGGACTCTGGTAAAATACATGGCGATGTCGCGGCCCGGCTGAAATTTGAGTTCCCGTTATCAAAGTCATTGAAGGTTGTGGATATTGGCATCGCGGCGGCGGCGAATTTGCGCGACGTATCGCTGGATACCGGAGTTAATGACTGGCGATTGGAAGATGGTGCGTTTCTTCTACGTCTGACCGGACAGGAAATGAATATTTCCGGCGACGCCACGCTGAATGGCGTTCCGGCAACGTTAAAATGGCGGGAAGATTTTGCGCGAACCGGCGGCGTTCGCAGTCAGGTTGAAGCCCGGGCGCGACTTGGTTTGGCGGAATTAAAGGCGTTGGGCGTCCCGAGGCCGCCCTTTCTGACGGGCGCGTCGGCGGTGAAGATAGATTTCACAAATTTTGACGATGGCCGCGGCGAAATTGTCGTCAGCGGCGGTTTGCAAGAACTGGACGTGAACGTCCCGATGATTGGGTGGCGCAAACCCACCGATGCGCCGGGTGATTTATATTTGTTTATCAAGTTGGCGAAGGACGGGGGGATTATTTTCGAGGATGTCCGCGTCTCGACGCCGGGATTTCGATTAAACGCCGGACTGACGCCAACACAGGATTTTTCCGGCGTGCGCCGGGTGGATTTACGGTTGCTTGAATACAACGACAACCAGATGAAGGGCACAATCAACGCGCTGGAGAATGGCCGATACGATATTCGATTGTCGGGCAAGCGGATCGACATTTCATCGTTTTTGGACAAAGTGGAGGACATTGGCGATTTAGCAAAGGAAACCCCGCTGGCGCCGCTTTCCATCCGCGCCAAATTCGATGAAGTGTTAATCGGAGAGGGGCGGGAGCTGAAGAATGTGACGGCGGCGCTGCAGCGATCCTCAAAACATTGGACCCGAATTAGAGTCGATGGCGGGTTGGGTAAGGATAATCGGGTTCGGATCAATTACGGGCCTACCACAAAGAACTATGGGTTGCGCATTTCCAGTAGTGACGCAGGACAGACGCTTTCAGCGTTAGGGTGGTCCAAACGGATTAAAGGCGGCGATATGATCGTCGTGGGGCGTCAGGAGAAACCAGGCGCGCCCATGGTCGGTCGCTTCCGATTTGGACGCTTCAAGGCGAGGGAAGCGCCCGCGCTCGCACGCATTCTTCAGGTGCTGTCTCTGACCGGGATATTCAGCGCGTTGGATCAAAATGGTCTCGACTTTGAAACCTTCGAGGGGGAGTTTGACTATTTTGGGGGCGCTTTACATTTCCCTCGCGCCCGCGCCTTCGGGTCTGACCTTGGTGTTACGCTTGAGGGGTATGTTTATTTGCACAATCAGACGACGGAGATGTCAGGAACCATTGTGCCGGCTTATACGGTCAACCGGGTGCTTGGAAAAATACCGGTGCTGGGCGGATTATTAACCGGCGGCAAAGATCAGGGTTTGTTTGCTGCGAATTACAAATTGTCAGGTTCGCTGGAAGAGCCGAAAGTCAGTGTGAATCCACTCTCCATTCTGGCGCCTGGGATATTGCGGCGATTATTTAGTGGCGATGTGGAAGCGCTGGATGAACCTGCATTTGAATCCGAGGGCGACTGAAGTTAGGTCGAAGTGGCGTCCTAAACCGCCCGAACAAGCGCATGGCGCTTTTTGCCCGCCGACAATTTTATAACGCCATTTTCATCAATATCGGCGTCGCTGATCAGGGCTGCGTCATTTTCGATTTTTACGTCATTTGTGCGGGCGCCGCCTCCCTTGATCAATCGGCGGGCTTCGCCATTACTGGCCGCCAAATCGGCTTGCCGGAATAATTCGTAGGCGAGGATCCCCTTTTCGAGGTCGCTGCGCGCAACCTCAATGCTGGGCAAGCCGCTGCCCGCGCCGCCCGCGTCGAACGTTTTACCCGCCGTTTCAGCAGCTTCCTTGGCTGCGGCGGCGCCGTGGCACAGGGTTGTCGCCTCATTCGCGAGTATTTTCTTGGCCTCGTTAATGTCTTCGCCTTCCAACTTCTCTAACCGCTGGATCTCGTCTAAAGGCAACTCGGTGAAGAGTTTGAGAAACCGACCGACGTCATCATCATGGGTATTGCGCCAGTATTGCCAGTAGGCGTACGGGGACAGGCGGTCTGCGTTGAGCCAGACAGCGCCGTCCGCTGTTTTGCCCATTTTGGCGCCCGTCGCCGTTGTCAGGAGCGGGGTGGTCAGGCCGAAAAGCGTCGTTTGCTCGACCCTGCGGGCCAGATCAATGCCGCTTACGATATTGCCCCATTGATCCGATCCACCCATTTGCAATCGGCACCCATGACGACGCGATAATTCGAGAAAATCGTAGGATTGCAGCACCATGTAATTGAATTCGAGAAACGATAAGGGCTGTTCCCGATCCAGACGTAATTTCACAGAATCGAAGGATAACATTCGATTAATGGAAAAGTGCCGTCCGTAATCCCGCAAAAACGGGATATAGGCGAGGTTGTCCAGCCAGTCCGCGTTATTGACCATGACAGCGCGATTCGGTCTGTCCGTTTTAGCGGTATCGCCAAAGGAAACGAATTTCTCGAAGATTTGTTGAATGCCCTGGATATTTTTGGCGATGTCGGCGTCGTCCAACAATTTTCGCTGTTCGTCCTTGCCCGATGGGTCGCCTACTTTTGTCGTTCCGCCGCCCATCAGGACAACGGGCTTGTGCCCGCTTTTCTGCAACAAGCGTAACAGCATGATGGGAACAAGGCTGCCAACGTGAAGTGAATCGGCTGTTGCGTCGAACCCGATATACGCTGTCACCAGTTCTTCTTGAAACAAGGCGTCCAGCGCATCCATATCAGTGCATTGATGAAGGAAACCACGTTTGATGGCGGCTTGCAGGAAAGGGGAGCGAGTTTGACTCATGATCTAAATCCGATGGTGCTTGCGGAAGCGGCGCTCGTTTAACACAATCTGTCGGAACCCTCAAACGGCTTGATGACAAATTTCGCAATGGAGCCACTATATGGTCGATAGCGTATACGCAAATACTGATAATTTTGTCTTGGCGCTTGGATTAATGAGCGGCACGTCATTGGATGGCGTGGATGCGGCGCTTATCAAAACAGATGGTTCTTCGGTCGTGGAAACCTTGGCTGCTGTAACGATTCCGTATTCGGATGAATTGCGCGCGAGCCTGCGGGATTTGATCCGCCGCGCCGAATGGATGCCTGATGTCGATCCCGTCACTGAAGTGATGACGCGCGCCCACGCTGAGGCTGTCGAGAAACTATTGCGCGACTCCGGCGTCCCTGCCGAAGCGCTTAGCGTTATTGGGTTTCACGGCCAGACAATTTTGCATCGGCCAGAGGCCGGATTGACCTGGCAGATCGGCGATGGGGCTCTGCTTGCAGAGCTTACCGGCGTCAATGTTGTTTCTGATTTTCGAAGCGCGGATATGGCGGCTGGCGGCGAAGGCGCGCCCTTGGCGCCAATTTATCACGCGGCGTTGGCGTCAAAGCTGGATAAACCGGTGGCGATATTGAATATCGGAGGCGTTTCCAATGTGACCTGGATTGGCCCCGATATTGGCTCGGGCGTTGGTGTGAGCGGCCTGGGCGTTGATATGAGTGGCGGCGTGGGAGGAAATGGGGGCGAAGGCCTTCTTGCTTTTGATACCGGGCCGGGCAACGCCATGATCGACGATTGGGTCCTGGCGAATACCGGTAAACCGATGGATGAGAATGGCGCCCTTGCGGCGGCGGGTCGTGTGGATGCGGCGATTGTCGCGACGATGTTGGAAAACACATACTTTGATCGGAAACCGCCGAAATCTCTGGACCGAAATGCATTCGACGCGGGGGTTATCTCAAATTTGACCCTTGTTGACGGGGCCGCGACGTTGACCACTTTCACAGTGGCGTCGATCGGATTGGCGGCGGATCATTTCCCCAGCCCCGTGTCGCATTGGTATGTTTGTGGCGGTGGGCGGAAAAACCAAACGCTCATGTCGTCGTTGGCGCAGCGCCTTCAAACACCGGTGGCGTCCGTCGAGGCGCTGGGCTGGGATGGCGATTCACTGGAAGCCCAGGCCTTCGGGTATTTGGCGGTGCGCCGATTGAGGAGCGCGCCCATCAGCTTCCCGATGACGACCGGCGCGCCCGGACCACTCGTCGGCGGTCAATTGGATCCTGCCTGAAGTTCGGCTGAGCCAGGGATTAGAGCCAGGGACCAGACCCAGTGATGAGACCCAGAGATCAGGGCAGGGCGAGGCGCGACTTTATGTCGCCGCTTCCTCTTCCGCCGCCATCGCGGCGTCGACATAATTGCCGACATGCTTGTCCAGGGTATCCGTGTGGCCCTGGAAAAAGTGATTGGCGCCGCGCACCGTTTTCAGATCAATCGTAATGCCTTTTTGTTGGCGCAACTTGTCGATCAGCTTATCCACTGAGGCGGTCGGTACGATATCATCTTTGTCCCCATGCATGATCAAGCCGGAAGACGGGCAGGGCGCCAGAAACGAAAAATCAAACATGTTCGCGGGCGGCGCAACCGAGATGAAACTATTAATTTCCGGTCGACGCATCAGGAGTTGCATGCCAATCCAGGCGCCGAAAGAAAATCCGGCGACCCAACATTGTGGCGCGCTCTCATTGTGGGACTGCAGCCAATCCAGCGCAGACGCCGCATCGGACAATTCGCCTTCGCCTCGTGAAAATGTGCCTTGGGAACGCCCGACGCCGCGAAAATTAAAGCGCAAGCACGCAAAACCCCGTTGCGCAAACGTATGATACAAGGTGTACACCACCTTGTTGTTCATCGTGCCGCCATGTTGGGGGTGGGGGTGCAGGATAAGCGCAATCGGAGCGTTGGGTTTTTTGGCGTGTAAATAACGGCCTTCAATACGACCTTCGGGGCCGTTTATGATTATCTCGGGCATCTAGTCTCCAATACACGTTTGTTTAACGTCGCGTTCTATATGCGCCATCTTTATGTAGGCGCGCGACTGCATCATGCAACCCAGTGGCTGGGATGACGAAACGCCGCGTCACCTTGACGGGTGCGCGACGTCGCCTATATCTTAGTACGTCTGTAAATAGTCTATCGAATTCCAGACGTCAAAGTATGGTGCTTGTATATTGGCCAGAATGTCGCCAAATACGTCACAAAAATTGATGGGTCTAGAATGTTTATGACATTTCGTGAAGAAATCCGCGGCATTATGGCGCGAGATCCCGCAGCGCGGTCCTGGGTCGAAATCGTAATTTGTTATCCGGGCTTTCATGCGCTGATGTTCCATCGCGCGTCCAGTTGGTTGTGGCGTCGTCACGCTCGTTTGTTCGCGCGCGCCTTGTCGCAATTCGCCCGGATGATAACGGGTATTGAAATCCATCCAGGGGCGAAAATCGGACGCGGCTTTTTTGTCGATCACGGCATGGGCGTGGTTGTCGGTGAAACTGCGGAAATAGGCGAAAACGTAACCCTGTATCACGACGTAACGCTTGGCGGTGTTTCGCCCGCCGTGGAGTCGCATGCGCAGCGAAACCAAAAACGGCACCCGACGCTGGAAGACGGCGTTATTGTCGGTTCCGGCGCGCAAATCCTGGGGCCAATCACGGTCGGGGCGTGCGCCCGCATCGGCGCGAACGCCGTTGTGACCAAGGATGTCCCACCGAACGCGACGGTTGTTGGCATTCCGGGCCGGGCCATCGTTCGTGTTAAAGGCGCCGCCGGCGACGAATTTGCGCCCTATGGTACGCCGCTAGGCGACTTGCCCGATCCGGTCGCGCGGGCGCTGGAGGGATTAATGGACCAGGTGACGGGTTTAAAGGCGCGTGTGGAAGAACTGGAATCGCAGGTCGAAGATATCGAAACGACATGTTCCCCGACGGCGCTGTTGCAAAAAGCTGAAACGCGAAACGCGGGACCCGAAAATGGGTGAAGGCGCGTGTGGCGTTTTGATCAGCGTTTATGCGCGAATTTGTGGACTTAGGGAGTAGTGTGTAGTGCGTCTAAGCACGAAAGGTAGATACGCCGTCATGGCGATGGCCGACCTCGCGGTAAGTAGCGACGGTGACCCCGTCGCTTTGGCTGACATCGCGGCGCGTCAGGAAATTTCGCTCTCATACATGGAGCAGTTATTCGCCAAATTGCGCCGCTCCCACCTGGTTAAAAGCGTAAGAGGGCCAGGCGGCGGGTATTTGCTGGCTCGCGCCGTTTCAGACACTAAAATTTCGGATATTATCCGTGCGGTGGATGAACCTGTGTTGGTCATGCGATGCAAGGCCGGGTCGCCAGAGGGTTGTATGGCTGATAAACGTCGGTGCGTGACCCATGATTTGTGGGAAGAACTGGAAAATCACATCCATTTATTTCTAAGCTCGCTGTCACTGGAAGATGTAATTCAGCGTCGCGTTTTGGGCGCAAGCGGCGAACTCCACCGCAATGCGCAGTTGGACGGTTCGCTTCCGGTTGCCGTCAGGCGCTAGGGTTCCAAGTATGGGGCCGCGCATGGGGCCGCAATGACGGTCTATCTCGACTACAATGCAACAGCGCCGATGCTGGATTCCGTCATGGATGTCATGATGGAGATTTTTCGCGACATCGGAAATGCGTCTTCGGTGCACAAGGCCGGACGCCACGCGCGCGCGCGCGTTGAATCCGCACGGCGGGATATCGCAATCCTGATTGGCGCTGACGCGCGCAACGTGATCTTCACCGGTGGCGGTACGGAAGCGAATAATTTGGCGCTTGCGGGTATTGCTGGGGTGGCGCGTCCTTTGATCGTTTCGGCGACGGAGCATGCGTCGGTCCTGCAGGCCCGCGACGATGTTATCGTTACGCCGGTGGACGCCCTGGGACAGTTGGACTTGGATGCGCTTGACCGGCTCCTATCAAATTGCGCGCCTGCGCTGGTCTCCGTCATGGCGGCGAACAATGAAACCGGTGTCCTGCAGCCTTTGGACGCTATCTCTAAAATAGCCCATGCGCACGGTGCGGTGCTGCATTCTGATTTCATCCAGGCGACGGGTCGCCTCGATTTGGATATGCGCGCGCTGGGCGTCGATCTTGCAACCTTGTCCGCCCATAAAATCGGCGGACCGCAGGGCGTTGGCGCCTTGGTCCTCGGCAGCGGCTTTGCGCCCCACCCGCTTGTCCGCGGCGGCGGGCAGGAGCAGGGTCATAGAGCGGGCACTGAAAACGTCGCGGGGATTGCGGGCTTTGGCGTGGCGGCGCAATCCGCGCGCGCGGCGATCAGCGGAACCAGCGCGATCGCGCGATTGCGGGATGATATGGAGGCGCGGCTGCTGGCCGCTCAACCCCAGGCCGTCGTCATCGCGCAAGCGGCGCCGCGGTTGCCAAATACCTGTTGTATCGCAGCGCCCGGCGTAAAGGCGGCGACGCAGGTTATGGGACTGGATCTGGCCGATGTGGCGGTAAGCGCGGGGTCCGCCTGCTCCTCAGGAAGGGTGCAATCCAGCCATGTGGTGGAAGCCATGAATTTTGGTTCGGAAATTTCTGAATGCGCGATCCGCATCAGCCTGGGGCGCCAGACGAGCGCGTCGGATATTGATTGCCTTGTTGAAGCCTGGGATCAACTTGTAACAAGGGTCCTGAATTAAACCGGCCCTGAATTAGACCAGCCCTGAATTAAACGGGCCCTGAATTTAAAGGACGATAAAAACCGCGCCGCTGAAGGAATAAATGCGAAATGCCTAAAATGACGTTTGTCGAGACCGGTGGCCATCGACGGGAAGTGGACGCGCCGTTGGGTCGCTCCGTTCTTGAAATCGCCCATGAGAACAATATCGATATCGAAGGCGCTTGCGAGGGCGCGATGGCGTGTTCAACCTGTCATGTCATCGTCGACGAAGGTTGGTTCTCCAAACTTCCTGAGCCCAGCGAAGACGAAGAAGACATGCTGGATTTGGCGTTTGGGCTGACCCGAACGTCGCGTTTAGGGTGCCAGTTGGATATGACGGCGGAACTGGACGGGCTCGTCGTGCATTTACCGCCCGAGACCAGAAACTTTTTGTTAGAATAGGTAATTTGGCGGGGGCGATGATGGCGGATACGATGACATCCGAGATATACGATACGCTCAAGGCGGGGTGTGGGGATGACTGGACGGCGTATATCCAGCATGAATTCGTGCGCAAGCTGGGGGATGGCTCCTTGCCGCGCGCCGCGTTTCAATATTATTTGCGCCAGGATTACCTGTTTTTGATTCATTTCGCCCGCGCACACGCCTTGGCGGCGTTTCAGGCGGAGACACTGGCGGAATTGAGACAGTCTGCGCAAACTGTTTCCGCCATTCTGGACGGTGAGATGCAATTGCATGTTGAGTATTGCGCGTCCTGGGGGGTAAGCGAGGCGGAAATGGCGGCGACGCCGGAAGATCCCGCGAATATGGCCTATACCCGCTATGTCCTGGAACGCGGTCTCGCAGGGGACAGTCTGGATTTGGCGGTCGCCTTGGCGCCGTGCATCGTGGGTTACGCCGAAACCGCGCAATACTTAATGGCGAGCCCCGACACCGTGAAAGAGGGAAACCCATATCGGGACTGGATTGAAACCTATGCGGCGGATGATTATCAGAACGTTGCGTGGGGACATGCGGCCCATATGGA
>JBLHZD010000048.1:0-17116 GCA_047631095.1 Alphaproteobacteria bacterium
TTCTGCTATCAAACCACGCGCGCTATATCACCGGGCAGACGCTGGTTGTCGATGGCGGCGCCACATTGCGCGGTCCGGCGCGTGATTCCCATTAAGCGGAGCGTGATTCCCGTTGAGACGGCGCCCAATTGACCTTAAATTCCGTTTAAATCGATCTGGAATTCAATCTGAAAGGAAAATGTAATGCCCGCTGGTTACCTAATAGTACAAGTCGACGTAAAAGACGCGGAGCGATATGAAACCTATAAAGCAGGCACGCCTGCGGTCATCGCAAAATATGACGGTGAGTTTATCGTGCGTGGCGGCCAGTTTGAAGCTGTCGAGGGCGCGCCGCCTCTGGGCCGCGTCGTTGTCGTGAAATTTCCCAGCTATGCGCGCGCCTTGGAATTTTACCATTCGGACGACTACAAAAAGTTGCTGGCGTTACGATTGGCCACGTCCGAAAGTCGAGGTATCATCATCGAAGGCGTGGACTGATCCTTGTCGGACCGGGTCGACAGACCGCTTGTTCACATTCTCATTTCTGTTTGGGACAAGGCGTTTATCGATAAGTTCGTCGATTTCGCCTTACCCACGCATGTATCGCCGGGAAACCTTCCCGCACTTTGCGGCGAAGCGCGCGTTCATTACCATTTCTATACCAACGCAGTCTCCGCCGATTATCTGGAAAATCGGACACGCGCCTTGGCGCGGTTCGCGACGATCCATGTGCGCACGTTCGAATCCACCCTGTTCGAAGGCCACACGCTCGCCCAGCATTTGGCGTCTTATTCCGGAGACGCCTTTAAAAATCATCTGAACCAATTCTCTGTCTTTCACCTTCTTGATGACATCGCCGACAAACAGCCCACTGAATATTTGTTTGTCGGTGATTCTGACCTGCTTTATTCAAACTGCGCCTTTCCCTCGCTTTTACAGGCGCTGCAAAGTGGCGCTTAAGCCGTAATGGCGCCGACAATCCGCCTCTCTCTCGAACAATCGGGCGCCAGCCTCTCCAAATTGCTCGGCGCCGGCGCGGGGGTCAGCGCAACGACGCTGGGCGGGTTGATCGCCAAACACCCGCACGCGGCGGCGCAAGGCGCCTATATCAGCCAGGGTAAAGCACCAAGTTACCCCAGCCAGATGATATGGCCGACGTCGAACGGCCTGCTGTGTCGAACCTTTTTCCCCCATCCCGTCGCCATGATCCCGAACCCCGCCTGTCGACGTTGGGAAAACACCATAGATTACGATTTCAGTTTGCATTGTTATCCAAACCTAAAAGATGTCCACATCTTCACCGATGGCGCCACCGTCACCATCTGCAAATTATCTTCGGATAAATACCTGGAGGGGCAATTGTCCCGCTCTCCGCTCGAAATTGACCTGTTAAGCGACTTTCTGTTGAGCTCAACGAATGAATCCCACTGCCCATTTGCTGAATGCGGCGTGCGTTATTCCGCTAATCCAGACAATTTGGAACTCGATCAAATTGACCAGGATTCCGCCGTCGTTTTATCACGCATGTATGATCACCGTCAGGTGTTGCTCGACCGGCTCGACGCGGCGGATCCCGTAAAGAACATTGTGATCCGGTCCCATTTCGGTCCCATTGAATCTTTCCTTTCACCAGAGCGCTTGAACCGGTTGAACGCGACCGGCCAATTGTAACGGATCCCTTATGACCAAAAACCTTACCCGCCTTCTGGAAATCATGACGCAATTGCGAGACCCGGAATCCGGATGTCCCTGGGACGTTGCGCAGACCTTCGCCACGATCGCGCCTTATACCATTGAAGAAGCCTATGAGGTCGCCGACGCGATTGAACAAAACGATTTGTCGGCGTTAAAGGACGAGTTGGGCGATCTGCTGTTTCAGGTCGTGTTTCATGCGCAGATGGCCCGGGAAAAAGGCCATTTCGACTTTGACGACGTTGCGGGGTCAATTTCGGAAAAAATGGTGCGGCGGCATCCCCATATTTTTGGCGATGAAGCGTTTCGAACACCGGAAGCGCAACGCGCCAGCTGGGAAACCCAAAAGGCGGCGGAGCGACAGGAAAAAGCAGATGCCAAAGGCGAACATGCCGGAGTTTTAGACGGCGTCCCGCGCGCCCTGCCCGCCCTGACGCGTGCGGAAAAGCTTGGTAAACGCGCCGCGCGGGTTGGTTTTGAATGGCCGGGTATTGCCGGTCCACTGGATAAACTCACTGAAGAAATGGGCGAGTTGCGGCACGAAATTGACGCTGGCGCGCAACAACGCAAAATTGACGCTGACGCGTCCTTGGCCCGGCTTACCGATGAAGTTGGCGACGTTCTCTTTTCCGTTGTTAATCTGGCGCGCCATTTGGGCGTTAATCCCGAAGCAGCCTTGCGCCACGGCAATAACAAATTTGAGCGCCGGTTTCGCCATGTCGAGGCCGGTCTGAAAACACAGGACCGAGACATCAGCGACGCATCGCTGGATGAAATGGAACAGTGGTGGGGCGACGCAAAGAAAAAAGAGGCCGAGGCGGAATCGCAATCGTAATCCGCCTCTTTCCCCAGACCAGCGTGGATCAGTCGTTCGAGAGCAAGTGAATTAGGCTCGACGTATCCCAGCGTTGGCCGCCGCGCACCTGAACATGGGCGTAGAACTGATCAACCAGCGCCGCCACCGGCAAACGCGCCTTGTTGTTCTTCGCTTCCGCAAAGCAGATCGCCAGGTCTTTCCGCATCCAGTCCACGGCGAACCCGTAATCAAACTTTCCCGCCACCATGGTCGCGGCGCGATTTTCCATCTGCCAGGACTGCGCGGCGCCTTTGGAGATGACGCCGATCACCTTCTCCATATCCAATCCGGCTTTCATGCCGAAGTTAACGCCCTCGGAGAGGCCTTGAACGATGCCCGCAATGCAAAGCTGGTTCACCATCTTGGTCAATTATCCGCTGCCTGTTTTACCCAGCAGAACGGCCGATTGCGCAAAACAATCGATCATTAGAAAGGCGCTGTCGAAGTCTTTTTTCGAGCCGCCGCACATGACCGTCAACGTGCCGTTCTCGGCGCCCGCTTGTCCGCCGGACACCGGCGCATCGATAAAGCCAACGCCAATTTTTCGCGCCGCTGACGCCAGTTCCCGCGCAACATCCGCCGATGCTGTCGTGTTATCGACGAAAATCGCGCCTTTCGACATCCGGCGAAGGCGCCTTTATCGCCCTGCACAACGCTCCGCAGATCATCGTCATTGCCCACGCAGCAAAAGACGTAATCCGCGCCCTTTGCGGCGTCCTTCGGCGTTTTAGCTGTTTTTCCGCCATAGGCCTTGGCCCATTTCGCCGCCTTGGCCCCAGTGCGGTTGTACACGGTCACCTCATGGCCTGCCTTGCTAACATAACCGGCCATGGGATAGCCCATGACGCGTAATCCAATCCACGCAATCTTCGCCATTTTTATACTCCCTGTGTTAATTTAATTTGTTTCGAGATAATTTTTTCCACCTTTTGATCAGGAGGTTACAACATCATTCTCATCCATCATGAAATCTCTTATTTTCTCCCAGAGCACCTCGTTCGGCGCACAGAGCAAGCCCTGGCTACGCTCTGTTGGTTTGTAGGCCGACCGATCAATCCGCGCCGTAACGCCGCCGGCTTCATTGTGCAGCAAGGCGCCAGGCGCATGATCCCACGCCCAAAGTCGGTTGTAGATCCGGAAATCAGCTTCGCCCTTTGCAAGCATGATAAATTCGTGGCCTGCGCAGCGCGCACTCTTTTCAACATCAAAGGTGTCAGCGATACGTTTTCGCAACGCAGGGCGACGATGTTCGTCAAACACGCCGTAATTGATCCGTCCTCGTAAACCCGCCAAATTGTCAGGCTGTTTGATACGCATCCGCTCGCCATCGACGAACGCGCCATCGTCAATCATGGCCACATACATTGTTTTGTCCACGGGGCTGTAAATCCACCCCGCCCGCGTGACGCCCTGGGTTACATAGGCAACCATAATCGCGAAATTCGGCCGCCCCGCGGCAAAGTTTGCGGTGCCATCCACCGGATCCAAAATCCAGACGGGATCAAGCGTATCAAGCTTGTCCAACAGGCTCTCATCGCTATGAACCGCCTCCTCGCCAACGATCAAGGCGCCGGGCGTCAACGCCGACAGCATACGGGTCAGGCGCGCTTCGGCGTCATGATCGGCGACCGTCACAATATCTCCCGGCGCTTTTTCAATGATTTCGTGACTGGCGAGCGTGCGAAAGCGCGGCAGAACATCCAGCTCCGCCGTCTCTTTAATAAAGTCGGCGACTTTGTCAGGATCGGGGATCATGGGATTCCATAAATTTAAAATGAATCAGTGAAGATAAAAAAAAGGGCCGCGCAAAAGCGCGGCCCTTTGTACACGATATGACGTGCAAGGCAAAGAATGGACTAGAAGCCCATACCACCGCCCATGCCGCCCATACCACCCATTCCGCCCATATCACCACCAGGCATCGAAGGCATTCCGCCACCCGCAGGCTCCGGCTTGTCGGCGACCATAACTTCGGTCGTCACCAGCAGACCTGCAATCGACGCGGCGTCCTGCAAGGCGGTGCGAACCACCTTAACCGGATCGATGATGCCAGCTTTGAACATGTCGGTATATTCGCCGGTTTGTGCGTTAAAGCCGATTTTCTGATCTTTGCTTTCCCGCAACTTGCCCGCAACGACGGCGCCGTCAACGCCAGCGTTTTCTGCAATCTGGCGAACCGGGGCTTCCAGCGCGCGACGTACAATCGCCACACCGACAAGCTGATCTTCGTTGTCAGGTTTCACTTTATCCAGCACCTTGCTGGCGTACAGCAATGCACAACCGCCACCGACGACAACGCCTTCTTGAACCGCGGCGCGTGTCGCGTACATGGCGTCTTCGACCCGATCTTTGCGTTCTTTCACTTCCACCTCGGTCGCACCGCCAACGTGGATAACAGCAACGCCGCCGGACAACTTAGCCAGACGTTCCTGCAATTTCTCCTTGTCGTATTCAGACGACGTGCCTTCGACCTGCGCCGAAATCTGCGAGCAGCGCGCTGCGATGGCTTTTTTCTTGCCAGCGCCGCCAACGATGGTCGACTCGTCTTTCGTCAACGCAACATTCTTGGCCGTGCCCAGCATGTCCAACGTGACGTTTTCGAGCTTGATGCCCAAATCTTCAGACACAACTTGTCCACCCGTCAGGATGGCGATGTCTTCCAACATGGATTTCCGACGATCGCCAAACCCAGGCGCTTTAACCGCTGCGACTTTCAGGCCGCCCCGGATTTTATTGACGACGAGCGTCGCCAAAGCTTCGCCTTCAACGTCTTCCGCAATAATCAGAAGCGGACGCGTTGATTGAACGATGGATTCGAGGATCGGCAGCAGCGGCTGAAGGTTTGTCAGCTTCGATTCATGCAGGAGAATATAAGGGTTCTCCATATCACAGGTCATTTTCTCCGCATTGGTCACGAAATACGGGGAAAGATATCCACGATCAAACTGCATACCTTCAACAACGTCCAGCTCCGTCGCCAGGCTCTTCGCCTCTTCGATGGTGATGACGCCTTCTTTGCCGACCTTGTCCATGGCTTCAGCGATCATGTCGCCGATTTCACGTTCGCCATTGGCCGAAATCATGCCGACCTGGGCGATTTCGTCGCTTGTGCGAATGGATTTCGACCGTTTGCTGATTTCGGCCACAACGGCTTGAACCGCCTGGTCGATGCCGCGCTTCAGGTCCATCGGGTTCATGCCGGCTGCAACCGCTTTCGCGCCTTCACGAACAATCGACTGCGCCAATACGGTCGCGGTCGTTGTGCCGTCGCCAGCTTCGTCATTGGTGCGGCTCGCAACTTCACGAACCATCTGGGCGCCCATGTTTTCGAACTTGTCTTCCAGTTCGATTTCCTTCGCGACGGAAACACCATCCTTGGAAATGCGGGGTGCGCCAAAGGATTTGTCGAGAACGACATTACGTCCTTTGGGGCCGAGCGTTACCTTAACCGTATCGGCCAGGATATCGACGCCGCGCAGCATTTTCGCGCGCGCCTCTTCGCCAAATTTTACGTCTTTCGCCATTTTGTCGTCTCTCCTCTACTCGAGAATGCCCATGATGTCGGACTCGCGCATGATCAGCAGCGTGTCCCCGTCAACCTTCACTTCGGTTCCGGACCATTTTCCGTACAGAACCAGGTCGCCTTTTTTAACGTCCAACGGCGTAACTGAGCCATCTTCCGCTTTTACGCCGGCGCCAACCGAAATAACTTTACCTTCTTGAGGTTTTTCCTGAACGCTATCGGGAATAATCAGGCCGCCCGCGGTTTTCGTTTCCGCTTCGAGCGCCTTGACCAGCACACGGTCGTGCAAAGGCCGAATACTCATGCAATCTCTCCATAAAAATGACGTTAATTAAGGGTAATTCACGGTCAGAGCGCCAACGCAATTGCTAGCACTCTCCCTTGGTGAGTGCTATAGCTTCAAGCTAACCCGCTGTCAACCGGCAGGTTTCCCGAGAATCAGGATAGCGCCGCGACGCCAAAGCGTTGTTTGAAGCGCGCCAGATCGGCGTCATCAATAACAACCGACAAGGTGATCTTGCGTTCGTCGTCACTGCGTTGGCGTACATCGCCATGGGCGTAAAGCCACGCCATGGTCGCGCCCTCCGAAACATCAATCGAAAACGCCACTTCATGGCGAGATTGCGCCAGACGCGCTTCAATTTCCGCGATCAATTCGTCGCCACCCTCGCCGGTGACGGCGGAAATAGCGACTGTCTCCGGGTCCCGGCCGGCCCGACCAATCACCGCCTCTTTTTCCCCGTCATCCAGCAGATCGATTTTGTTCAGCGCTTCAATCAACGCCAGCGTTTCCATATCAAGGCCAATTTCGGTCAGAACCTGTTCAACATCCTGCTTTTGCTGATCGGTGTCCTTATGGGAGATATCGCGGACATGAACAATCAAATCCGCCTCCAGAACTTCTTCCAAGGTCGCCTGAAACGCCGCAATCAATGTCGTCGGCAGTTCAGAAATGAACCCAACCGTATCGGAGAGGACGATTTCCTGTCCCGATGGCAATTTTAACTGACGGATCGTCGGATCCAGGGTGGCGAACAGCAGGTCTTTTGCTTCGACCGTTGCGCCGGTGAGTTTATTAAACAGGGTGGATTTACCGGCGTTGGTGTACCCGACAAGCGCGACAGTCAGCGTAGGCGTCTTTTTACGCGCCGAGCGATGGAGTGTGCGGGTTCGTTTAACTCGGACCAGCTCTCTTTTCAATTTATCGATGCGTTGGTCAATAAGGCGGCGATCCAGTTCGATTTGCCGCTCGCCCGGCCCGCCGGTAAACCCAAACCCGCCGCGTTGTCGCTCCAGATGGGTCCAACTGCGCACCAACCGGGACCGTTGATATCCCAGCGCAGCAAGTTCAACCTGTAGCACGCCTTCATGAGTTCGGGCGCGCGCGCCAAATATTTCGAGAATAAGGCCGGTGCGGTCGATGACCTTGCATTTCCAGACCTGCTCCAGGTTTCGCTGCTGGATCGGCGTTAGCGCGGCGTTGACGACCAGTAACTCCGCGTCCAGCGCCTGAATAAGGCCCTCCATGCGCTCCACAACGCCGCCGCCAATCAAGGTCGCCGGGCGCGGGCGCGTAAGACGCACAGATTCACTATGCACGACATCGAGCTCTATCGCCGCGGCTAGACCGATAGCTTCTTCCAAACGCGATTCTTCGTCCCGCGCGGCGCGTCTTCGCTCATACGGATTCAGGACGATTGCGCGACCACCGCCCACGCGATCATCAACCTGCAGGATCAATCCTCGCCGTCACCGCCGTCATCGCCGCCTTCAAACAATTGAACAGGTTGCGCCGGCATAATTGTGGAAATCGCGTGTTTATAAACAAGCTGTGAATGAGCGTCCCGGCGCAGCAATACGCAAAAATTGTCAAACCAGGTGATAATTCCCTGCAATTTGACCCCATTGACGAGAAAGACCGTGACGGGAAATTTGTTTTTCCGAACGTGGTTTAAAAATACGTCCTGAACGTTTTGCGACTTTTCCGAAGACATGGCTTAAAACCCCACCTTTTATTTGTTGGAGCCGGTCTTTGCTCGGCTCGTCCTGATTGGCGTCTCGTCCGCATCACACTGCATCCGTTTTGCCGCAGCGCCCCTGTTTCGGTTCCGAGACACGGTTGGATTTTGAATTGATATCGCCGCGAGGGCAACAAGCAAACGTAAAAATCCTCATCTCCGAGCGATTTCCGTCAAATTTCTTTTGCGGAAGGTTCCGACAGACGATCAAAACCGCGCCCCCGCAGGATTACGCTACCTTAAGCTCGTTTATATACGCCAAAAGCGCGGCGCAACTTTCAAACCGTAACCGAGGTTCGAATTCGTCGAATTCACCGTCTGGCGCGGGTTCATGACGCAATACAACCGGGTTTAATCCCGTTGCATGAGCGATTTCCATATCAACCCCAGAATCGCCCACCATCCAAACATCGGGGCCCGGCGCCACGCCTGTACCGTCCAGCGCCATAGCAACAGGCTCCGGCGCCGGCTTGTCCCGCGCTGCGTCTCCGGCGCCAACGAGCCGGCCAAAATAACTGGACCACGCTAAATGCGTCGCTTCCAGCCGCAAATACCGACCGGTCTTATTACTGATAACACAAAGCGGTATCGCCATTTTATTAAGTGAAAACAAAAGGTCCGAAGCCCCGACGCAAGGCTTCAAATGTTCGAGATGCGCTTTCTCATAAGCCGCGTAAAACACATCTCGCGCGGTTTCCCATCGATCATGGAATAACTTGGGAAAACTCTCGCGCATGGAATGGCGCACCCGCGACCGGGTTTGCTCATACGTCCATGGCGTCACATCCATCGCGACAAAGGTGTCGTGTAGCGCTGCATGAATAACGGGCCAGGTTTCCACCAACGTATTATCCCAATCGAAGATGATCGCTTTAGGCGACGGCGCCCGTAACGATTCTGGCGGCGTACCGGTCACGCGCGCCCCGCTTGGCGGCAATATTCAAAATACTGCTCCTGCAACCGCGCGGTAAACAAGCCCGGCGCCCCATTGCCCAACACCGTGTCGTCAATCTGGATGACAGGCGTCACAAACGAAGTCGCACTGGTTGAAAACGCTTCGCGCGCGGCCTTCGCCTCAATGACGCTGAAGGGCCGCTCCTCAAACGTCAGCGACAGCGCCACCGCCAGATCAAGCATTGTCTGGCGAGTGACGCCCTTGAGGATGTTATCCGTCGTCGCGCGCGTCACCAATTTATCGTCATGGGTTACGATCCAGGCGTTGCAGGACGTCCCTTCCGTTACCGCGCCGTCGGCGTCAAAGAGCCACGCCTCATCGGCGCCCGCGCGTCTTGCGTCTGTCTTTGCGATACAATTGGGAAGCAGGGATACAGTCTTGATGTCGCAACGTCCCCAACGAATATCAGGCGCAGTGATCACCTTGCACCCATCCACAATTTTCTTTTGATTAAAATAATCCACCCGTTTGGTCGTCATCACCAAAGTGGGTTTCGGATTTGACGGGAACGCATGATCCCGCGGCGCGGATCCGCGCGTAATTTGCACGTAAATCAAGCCATCTCGAACGCCGTTTCGGGTAACCAGCTCTTCCATGAGCATCGTCAAAACCCGACGAGAAACGGGCGCGGGCATTTCCAATTCTGACAAGGAACGCTCCAAGCGGTCAAGATGAGCCTCCATATCGATGAATGCGCGCCCCACGCATGTGACGACTTCATAGACGCCGTCTGAAAACTGAAAGCCGCGATCCTCTATATGAACCGCAGCATCCTGGTGCGCCGAGAACCGGCCATCAACATAGGCGTAACGAGGCATTAATTTTCCTTATCAAGAGATTCAGAAAGCGGTCATAACGAATTGTGTATGCTAGAAAAATTCCAGCTGAACGGCGAATAGTTTTTCAATTTTACGCACCGCTTTTGAAGACGCAAGCAAGACAACCCGGTCACCGGTTTCCATAATCGTTTCGGCGCGCGGAATAAGCACAGATCCGTTTCGCACGACGGCGCCGACAATGACCCCATTGGGAAGCCCAGCCTCATTTATCGATTGTCCCGCCAGCGGTGACGTCTCCAGCACCTCTGCATCGATAATTTCAGCAAACCCGTCGCCAAGCGAATGCACCGAACGGATACGCCCGCGTCGTACATGCTGCAAAATCGTGGACACCGTAATGGCGCGTGGGCTGACCGCCATATCAACCCCAAGCGTCGTGATAAGCGGCGCATAGCTGGCGCTGTTGATCAATGTGACCGCACGGCCGACGCCATATCGTTTGGCGAGAAGCGAGGTCAGAATATTGGTTTCGTCATCCTCCGTCACCGCAACGATGGTGTCCGCAGTATCGACCCCGGCCTCGCGCAGAATTTCAGCGTCAAGCGCATTGCCCAGGATAACATTGGTGTTCGGCAACGTCTCCGCGACAAACCGGGCGCGGCTTCGTTTAAGTTCGATGATCCGCGCAGACGTATCGCTATCGTTTTCGATTTCCTGCGCCAAGGTTAACCCGATATTCCCGCCACCGACGATAATCAACCGATGAGATTCTTGTTCTTCGTGGCCAAACGCCGCCAGCGCCCGAGGTACATGGGCGGAATCCGAGACGAAATACACCTCGTCGCCCTCGTGCATCTGGTCGGTCGGTGACGGAATAAAAGCGTTGTCGCCGCGAATAATCCCGACGACCATTATATTCAAATCGGGAAACAGCTCCGTCAACTGGCGCAATGGCGTGTTGATAATCGGGCAATCATCTTCGCAACGAACGCCAATCACACGCACCTTGTCATCAACAAGTGGAATCATATCGATGGCGCCAGGAACGCCTAATCGGCGCCGTATCGCCCGCGCGACCTCGATTTCCGGTGAAATAATAACATCGATCGGCATATGATCGCGGCTGAACAAATCCGCCCACACCGGATTTAGATAACTTTGATGCCGCACCCGCGCGATTTTCATCGGGACATTAAAAAGCGAGTGCGCAACCTGGCAGGCGACCATATTCACTTCGTCGGTAAACGTCACCGCGATGAGCATATCCGAATCCGCCGCACCGGCGCGCTCCAGACATTCCGGATGGGCTGCGTGGCCGACAAAGGCCTGCACATCGAGGGAACCATTAATTTTACCAATAAGTTCCGGCGACTGATCAATCACCGTCACATCGTTATTTTCCGCTGAGAGATACCGCGCAATATTGAATCCAACTTGCCCGGCGCCGCAAATGACGACCTTCATCGATTAAAAGCCTGTCTTGCGCGCATGACCACCGCCAGCACTCTATACTCGAACCACATTTCGTACGCCCAGCAATTTCAATTTACGATGCAACGCAGCCCTGTCCATTTCCACAAACGCCGCCGTACGGCTGATATTGCCGTCAAAGCGGGTCAAATGGAACAAAAGGTATTTACGCTCAAAAGACTCCCGCGCCTCTCGGAGCGGCTGGTCCATAACGTCGAGCATCAGGCTATCGCCGCCGCTTTCCGTGGTTTCACCAACCGCTTCAACGACAGCGCTGGCGTTAATAACGTCCTGTGTTTTACCCGGCGCAATCAAGGCCAGTCGCTCAATGACATTGATAAGCTCCCAGACGTTGCCCGGCCAGGTATGGCTTTGTAACGCCACCAACGAATCATCGCCAAATAACCGAGGTAACCGTCCCTTCGCGCGACTGATGCGTTCCATAAAATGCTGCGCCAGGAGAGGGATATCCTCGCGGCGCGCCGACAATGGCGGCGTCTCCAACGGCACCACATTCAAGCGGTAATACAAATCCTCCCGAAAGGCGCCGTTTTCAATTTCGGACGTTAAATCCCGACTGGTCGTCGCGAGAACCCGGACATTGACCTCAACCTTATTATCACCATCCAAACGCTCAAATTTCTGGTTTTGTAAAACGCGGGCCATTTTGCCCTGTGTCTCCATCGGCATATCGGCCACTTCATCGAGCAATAAGGTGCCTCGATGCGCCTCCTCAAGAACGCCGATTTCCCGTGCGCCGCCACCTGCGGGCTCTCTGCCAAACAACGTACTCTCGACATCTTCGAATTTTAGACTTGCGCAGTTCATAACAATAAATGGTCCGCCGCTACGCGCTGACTTCTTGTGTAAAATCCGAGCGGCGACGCCTTTTCCCGAACCAAGCGGCCCGGTAATCATGACGCGACTATCCGTGCGCGCCACCTTTTCAATCGACTGGCGCAAATTGTTAATCGCCGAAGATTCCCCGACAAGGTCCTCGATCTCATCGCCTGCGCGTCGTTGCAGGTCTGTATTTTCCCGGCGCAAACGCTGTTCACTCAGCGCACGGGACACCGTATGCAGAAGCACATCGGTCTTGAAAGGTTTGGAAATAAAATCATAGGCGCCGGTTTTGGTCGCGGACACCGCCATATCAAAAGTGCCATGGCCGCTAATCATGACAACCTGCTGATTTTCATTCTCACGACGGATTATTTCCAACATCTGCAAGCCGTCATACTGCGAATCACGAAGCCAGACATCCAGAATTATCAGGCTCGGCGTGCGCGCATTTATCGCCGCAAATGTTTCATCGCTGTTCACCGCCTGTCGGGTTTCATACCCTTCATCTTCGAGAATCCCGGCAATTTGTTGCCGAATATCGTCTTCATCATCAACGATAAGTATTTCGAGCGCCATTTTTCGCCTCTTAGACCGCGTCGGCCGCGTCGTTTTCAGAAACGCCGTCTTCCGGTCCGTTGGGTAGTATCAAGCTAACGCGGGCGCCGCCATTCGCACCATCCTCCAATGCGAGCCGACCATCATGATCTTCCATGATTTTCTTGACGATGGCCAGTCCAAGCCCCGTCCCTTTTGCACGGGACGTAATATACGGTTCCGTCAGTTTTTCTCTATTTTCACGTGGTAGTCCTTTGCCGTTATCTTCGACAACAATTGCAACCGCGTTTTCGCGCAGTTCCAGGGTCAGTACAATACGGCCCTTATGGACGCGGTCGTCATTTCCCGCAATGTCAGATCCGGCATCAGGTCCGGGGGTGGATTTGGCGTTACCGTCAATCGCATCGCAGGCATTTTGCAGTAAATTCGTCATCGCCTGACTAATTTGGCGACCATCGCAATTGACGCTCACTGAATCGGCAGGAATGACCGATACAAAATCGATGTCCCGGTGCGCATTACGCTGTAAAAACAGACTTTGACGGCATAAATCAGAGATATTTTCGATCTTCATCGATGGCGCCGGCATCCGGGCGAAATTCGAAAACTCATCAACCATTCGGCCAATATCGCCCACCTGCCGAATGATCGTGTCGGTGCAGTTTTCGAAGGTCTCTGGATCGTTCGTGATATCCTTCAAATATTTTCGTTTTAGACGCTCTGCAGATAATTGAATTGGCGTTAGCGGGTTTTTTATCTCATGCGCAATGCGCCGCGCGACATCCGCCCAGGCCGCCTTTCGCTGCGCGGAGAGAAGGTCGGAAATGTCATCAAAGGTGACGACAAATCCACTGATATCATTATCTATTCTAGAAACTCCAACCCGCACCAGAAGCGTTCGTTCACCGTCAGGACGTTTAATTTGAATTTGACGCTCTATCGGGCGTTGGCCTGTTGCGTGCCGCGCCGCGTCAATCAAACCTGAAAATTCGGGAATGACATCTTCCAACGGCGCGCCCGCAACGCTATCGAGTTCGACGCCCAGCAATATTGACGCGGCCCGGTTGGGTAAATTGAGCGCCCCGGTCCGATCAAGCCCGATAACGCCCGACGATACACCCGACAAGACAGTCTCACTGAAGACCCGCCGCGCATCGACCTGCAAATTGGCTTCGATCAATTCCCGCCGATTGGCGTCCAGATCGTTTGTCATTCGATTGAAGGCGCGGCTGAGCGAGCCCAACTCATTACCGTCGAACTCCGCCTCGGGCACCCGCGCAGATAAATCACCAGCGCGGATTTTCTCGGTGGTGGAGATCAAGAGCCCGATGGGGCGCGACAACCGCGTCGCAACGTTCAGTCCCACCCAGACAGCCGCTAACAACAAAAGCAGTGCGACGACGGCGAAGATCATGGAAAACTGGATTTGCAAATCTTCCCGCTGCAATTCGAGACTCTCGAATTGATGAACAGCGCCTCTGGTTCGCTCCATATGAGCGATTACCGTCGGGTCGACGAAACGACCGACGTAAAGATAATGATCCAGAAAATTCGTCAGTCGAATCAAGGCGCGCACCCTGTCATCGCTATCATTGGTCAGGACCGCGACCTCGCCATCCCGCGCCTTGGACAATGCGTCCGCTGGAACCGGTTCAAATTCCAGCGCGCCGGTCAGACCGGACCGCGCCAGCACGTCCCCGGCGCCGGTAAACACCACCGCCTCAGACAGTTCTCGGACGCGCGCCTGCAAATTCACCATCTTGTTAAGGCGCTTTTGATCAACCTGAAACGTCAGGGCGCGATTATCCAGATCCCGGGCCATCTGCAAGACATCGACGGTGATATTGCGCTTGTGCTCCTCCAGATAAGCTTCCGCAACCGCCAGAGACCCTGTCAGCGTTGTTCGAACGCGTTCACTAAACCAGGATTCGAGACCAAAATTGAAAAACAACCCTGAAAATACCGCCACGACAATGGCTGGCGCTGCAGAAATGACGCCAAACAACACAACCAGCTGCACATGCAACCGCGAGCCCGCCGATCCACGCCGTCGTTCGCTCCAGACCCGAACAACCCTGCGAGCGATGACGATCACCAGCAATAACAACAGAACAAGATCCAGATTGAGCAGTAGGTAAATACGACTGGCGTCGCTATCCACGCCCGGCGCACCGGGCGATGTCAACGCATCCGGCGATTGAGTCAATAATGTATAGGTCGCGACGCCACTGATGAGCGCAGCCAGGGTCAAGCACACGGTGAACACGCGTGCAAAATTCCGCCCACCAAGATGCATGGCGCCCTTTTGGAGCCAGTTGCGCGGTGACGGTTCTGATGTATCTGCTGTGGTCATTGCGATTCCGAAATCGCCTAAGTCGTGCGCTGGGCTAAGCGAAGTTGCGCGATCGTCGAAAATTCAGCGTCATTTTACGCCACGCACCACCGGAATGTCCAACTCGCGAATTTTCTTTCGGAGTGTATTTCGGTTTAAACCAAGGAGTTCGGCGGCGCGTATCTGGTTGCCGCGCGTCGCCGCCAGGCTAAGGCTGATCAGCGGGCGTTCGACTTCCTTTATGACGCGGTCATAGAGCCCAGCGGCGGGCAAACCGTCGGTATGGGCGGAGAAATATTGCTGTAAATGGCGTTCAACCGCCTCTATGAAGCTTTCGTCGTCGGCCCGGCCCTCCCCGCCCTCCGTTGTCGGGCCCGCATCGGCCAACTCGGCTTCGATGATATCGACCCCTATTGTCTCCTGCGCATAGACGGCGGATAAGCGGCGCACCAGATTTTCAAGTTCCCGCACATTTCCGGGCCAACGATAGGATTGCAACCGGGACATGGCGCCGGATTCGAGCACCTTTGAGGGCAATTCATCCTTCTCGCCGCGCGCAAAAAAGAACCGAACCAACTCCGGGATATCCTCCCGGCGTTCACGAAGCGGCGGCAACCGGATCGGCACGACGTTCAAGCGATAGTATAAATCCTCTCGAAACAAACCCCGGCTTACATACTGCCGCAGGTCCCGGTGCGTCGCCGCGATTATCCGGACATTCGTTCGGATAGGCGCACGACCGCCAACGCGACTGTATTCGCCTTCCTGAATAACCCGCAGAAGCCGGGTTTGCGCATCCATCGGCATGTCGCCAATTTCATCCAGGAACAAGGTGCCGCCATCTGATTGCTCAAAGCGCCCCTGATACCGCATGGTCGCGCCGGTAAACGCGCCTTTTTCGTGACCAAACAATTCGCTTTCAATCAATTCACGCGGGATCGCCGCCATATTGATCGCGACAAAGGGACCGTTGCGACGTTTGCCGTAATCATGCAAGGCGCGCGCGACAAGTTCTTTTCCGGTCCCGGATTCGCCTGCGATCAACGCCGTTAGGTCCGTGCCCATCAGCCGCGCCATAACCCGGTAAACATCCTGCATCGCAGGTGAGCGCCCGATCAGCGGCAAATTTTCGTCTTCATCAAACGAGTTGGCGCCGCCTTCAACAGGGCGCGAGCGTTCGGTCAGGGCGCGTTGGACGATATTGACCAGCTCATTAAGGTCAAAGGGCTTGGGCAGATATTCGAACGCGCCGCGCTCCGTCGCCTTTACCGCCGTCAACAAGGTGTTTTGCGCACTCATGACAATGATGCGCATTTCCGGACGCACTTTCCGGATGCGCGGAATGAGGTCGAGACCATTTTCATCCGGCATGACCACATCAGTGATGACGAGATCCCCCTCGCCTTCCGATACCCAGCGCCACAAGGTCGCGGCGTTTCCGGTTGTCCGAACATCATAATCCAGTCGGCCCAGCGCCTGACTTATGACCGTGCGGATGGCCCGGTCGTCATCTGCGATCAATATCGTTTCGCCCGCCACGTCAGATTTGCTCCTTCATCCTTGGTAACATCACCCGAAAAGACGTTCCCTGCGGGGATGATTCGAAATCAATAACACCGCCATGATCGCCCACCAGTTTCGCGACCAACGGCAGCCCGAGGCCCGTGCCGCCGCGCTTCGTCGTAATAAACGGATCAAATAAATGCGGTTTCAAATCATCCGGCACCCCTTCTCCATTGTCGCGAACCGTCACGACCAGCGGCAAATGCACCACGGACCCGCCATTGGGCGCCGCCATTTTAACGCCATGTTGAAACGCTGTGGCGATGATAATTTCACCATCCTTGCCCTCCGGCACCGCCTCCGCCGCGTTCTTGATGAGATTTAAAAAGACCTGAATAATTTGATCGCGGTCCCCATAAAATGGCGGTAAAGACGGATCGTAATTCTCCACGATGCGGATATCACGGGCGAATCCGGTGCGGGCTAACTTTACGACATGGCCCAGCGCTTCATGAATATTTACCGGGCCGCGTTCGATCCGGGGCCGATCTTCGAAAACCTCCATCTGATCGACAAGCGCGCAGATACGGTCCACTTCTTCGACGATTAAA
>JBLHZD010000049.1:0-17110 GCA_047631095.1 Alphaproteobacteria bacterium
CAATGACAAACCAAAACCATTCAACTGGAAAGCTGATCCCGATGATATAATTTCCGCCGTTAAACGTGGGTTCCAAACGTTGGAGTCAATCCACTAGGGTCGTAGTCCTGGGGGCATGAAATCAACATTTCTTTCTTTTGTGGCGACCAGCCTGGATGCATGAAAAGCCACCTCGTGGTGAACATGTCGCGAGCTGGAGGCGAAGCAGAAGTCAGTCGAGAACGCTGTGGCGTCGCTTCGTGGCCAACAGCAGAAATATTGGCGCCTCTGCTACGAGACGCCACACGGCTTTGAAACGGGCGCGCGATACATTGTTTCTGTCTCTTTGATTTCGAATATTGCTATCAAGAGTCGGGACCAAAACCATGACGCAATCAACCCAAGTACAGACGATTGTCTTTCGAATTCCTCACGATAAAAGTAATCGTTTACGGTTTGGCGATTGCTCTGGGCAGGAAGAGAACTGTCGCAAAGGTGCCTGTCGCGCCTATAGCCATCACCGTGAATAAAATATCAAAGCTCCATTCGGCGTGAACCCACGCAATCAACGGCACCGCAGACGCGGCGACAGAAAACGTGATTATGTATCGAAGCGCGTAGGCGCGACTACGCCATTCGCTCCGCGTAATGCGACCGACGAGCACGTCGTTGATAGGTATCTGTCCGAACACCACCAACATGAAACCAAAGGAAATAAGTAACGCCGGTAGCTCGGTTAAATTTATCATAACGACGAAGAAAACGGCCTGCAGAGCCGCCAGGGAAGCAAAGATAATTCGAATCGAATAGCGGTCGACAAGATAACCCACAACGAGTTGAGCAAACGCAGCAAAAGCGAAAACCAAGAAGCTGTACGCCCCAATTAAAGTTGCGCTATTCGCTATTTCTGTCAGCCGTTCGTCAAATATCTTGGGCAAGGCGAAAGTTGTGCTACGAAGGATAAAGCCGCCAATCGCCGTGGTGGTGAAGATGATCGCAAAGGTTCTAATAATCAGGTTTCGATCGATCGTCATTGTACCCGCGACAGCTTTCTTGGCGGCCGCGCCGCTTTCTATCTCGGCCGCACGTGCGGCGTGGCTCATGCGAATGAATAAGATGTACGCGAAGCCACAACCTATCGAGAGGATGCCAGGCAGGACAAACGCGGAGCGCCACCCATTTGTGTCGATTAGCAACCCGGCCAAGAGGGCGGCGACCGCTATTCCCATATTGCCAAAGATGCCGTTAATTGCGAGAGGAACACCCGTCTTTTCGCGTCCATGGACGACCATAGCGATGCCAACGGGATGATAGATTGCGGCGAATACGCCAATGAAAAATAAGCCGATTCCTATTTGCAAGGGCGTCTCAGCGAGGGCGGTAAAGGCCGAACTCGCGCCGATACCAATGAAGAAGATCGCCAACATATTCTCGCGGCTCCATTTGTCTGCTAACCAACCGACAGGAACGGCCAGGGCGCCGAAGGCGACGAGCCCCGGGGTCGCGTAGGGAATGAGCTGCGAATAGGTCATGCCCCATTCAGTCGTTAGGCTTAGCGCTGCGACCGTCGCGAAAATCAAAACAAACATATGATCGAAAAAATGTCCGATATTTAAAAAGAAAAAATTAACCTGGTGGTGCGTCATATGTCCTGTCTCTCTCTAAAAAATAGGCCAGGTCGCTGTTGGTGTTGGGTGATTGCACGGGAATTTAAGCGTCGCGCCGGAGCGGTAGCACGCTAGTACGGGTAATCATGAGGACATCTCACCGCGCTGGCAAACGCTATCAACATCCCATCGCCAGAGCTATTAACGACATGCCCCTTAAACGCCTCGATTAGCTCTTTTCGACAATCCCGAAATTAGGCGCCTATCCGAGCGTGCAATGTCTTGGCGATTGATCCGCCTACCAGGGCTTGCACCCAGCAGCGTGTCTAAGTGTCCGTTCGCCAAAGATTTTGAAAACCACAACAGAACCGCCCGAGCCTTCCTTCTCTTGGCGTCAATTCGTCTGATGATGAGAAAGATTTGTTTAAACGCATGAACTTTCCGGACGGACTCTAAGCCTTCACCGTTCCTGCACAGGCAAGTGTTCGCGTTACTAATTCACAGATGTTACGCCTGTTTGGCCAGCATTTCGTCCAAGGTGGCGTGGAAGTGGACGGTTGCTTTTTCGAAGTGTCCAAACGTGAAGTGGCTGTTGGCGTTGGCTTCCAGTCCCGCTTGAATGGAACAGGCGGCTTGGCGGTCTTCGACCAGCCCGGTGTCGTTGACGAAGCCAGCGTCCAGCTTTGCTTGGGTCATATCGACGGGCGCGCCATTTATGGATTTATTGCTGAGCCGGAAAATTTCCCACTTTGTTTGGGTCGGAGTGACCGGCTCCAGGATAACCATTATCGAATGGTTTGATAACACCGAAATATGGGTGTTCGGGAATAGCTGATAAACATCAGTGATCATACCTTGGATACGGCGCTTCTCGACCGGAATGTCGCGAAGTTTTTCTATTCGACGGAACGGGAAGACGATCCGCGAATTGGCGCCAAATGTTTCTACGACATTGATATTATCGAAACCGTGGGGGTAGAAGGACTCATTGTGGAGAGACTTGATATGATACCCCTCCATGGAGGTCTCTCCGATCAGCTTCCAGTTGGCCTCGTCAACAATTTCACTTTTGTCGAATACGACCTGTTCGGGGGCGATGAGTTCCGGCAGGTCCTCTAAGGCGCCCTGGGCGATTGGGTCATCCTGCGTTACGAATACAAGGCCACCGCGTTCTACTGTCGTCACCGGGACCAAGCCGTGTTCTTTCTGATCAAGGCCGGGAAAACCCTCTTCTCCTGGAATATATTTCAGCTGTCCATCCAACCCATACGTCCAGGCGTGATAGGGGCATGTTAAAGATTTAGCGCACCCGTCACCGTCGACAACGGCCATACCCCGGTGGCGACAGGCGTTGCGAAAGGTGCGTACAATACCGTCCTCGCCACGCACCGCGACCAAGGGCGTCGCCGCCGCCGTGCGGGCCACATACGAGCCCTTTTTGGGCAGCGCCGCAGAGGGGCAATAGGCGACAGGCAACCGCCTTAGCAGCTTAATCTCGGCGTCAAACCGCTCGACAGAACGATAATTATCCGCTGGCTCACGCCAGACGCGGTCACCGAGGTCCGTCGTTTTATTGTCGATATGCCCGAAAATTCGTTCGATGACGTCATTGTCGCTCAGTAATTGCGTCATAAGCTCGTTCTATTCCCAGAATTAACAGTGGACGCCACTATATTCAGCGAAACTTCACGTGTCCAAGGGACATAGAACCCCTTCGCAAGGGCGTGTGGCTTGTCTCAAGAGCATGAACAAACGTGTCGGCAAAGACCGCTCAGGGTCAATTTGCGACACCGGCGCCGCCAGTTTGAACGTCCGGCGCCAAGGGCGAAGCTGACGTAATACGGAAAAATCGGACGTTAGCCGAAAACGATGTGAAGTCGCTTCGTGGCCATAAGCGGACGGGACAACCCTCCACGGGCCCGTTACTCCCAGCCATAATTGAAACTGACGCTGATGCGTTCTTCATCGGCGTTGTTCTGAGGAACTTCGTGGCGCAGCCAGCTTTCCCAAAGCAAAACCTCGCCTGCCTGGGGCGCGACATAGATGAATTTGCGCAGTTCGTTCCGTGCTTCGACCTCGCGCTCCGGCGCGGCCATCATCATTGCCGACCGCGGGTCTTCGAACTTGATGGCGCTTGCGCCGTTCGGCATCGTGACATAGGCGGTGCCGCTGATCACGCTATGGGGATGCAAATGGGACGTATGCACGCCGCCTTCGAGCAAGATGTTGATCCACAGACTATTCAGCCTGATTTTCTTGCCGTCTAGATCGAATTGCAGGTCTTTGACAAAGATTGCGACATGTTTGTCGAGCACCTGGACCAAATCCTTGAAGATCGGAAACCGCCAGGCCAGATCGTCCAGCGAGGCATAGCTGGTGTAACCCGGATAATCGTGTTCCTCACACCATGCCTGCCCAGCCGTATCATCATCGGCAATCGACAGGCAGGAGACTTCAAGCTCAGCCGCATCCGGCGCCTTGCATAACTCGGACAGTGCGGAACGATAGAGACGGGTGACGAAAAGAGATTCGATCTGTGACATGGGCCTCTCATAGCACCGGAACAGTTTTTCTCGTATAAAATGTCTGAATCCCGCGAAAGTCGCCAGGATCAGAAACATCTCGTCAGAGCCAAAAACAGTCACTCAAATTGGAGAAAGAAGATGTCCGCTCAGGGTTAATTTACACCTTCAGCGCCGCACCATTTCGAATGACGATTTTTCGCAATTAAAGTTGTTTGTGGGCGTCGTTTTACACCGTCTCGGTGATGACGGTTTTGTCATCATGCAGCTTTTGGATTTCGGCGTCGTCATAGCCGATTTCGCGCAGCACTTCGTCCGTATGTTCCCCTAATAAAGGAGTGGGACGCCCCAGCGTCGGGGCGGTGCCGCCGAACTGGATATAGCGCCACGCGACCAAAAGCTTGCCCGCCGTCGGGTGTTGGCGTTCTGCGATCAAATCATTGGCCAGTGTGTGCGGGTCGTTCAGAAAGTGCTCGCTATCCGGCGCTTTTGCTTCCGCGCAAGGGATTCGGGCTTCTTTTAGCGCGCTTAACGTGTCCGCAAGGTTGCGCTTCGCGAAGGCGGCGGTCATGGATTGCGCGAAGGAAGTTTCATTTGGATGCCCGTCCGATTCGGCGCCATTATCCTCAACACCGGCTAATTTTTGCAACGCTGCGCGTTCCGCTGCGGTTTCCGCGACGACATAAACCCATCCATCGTTTAACTGATAAAGCCGATGGTACGGGGTCAATCCATACTGATCCCGGTCCGCCAAGGGGCGCGAGGGCTTACCTTTGTATTTGGAAAACCAGGCGGAACTGAGGACGACCGCCGCGTTCAGCAAATTGGAGTCTATGCGCTGTACGACTCCGGTTCTTTTTCGCGCGTACAGCGCCAGAATGGTGCCAAGCGCCCCCATGGCGCCGTTGGTGAAATCCGTTGGCGCCAGTTGAGCGGTAAAGACAGGCGGGTTGCTCGGTCCGCCCTGTGCGCGCGACATCCCCATAAGCGATTGGGCGAGCGGATCGATGCCGGGGCGGTGTGAATACGGTCCGGTGAATCCATAGCCGGTCAGGTGCGCCTCGATTAACTGCGGATTGATCGCTGGACCTATGCCCATGCGCGCGGTGGCTTTCGGTCGCAAATTGGCCAGCAGCGTATCGGCGGACGCGGCGATCCGTTGGGCGACTTCCCGGCCCGCGTCGGTGCTGGCGTTGACCGAGACAGAGCGTTTGTTGAAATTGATATTGTAAAAATAATTTCGGCCAATCGGGCGCGACAGATCGCCTGTGGGCGGCTCGAATTTAATGACGTCAGCGCCCAAATCCGCCAGCAACCGACCGCCCGTCGGGCCCGCGATTAAATTGGTGATCTCCAGTACGCGTACGCCATCCAACGGGGGCGGATCAAGTTGATCGGTGGGGCTTGCTGTTGCGCTGTCCAAGGCGGCGGGATAATCGTCGGGAATACCGGATGCCTTGCTGGCGCGGGGACCGCGAACCTTTCCGGGCGTCTCGCTTAATTTAATCGCCACGCCCATTTGCTCGATGGGGCCGCGCGCCGGGTCGTCCAGCGTCACCAGCATTTCATTGTGGGCGATCTGCGGATCGGCCATGCCGTCTTCGGTTTCACGACATTGCGCAAAGGGCACATCGGCGGCTTCCAGCACTTCGGCCCATTCGTCGGAGGGTTTGGTCTTCATGACGCGGCGTAAGGTGGCGCGCAGTTCCGCTTCATCTTCCGGCTTGCCGCCGCGACCACCTTCGAAACGGGGTTCGGCGACCAGATCGCCAATTCCCATTAATTTCGCGGCGAGACCCATGAAACCGACATGGACGCAGCCCAGCTGAATCCATTCGCCGTCGGCGCATTCATAAAGGCTATAAAACGGCGCGCTGCCGGTGGGATCGGTTTGAAAGACATTTCGCGCGACATTTTCACCAATGACTTTGGGGTGAAACAGCAACGCGCCCGCCATCATGGATGTCTCGACAGTTCGCCCCCGGCCTGTGGTCTCGCGCGCCAGTAAGGACGCCGCAATGCCCAGATTGGCGAAGATCGCTGCGCCCACGCTGGGCAATTCATGCGCCACGTGAACCGGCGCAGGTCGAAAGCCGGGCATACCGCCCAGCACGCCCATGCGCGCCAACACCAAATCATCGATTGGCGGTTCGTTTTTTAGAGGTCCGTTTTTGCCATAGGCTGTAAGAGAGCAGGGAATAAGGCGGGGGTTCACGCTGCCCAGCCAGTCTGAATTTACCATGCTCTGGCGCTCGGAAGAAGGCGCGAAATCTTCTAGCAGGACGTCGGCGCCCGCCACGAGTTTGCGATAATCCGCCGAGGCGTCCGGGTCTTTCGAGATCGCCGACAAATCCAGCGCGACGCATTCCTTGCCCCGGTCCCAAATGACGAAGCCGCCGTCGCGCAGGGCGTCGTCGTCCTTGTCGATGACGCGGATAACCCGCGCGCCATGATCGCTCATGAACATGCTGGCCAGGGCCGCCGCCGTTCCGGAACCAAAATCGAGTACGGTAATGCCGTCAAGCGTGCTAACCATGGGTTGCGCTGCTCCTGGAAATGTATGCAAGGGTCGAAATCATGCCGGGCGCATCGCGCAAGCGCAAGCGTTTGAACGGAAAAGTCTGGACTATTTTTTGAGAGACCTGGTTGGTGCGGCGGAATCCGGGTGTTGATGATGCGAATGGTGTTTTCGTGACGGGCGGAAGCCGCTAAATTGAAATTCGGTTCACGCGCGATTTTGCGCGATCAGAAATTATATTTGCGAGAGAGACATGAACAAGGATGACATCACGATTCATTTCGCCCATTCGGCGTATCAATTTTCCAGCAAGTTCGACCTCCGCAACACAGGCATCAAGCATTTTCAGACCTGGACACCGGAAGAAACCCGCGCGCGCGTTGGCGAAGGCGATGTGTTGATCGCCACCGGATTCTGGAACAATGACCTGCTGCCGCTCGCGAACAATTTGAAATTCATTCAAGTCTGCGGCGCGGGATACGACCAGTTTGATCAGGACGCCATTCGTGCGCAGGGCGTACGGCTGGCCAATGGCAGCGGCGTCAATGTTAACGCTGTTAGCGACCACGCCATGGCGTTGACCCTGGCGTTGACCCGCCAAATTCACACGGGTCGAGACAACCAGCACAAACATCACTGGCGCGGCATGATCGCCGATTTGTCCAAACGGGAAGAAGAACTCGCGGGCAAGACCATGTTGATTTTCGGGCTGGGTAAAATTGGCGGTCGCGTGGCGCGGCTGGCCAAGGCGTTTGAAATGGATGTGATTGGCCTGAAACGCGATGTTTCCACACCGGTTGAGCACGTGGATGAACTGCATCCGTCCGCGTCATTTGCGGAATTGTTGCCGTGTGCGGACGTGACCGCGCTGTGCTGCCCGTTGACTGACGAGACCCGCAATATCGTCGACGCCGCCGCGTTATCGGCCATGAAGCCGTCGTCTTATCTGGTGAACGTCGCGCGCGGAGGGTGCGTGGACGAGGAGGCCCTGATCGCCGCGTTGCAAAACGGGGCCATCGCCGGCGCGGGGATTGATGTCACGGTCGAGGAGCCCTTGGCCGAGGATTCGCCCCTATGGGGTTTGGAGAACGCCATGGTGACGCCGCATACGGGCGGCGAAACGCGCAAATATGAAGACAATGTCATTGATATCCTGATGGAAAATTTGGGGCGTCTGTTTCGCGGCGAATCGGATTTGCATAACGAGGTCGTATAGATCGGGCAGGTCGCGTAACGAGGGATGGCTAGAATTGTCTCGCGGTATTAAACTAGGGTAACGCGCATCAGCCCGGACCGACCGGTTCGTGATCGCCGCCTTCACACAGAGGCTCGGCGATCATCAGGCTAAACAGTACAAATTGATTGAGGAAAGACCGCAATGTCAGTGTCCCAGACCACCACGCCCAAAACCATGTTCGAAAAAATCTGGGACCGTCATATCGTGCTGGAGCGCGATGACGGTCAGACCTTGCTCTATGTTGATCGGCATTTGTGCCATGACGGATCGCGTCAGGGGTTGAGTAAGCTTAAAGATGCGGGCTACTCGGTTCGCAAGCCTAGGCAAACCTATGCTACGCCAGATCACTACCGGCCCAGCAACGCTAAAACCATCGACGATTTCAACGATGACGAGATGCGCGGCATCATCGAGGAACTGGCCGATAACGCAAAACAGTTTGGCTTCCATCACTTTGGATTGGAGAGCGACAAGCAGGGCATCGCTCATGTGGTTGGTCCGGAACAGGGGATCACCCTGCCGGGGTTGCTGATGTGTTGCGGTGATAGCCATACCGCGACCCATGGCGCGCTGGGCGCCTATGCATTTGGCATCGGGGCTTCGGAAGTGGCGCATGTGGCGGGGACGCAGACCATCTGGCAGCGCAAACCGAAATCCATGCGGATTACGATTGATGGCGCGCTTGGCTATGGCGTGGCGGCTAAAGACGTGGTGTTGGCGGTGATTGGCCAAATCAGCGCGGCGGGCGCGAATGGCCATGCGGTGGAATACGCCGGGTCGGTTATTCGCGATATGAATATGGAAAGCCGCATGACGGTCTGCAACATGACGATCGAGGCGGGCGGCCGTGTCGGCATGGTCGCGCCGGACGAGACAACCTTCGCCTATTGCAAGGGACGGGAATTTGCGCCGCAGGGCGAGAAATGGGAACAGGCGCTGGCCGATTGGCGTAATTTGCCAACCGATGACGGCGCTGTCTTCGATACCGAAGTGCAGGTGGATGGAAACGCCATTGCGCCGATGGTCACCTGGGGCACCAGTCCCGAGAATGTCATCCCGATTACCGGAATCGTGCCGGACCCACGCGATGAAGCCGATCCCATGCGCCGAAAGATACAAGAGGGCGCGCTTGAATATATGGGGCTAAAGCCGGGCGACCGGATGACCGACGTCAAGGTGGACAAGGTGTTCATCGGGTCGTGCACGAATGGTCGGATTGAAGATTTCCGCGCCGCCGCCGCCGTTGTAAAAGGGCGCAAGGCGGTGGTGTCGAGTTTGATCGTGCCGGGTTCGGTTCAGGTAAAACAGCAAGCCGAAGCCGAAGGTTTAGACAAAATTTTCACCGAAGCGGGGATGGTCTGGGGCGAACCGACATGCTCCATGTGCATCGGCATGAATGGCGATACCCTGAAGCCGGGACAGCGCAGCGCGTCCACTTCCAACCGCAATTTCATGGGACGTCAGGGTGAAGGCGCGCGCACGCATCTTGTGGGACCGGCCATGGCGGCGGCGGCGGCGGTGACCGGGACGTTCGCGGATGTGCGTGACCTTATGGCTGATCGATAGGAACGGGAGCGAATTATGCGTAAATTTACCAAGTTGACCGGCAAAGCGGTCCCATTTGATGCGATTAACGTCGATACGGATCAAATCATTCCTGCGCCATTTTTGAGCCGCAAGCAGGCGGAGGGGTATCAGGGCCTGTTATTTTACCGCGTGCGACGCGGCAAGGACGGCGAAATGAACCCGGACTTCATTTTTAACAAAGAAATCTACGCCGATGCGTCGATCATCGTCACCGACCGAAATTTCGGATGTGGCTCATCCCGGGAAAACGCCGCTTGGGCCTTGGTGGACAATGGGTTCTATAGCGTTATCGCACCGAGCTTTGGCGATATTCACTTCAATAACGAAATGAATAACAGCATGGTTCCGGTGCGGCTGGACGCTGAAATCTGCGCCGACCTGCGCGCCCAATTGCACGCTAATCCGGGTGCGCAAATCACGGTCGATCTGGAATCGAACACGGTGACGGCGCCAAATGGCGACACCCACGCCTTTTCGATACCCGCCTATAATCGGGAGCGTTTGTTACAAGGGTTGGACGAAATCGCCCTGACATTGGGTTATGAGGCGGAAATCGAGGCTTTCGAAGAAAAACGAAAGCAGACGATGGGATATATCAGCGATTAGTCGGGTGGATTTACCGATTTAGCCTCCTTAAGGGGATGAAATCGGGATCAAAAACCACATGTTGGGAAGTTATGTTATACTAGCCTCAGCGCGAGAGCCGATTAGGCTGGCGCAGCATTGGGCGCGAATTGGAACGGAGTAGATAGAGGCATGCCGACTAGGGACCAGGAAGAAATACCGCGCGGCGCGCAACCCAAAGCGGAAGATTACACCTTCGACCTCGATCAGGCGTTGATGTCGATGGTCTCGGTGCGTTCAACCATACCCGAAGACGCGCTGACAGCGCGCACGTTGGGGCCGGAACGCGCGGGCCATGGAGTCGTCATCAATGACAAAGGCCTGATCCTCACCATCGGGTATCTGGTGACCGAGGCCGAATCGATCTGGCTGGTGGACGGCAAAGGTCGCGCGACTGCAGGATATTCGCTCGGTTTTGACCAGTCTACGGGGTTCGGGTTGATTCAAGCGTTGGGGGCGCTTGATTTACCGCATCTGGAATTCGGCAGTTCAAATGATCTTCGTCTCGATGAAAAGGTTATTTTGGCCGGTGCGGGTGGCCGCGAAAACGCGGTTGTGGCGGAAGTCGTCTCCAAACGTGAATTCGCCGGGTATTGGGAATATGTTTTGGACGAAGCGATCTTCATCGCCCCGCCACATCCGACCTGGGGTGGCGCCGGATTGATCGGTGCGGATGGAACCCTGCGAGGCATTGGCTCGCTGTTCGTTCAGCAGATGTCTGGCGGCGATTCGACGGATTGTAATATGGTCGTGCCGATTGATCTGCTGAAACCAATTTTGTCCGATTTACAGAAATTTGGCCGGGTTCAAAAACCACCGCGTCCGTGGCTGGGCATGCTGGCGACGGAAATGGATGAAAAGCTGGTGGTCGCGGGCATTGTCGACGCTGGACCAGCGCGTTCGGCGGATGTCCGGGTTGGCGACTTTGTGGTGGGCGTTAATGGTTCCCCCGTCACGGAACTGGCGGAACTCTTCCGGGCTGTCTGGGCGATGGGTGAGGCGGGCGTTGATGTGCCGCTCAATCTGATTCGCGATGACGACCAGTTGGAGATCAGCATTCACTCCGTCAATCGGGCGGATTTGTTGAAGGCGCCGCAACTACACTAGGCGCTATTGCGCTGTCGTGATGGCTATAGCCACGGCGCGCGCGACTCCGCGTCGGTGACAATCATCGTGGAGCCCAGCGCGGGGTCTTTCGCCACCCGTAAAACGCTCGGCGCGATCATCTCAGCCGGGACGTTGGCCTGTTTAAAATAAGCCGCAGTCGCGTCCAGGTCGTTTGATCGCATGGCGAAGGCGGCGATGAAGGGCGATTCCGGAATATCGATGCCCGGCAAGGCGGCGGTTAGCGCCTCGTTGTTCAGAATCGTGAAGCTGGCGCGGTCTAGACCGAAACGCCAACCGCCTTTGGAGATTCTTAGTGGCGCCCGCCCCAGAAATTTCTCGAATCGCAGCGCGGCCTCATCCGGGTCATTTGCGGTCATGACGACATCGGTTGTCGCGACGATGCCGTTGGGATGGTTCATCAAGTCCTCTCGCCACAACAAATCGGGCGTGTCGTGCTGCAGAAATTGTGTGCGGCCTTCGGCCATCTGTCCTGGCTCCAACCGCACCACCGAGAATCGTAACGTTCCCCCGTCAACGCTCCGGGTCAGGTTAACCAGGGGTTGCATGTTAAATCCCACTTCCGTCAGGCGCGCATGTTCGGTTCTGGCGTCGGCGCAGGAAAAAGCGAGTAAATGCAGGCCGGTATAGCGCGCCGTCGCTGCGTTCAATTGTTGCGCCAGCGGCGCGTCGCCAACAGCGCATAAAACCTCAAGATAGCCTTCGCGCAGCATGATGCAGCGATTCGCCGTGCCCGAAGGCCGGGGTTCTTCGCCCGGCGCCGTTGTCATGGTGTGCATGGTGTAAGGCGTCATGATGAATCCCATCCGCTCCAGCGCCAGTGAGGCGGCGTCCATATCCGGGACAAAATGGCCGGAATGATCGAGGAAGATTTCGCCCTTTTCGGGGAGTTGTCGATAGGATGTCATCGGGGGTCTCCGTTATGCGTAAACGGTTATGTGTTGGCGCTGGGGCGGCAGCGTCCCGTATCGCGGCGGCCTTGTCCACCCGGATGGAATCATGGTCTAAAATCCCCAACTTATGAAGGGAGCCAAATAAATGGCGCGAATGGAAGACTTGGTTGAGTCGGAGCAGGCGCATCTGCGTAACCTGCCTCTGCCGACTTACGAAAAAACGCCTTGGGTGCAGGGACCGCCTGCGTCCGCGCGACGCGTTGCGATTGTCACGACCGCCGGGTTGAACTTGAGCGGGGAGCAACCGTTTCGTATGGGCGCCGGCGCTGATTATCGGGTGATACCCGCATCGTCGGATACGGCGGATATTCTGATGAACCATGTGTCGGTGAATTTTGACCGAACGGGATTTCAGGACGATGTGAACATCGTATTGCCGCTCGACCGGTTGCGGGAAATGGCCGCGGACGGCGATATCGATTCGGTGGCGGCGTTTCATTACTCGTTCATGGGCGCGACGGACCCGGCGATGCTGGAGCCCAAGGCGCGGGAGTTGGCCGGGATGTTGAAGGAAGACGGCGTCAACGCTGTCATCCTGACGCCGGTCTGACCAAATTGTACGCGCGCCGTGTGCGGGCTTGCTCACTTTTTTGAAGACGAAGGCATTTCGACCGTTCTGATTGCGCTGGTGCGCGAACATGCGGAAGCTATCCGCTCGCCCCGCGCGCTGTGGGTGCCGTTTGAACTGGGGCGGCCGTTGGGCGCGCCGAATGAACCAGCGTTTCAACGACGCGTGTTGAACGCGGCGCTGGACCTGCTGGATTCGAATGACGGACCGGTTGTGCTGGCGGATTTTGCGGAAGATGCGCCGGGACCAAAGGCCGAGGAAACCACAAGTTGGGTCTGCCCCGTCAGCTTTGGCGCGCCGGATGACGACGAAGATCTCAGCCCGGCTGTCTTGTTGGCGCGTGAGCTGGAAACGCTGGCACCCTGGTATCAGGTCTCACTGGATGAACGGGGTCGAAGCCGTGTGGGCGTGAGTACTCTGGACATCAGCGACGCGGCGCAATTCGTAGCGAGTTTTCTGGATGGCGATCCGGCTAAAAGCCCAGTGGAAGGGCAAGCGTTGGGGTTGGCGCTCAAAGATTCCTGTGCGGATTTGATGGCCTATTACGCCGAAGCGGCGACCGCGCAACCGGGTCAGAAATCCAGCGGTGACGTCGACCGGTGGTTCTGGTCGGATACGGTAGCGGGACAGGTGTTGAAGGACGTACGCCTACGCTGCCTGGACAGTGCGGACGATACGGTCAAGTTCGTCGCCGCGAAACTGATGTTGCCAAAAACCCAAGGCGGCTGATGCCGCCAAAACCTGAGGTGCGGCTAAGCGCCGGTCCCCGGGGTTTAGGCGTCAGGTGGAACGATTCGGCTTAACCGGTGATACGCTTGGCCACGGCCTCGCCAAAGGCGTCCGTGCCGAGCGTGCCGCCGAGGTCTTTCGTGCCGTTTTCCTTCATCTGGTCGCCAATGGCGGCGTCCAGACGGTTTGCGGCCTCAACAAGGTCGGGTCTGTCATGTCGTTCGCCGAGCCAGTTGATCAACATGCCCGCCGACGCTATCAGGGCGACCGGATTGGCGATGTTCTGACCGGCGATATCGGGCGCCGATCCATGCGCCGCCTGGGCGATGGCGCGGTCGTCGCCCGCATTGATGGACGGCCCAAGGCCTAATCCACCGGACAATTCCGCCGCCAAATCCGACAGGATGTCGCCATACATATTGGTCGTGACCACCACATCGAAGGATTCGGGACGGCGCACCAGAAGGGCGGCCATGGCGTCGATGATAACCTCTTCGACCTCCAGCTCCGGATATCCGGCGGCGACTTCATGCGCGACGTCATTGAACAAGCCGTCCGACATGCGGAAGACATTTCGTTTATGAACGATGCATAATTTTTTGCGGCGCGTCATCGCCAGTTTGCAGGCGGCGTCAGCAATCCGGCGGGAACCTTCGCGCGTAATCTTGCGGACGGCGAGAGCGACGTCTTTGGTCGGCATGAATTCACCGGAGCCTGCAAACATGGAGCGGTCGGCGTAAAAGCCTTCGGTGTTTTCCCGTGCGATCACCAGATCGATGTCGGGCGCCTTTGCAGACGCGCCGTCGCGCGCGCGCGAAGGGCGCATATTGGCGTAGAGTTCAAAGTTTTTGCGAAGCCATGACGAGGGGTTAATGCCGCCTTCGTTGACGTCGGGATAGACAATGGTGTCGCACGGGCCGAGAATTACCCCGTCGGCGGCGCGCGCTTTTTCCTGCACCGCTTCGGTCAATGTCGTTCCATGTTTTTCCAGGCTGACGAGCCCGGAATCCGCGTCTTCCAGCACGAGGCCCAGATTGAAACGGTGGTTCATTGCGTTAACGGCGAGCACCGTCGCCGCTGTGATCTCGGGGCCGATGCCGTCGCCGGCGAGCACCAGTAATTTCATAAACTTATCCTTAAACAAACATTCTAAACGGTTGCCAGAATGAATTGTCGGCGGAAGGGAAACAAGGTTTTCCCGTCCGCGCGTTTTGGATACGCCTCTTGTATGAGCGCGCGGTACTTCGCTTCGAATTCGCTTTTCTCGGGTTCGTCGAGATAAAAAAGGAACCGCATGAGCCAGGAGCCCTTGGTGTATTCCGCCACCGGGTTTTCGCCGTCGAGCACCTGTAAATATTCGGTTTCCCAAATATCGAGGGTTTTAACGAGGGGCGATAGTAAATCGTAATAGAATTCGGGGCGTTCCGTGGGCATATCGTCGCGCACAGGCGTCAGCAAATCCGTCCAGGGGCCATCATTGATGACATTGGTCATCAATGTGTGGGAAGGCGCATCGAAATTACGGGGTATCTGGATCGCCGCCACGCCGCCTGGCGCGACCATGTCAATGACTTTGGGGAACAGGGTTGTGTGGCCTTTGACCCATTGCAGCGCGGCGTTGGAGAACAGCACGTCGTATTGCTGCGTCGGTTCCCATGTGGCGATATCGTGGTTGGAGAACTCAACGTCGGGAACGGCGGCGCGGGCGCGCGTAAGCATTTCGTTGGAATTATCAACGCCGCTGATGGCGGCGCCCGGCCAGCGCTGTTGAAGCAGCGGGGTTATATTGCCCGGACCACAGCCAAGGTCGAGCACGGTTTTTGGATTGTCATGATGCGTGCGCGTCAAAAGATCGACGGCGGGTTGCATTCGCGGACCGGCGAATGCGAGATATTGTCCGGGGTCCCATGCCATGGTGATGTTAGCCTTTCGGTGTGATGTCGAACGCTTCCGCCAGAAGCGCATAGGACCGAATTCGGTCCGCGAAGTCGTAACAGGCTGTCAGGACAACAAATTCATCAACGCCATACCGCTTAGACATGGTGGTGAGTTTGTCGCGGACCTGTTCGGGCGTCCCCACGATGCTGCGCTCGCGAAAATTCATGATATGGCGCGTTTCCGCAGCGCTGTATTCGTAGGCCATGGCTTCTTCGACCGACGGTAAGGGAACGAAGCTGCCACGGTCGCGCCACAGTCGCGCCAGCTCCCGGCTGGAGGCGAGACGCCGGGCTTGTTCTTCAGTATCGGCGCACATCACAAAGACGCCGAGATTCGCTTTGGGCGCATCGAGCAGATCAGAGGGTTTGAACTGATCGCGATAGGATTGCATGACCGCGTCCCCGCCATGGGGCGAGATGAACTGGGCGAAGGAAAAGGCGATGCCGAAATGCGCGGCGTAGGCGGCGCTGTAATCACTTGATCCCAACAACCAGATCGGCGGATGGCCGGTCGTCGCGGGCAGGGCTTTTACCCCGGAGAAGGTATGGTCGGCGGCCAGGGTATCGTGCTGGAAGGCGGCCAGATCAGCGATCTTATTTGGAAAATAGTCAATGCCGATTTGTGATCCATACGCGAGGGCCTGATTGGTGCGCTGGTCGCTACCGGGCGCGCGGCCGATGCCCAGATCGATACGGCCGGGAAACATGGTTTCCAGCAGCTGAAAATTCTCCGCAACTTTGTACGGGCTGTAATGGCTCAACATGACGCCGCCGGACCCGACGCGAATCGAGTTGGTCGCCGCGGCGACGCGGGTGACCATAATTTCCGGCGATGCGCCCGCCAGGCTGGGGGTGGCGTGATGTTCCGCCACCCAGAATCGATGGAACCCCAGCTTTTCGGCGTGCTGGGCGAGACGGATTGTTTCCGACAGCGCGTCGGCGGCGGTGCCGCCTTGGCGAATGGGCGACTGATCCAGAATGCTGAGGCGAATTGGATTTGAACTCATGTCATTTGGCTTCTTGAACTTGAATGATGTTGCGAAACTGGATAACGCTGAGGCGGCGAACCCATAGGGCGAACCCATAGAAAACTGAAAGGCGGATGGCATGCGCGAAGACGCTGTTGAGATCGCGATAAAATGCTTGGCCTTCATCGGAGAGGATAAGGACCGATTGGGTGACTTTCTAGCCTTAAGCGGCGTGGGTCCCGAAAAAATACGCGAGAGTGCGCAGGATCCAGCATTTTTAGGCGGAATACTGGACTTTATTCTGTCAGACGAAGCCGCAGTTCTTGAATTCGCAAAATGGGCGGAGGTTGACCCTGGCGCCGTCGCGGTCGCGCGGATGTCGCTGCCCGGCGCGGCGCCGGACTGGTAACGGGATTAATCAATCATCCTTATGTCTCGCGAACAGGTCGACTATCAACAGGCGGGCGGTTTGATTGTCTTGTGGGACTGAATGGCGCGTCTTAACGCCTTCACCGCCAATTCTCCATACTCCTGCGCCTCATTTTCACGTAACTTTTGCGCGCGCCGTCACATGGCGCTCAACGCGCAGCCCCATTCGGACTGATTCGTGTAATAATGAGAAAGGTCTATTGTCACCATGTTGTTATTCTAGTGGATTGACTCCAACGTTTGGAACCCACGCTTTACGGCAGCAATTATCTCATCGGGATCAGCTTTCCAGTTGAATGGTTTTGGTTTGTCGTTGTGTTCCTTGAT